>NZ_JBXAFO010000004.1:0-355752 GCF_058793255.1 Rhodococcus sp. MPR-R1B
AATCACCCCACAACACTCACGCAAGGTGGTTAATTTTCGTCCGACGACATCCGTTCAGTTTTCACCCGTCGTCGACACCGTCCATGCAGTCCATTCCACTGTCGGCGCAGTCCTGAAGCCCAGCCGCACCGAGTAGGGAAATGTTCACGGTGGCGATGCTACGGGCCAGGGCGTCCCGAACTGCCGAACAAGCGGGCGGATTCGGCGATGCGAACGCCGCTCAGCCCGAACAGAGTAGAAGCCCCACCCCCGTGGGGAGGGCGGGGCTTCCTCTGGTCCGGCGCTCACGCACAGTGGGAGGGTGGTGGACATGCCGGACCGACGACACGGCAGGGAGTCAAGCTGCCGCGCCCAAGCGCTGACCTGAGGGAATGCGCCTGAGATCGTGGTTACGAGAACCATCAAACCAGACAAACTGGACGCATGTTCAGGAATCGCGAGATTCGACCCCCGCACGTCAGAAAGATCTCACTGCACCCGATAGGTTTCGCTGCGGACAGGATCCACCAACCGCCGCATGACCTCGTACGCGCGGTCCGGATCCGTGTACGGCGGAATCATCATCAAAACGAGTTGACGACCATAGATATCGTCGAGATACATCAAATCGTGGGGCTGGCCAGGGTACGGACCCCGCACTTCCAGTCCGTCGACCTCGTCGATACGTCGCTGCGCACTACTGATCGTGTTCCAGTCGAACGCAACCCTCGCGATCGGCCCCAGCCGCAACGAAAGTGCGGATATCAGATCGTGAAGCTCCGCCGTGACGTTCGTGGTCCACGGGAACCACGCGCCGTCAACCGATGCCTTGACGGCACCTTGCCCACGAAGCAGGAATCGCGGAGTCCGCGTCGGCGACGGGAAAGGTTGCCCGACATGGCGCTGCGGCGCTTCCATTGCATAGTCGAGAGTGCTGATGTGCGCCATGACGAGGCTCCTTGACGGAGGATTCGTGGAACCGTCAGGCAGAGGTGCCCGGTCGTGGGTTCCATACCTTCAGACTACTCCGCTACGCAATCCCGACTACGCATCGACGGAAATGATCACGCCGGTGTCGCCGTACGGGAACGGACCATTACCGATGTGACCGAGGGTGTTGAAGAATTTCGAAATAGGCACCATCACACCGTATTTCGCTTTGACTTTGCTGCGGATCTCGTCGAATTCAGCTCCACCGCTCACCAACTGAGCGGTCCCGGTGACCGGCGACGCACCGTCGGCAACCTTTCCGCGGTTGTTGCACGGCACCACGGTGACGCGTGGGTTGTTCCGCAGACGCTTGGCCTTACCCGACTTCGAGGAAGTCCAGAAGCCGATACGTCCGTCAGGCAGAGGCACGACCCACGTCGGCGTGGCTACGCCGTCACCGCTCTTACGGAATGTGGTGACCGAGATCGTCTTCTCTTCGCCCAGGGACATGAAACGAGCGTATGCCTCCACAACCTCCACGACCATGCACGCGAATGAATTTTCTCTACCCCAGGAGTTTCAAAACGGACAATTATCCGGACGAAGGTGAACAACAGGTGCCGAGCGGTGGAAATGTCGCGGAACGACCACGTCTGAGGTCGATTTGAGGCCCGGAGGTGTTGGAACATGACTTCTCGTGAATGCGGAACTCATCGTTCTCCTCGTCGTCGTCGTAACCGCTCTGGGGTTCGACTTCACCAACGGTTTTCATGACACTGGCAACGCTATGGCCACGTCGATTGCAACCGGCGCCCTCAAGCCCAAGGTGGCAGTCGCTCTGTCTGCTTCCTTGAACCTGGTCGGAGCTTTCCTCTCGGTAGAGGTTGCTGCCACCGTGGCCAAGGGCGTGGTGAACCTCGGAAATGTGGGTGGCCAAGCGCTGCTCACCATCGTCTTCGCCGGCCTTGTCGGCGGCATCATCTGGAACCTGGCAACGTGGTTGCTCGGCATCCCCTCGAGTTCCTCACACGCACTGTTCGGCGGCCTGATCGGCGCCGCCATCGCGTCCCTCGGCATGAGCGGTGTCGCCTGGAGCGGCGTCCTCAGCAAGGTTGTCATCCCCGCAGTTCTCGCTCCCGTCGTGGCCGGCTTGGTTGCCGCGGCCGGCACCTGGCTCATCTACCGCATCACCTCCAACGTCGGAGAAGAAACCAAGGACAAAGGTTTCCGACTCGGCCAGATCGGTTCGGCTTCACTCGTTTCCCTCGCACACGGCACCAACGACGCTCAGAAGACCATGGGCGTCATCTTCCTCGCCCTGGTCGCCCACGGAACCATCTCCGCCGACGCGGACATGCCGTTCTGGGTCAAGCTCACCTGTGCGCTCGCGATCGCTGCCGGAACCTACCTCGGCGGTTGGCGAGTCATCCGCACTCTCGGCAAGGGACTTGTCGAGATTGCCGCACCACAAGGCATGGCAGCCGAAGCATCCTCTGCTGCAATCATTCTCACCTCCAGCCACCTCGGCCTTCCGCTCTCCACCACCCATGTGGCGACGGGTTCCATCATGGGAACCGGTCTGGGACGCAAGGGCGCCGAAGTTCGTTGGGGCGTAGCCGGGCGTATGGCGGTCGCCTGGTTGATCACTCTTCCGTCCGCTGCAATCGTCGGCGCTCTGTGCTGGGGACTGGCCGACATCGTCGGCGGCCTGCCCGGTGTCCTGGTCGTCTTCGCCGTGCTCATCGCGTTGGCCGGCTGGATGTACCTGCGCTCCCGCAAGGAGCCCATCGATCCGAGCAACGTCAACGCCGAGTGGGACGGCGGCCTGGTACCCGCAGAGGTCCCCGGTCCGGACGCCCGCGTCACCACCGACGTCAAAGCCTGAAAGAGGGAATCGACATGGATATCTTGAAAAACACCGTCGACTCGCTCTGGCAGGTCGTACTGGTCGGCCTCCTGCTGGGCGCCGGACTACCGGCGATCTTCGCAATCGGCCTGAAGTCGCTCGACGCCGGACAACGTGGCAGTGGCGGCGGGAGCACTGCCGTCGCGGCTCGCAGTCCGTTGGCCGTGGCAGGCGCAGTGGTGTGCTTCGCGGTCGTGCTCATCGCGATCGTCACCGGAATCCTCTTCATCATGCAGGGCTTCCTCAGCCACACATTCGGCATCGAGATCTTCTGATCTCGTGCGCCCTCACGAGCGGAAAGACATCACCGTGACTGCACCGACTCCATCCCTTCCTCAATCCATTCTTGACTGGCTTCGCGCCGGCTACCCCGAAGGCATACCGCCCAAGGACCGCATTCCGCTGGTCGCATTGCTACGACGCAAACTCTCGGACGCGCAAATTCGAGACATTGCCATCGGCGCTGCACTCGCAGAACTGAGCGACGTCAACAGCGACCAGGTGATCTCGAGCGACGAGATCAGCGCTCAGATCGCCGATCTGACGAGCCAGACTCCCTCGGACGAGGACATCGCGCGCGTTGCCTCCGTCCTTGCTGCCGCCGGGTGGCCCCTCGCTGATCTCGACAACCACTGAAGCTCGATTCGTTGAGTCTTCCACCACTTCTGGCTTCGATACTCGGCTGGCTGCGTGCCGGGTATCCGAACGGTGTGCCGGAGCAGGACTACGTCCCTTTGATGGCCCTGCTCCGGCGACAACTGTCCGACGACGAGATCGCCGTTCTTGCTGACGATCTCGTCGCCGGCTTTCCGCTTCCGGTCGATCCGATCGACTTTCCCGGTTCGGTCGATCCGATCGACATCGGCGTCCTCATCACCAAGGTCACCGACGAAATTCCGCACGAATCGGACATCGCTCGGGTACGTGAACACCTGATTCGTGGAGGTTGGCAAATCGTGGCACAACCTCCGGTCGACGACGCCTGACGGCATTACGGTAAATCGGACCAGTTTGATAACGAACCGGTAACGGTGCCGTCGAGGTCAATACAGACCACTTAGTGTCATAAGGAATTCCGCGCCTCGGGGGGCTCGGTCGGATTTCGGTGTGCAAGCACCTTTGGGGCGGGAGTGATACATGCACGAGGCTCACACAGATTTGGCGAAGAACCCAGATATTTCGAACCCGGATCTTTCGAGAAACCGTATTTCGAAACGAATCAAGCGTCGGATCCTGGGCCTCGCAGCGACAGCACTCGCACTCCCCCTGACCGCAGGCCTGATCAGCGGATCGGTAGCGACCGCAGCGCCCGCGCGTACCGCCCCGGCCGGTGGCTACGAGGAAGTGTTCGTAGACTCGTCGATGGGACCGATCAAGGTTCAGATCCAGTGGGCTTCGCGCGGCGGCAACGCGGCGCTCTATCTTCTCGATGGCCTACGAGCACGCGACGACCGAAACGCATGGAGTTTCGAGACCAACGCTCTCGAGCAGTATCGTGGCGACAACGTCACGCTGGTCATGCCGGTCGGCGGGCAGTCCAGCTTTTACTCGGACTGGTATGCGAACAGCAATTTGAATCGCCAGCCGGTCACGTACAAATGGGAAACCTTCCTCACCCAGGAACTTCCCGCCTATCTGGAATCGCGCGGCGTCTCCCGAACCAACAACGGCGTGCTCGGGCTGTCCATGGGTGGCAGCGCGGCACTGACGCTAGCCGCCTACCACCGCGATCAGTTCAAGTTCGCCGGTTCGCTCTCGGGATACCTCAACATCTCAGCTCCAGGCATGCGTGAGGCGATCCGGGTGGCCATGGTCAGCGCCGGGTCCTTCAATGTCGATGCAATGTGGGGACCGCCGTGGAACCCCGCTTGGCTCCGCAACGATCCCTTCGTGTTTGCACCCGAACTGGCTGGGCTCTCGCTGTACATCTCCGCTGCGAGCGGCCTACCCGGGCAGTTCGATCAACCGCGTCGTCCCGTCGACTTCGTGAATACCGGTAGCGCCATCGGCCTCGAAGCCCTGGCCCTGATGAACTCACGGGCATTCCAGCTGCGCATGAACTCCCTGGGAATTCCGGCAACGTACAGCTTCCCAGCCAACGGCACTCATTCGTGGCCGTACTGGGGTGCAGAACTGTGGAAGGCCCGAGGCCAGATCCTCGACACCCTCAACGCTTGGTGAACTGACAACTACTCGATCACCGACAACCGCAGGCCTCGACCGATATTCGGTCGGGGCCTGCGTCGTTCGAAATCAGAGCGCGGCAAAGAGATCCACGGTATTGCCGTCGGGATCGAGAAGAACGGCGTAACGCTGCCCCCACACGGCATCGAACGGCGCCTTGTGTCCGGGGAAGTCGGCTGTGATGCGCTGATACGCCTCGTCGACTGCAGCGGGTGTCCCGAAATCGAAGGCCAAAGCGACGGGGTGTCGACCTTCCCCGACAGCGAAGTCCGGATCGAAGCTCGTGATGGTGGACAGCGCGTCCCAGGCCAGCCGAAGCCCACTGTCGAAAGTGAACTCCACGTGTGGAGCGTCAGCGGGTGTTTCCGGAATGTCGAGCCCGAGGGTTCGGTAGAACGCGAGGGAACGCGCGAGATCGTTGGTGACGATTCCGACGAGATCGAGTCTCGGAGAGACGGACACGGTATTTCTCCTGTTTCGGGTCGAGAAGTGATCGGCGAGTGTGTGACGATGATCTGATGACCGGCACTGACACCCTCGCTCTTGACGGTAGTCGGACGGTAGCGTCGAGTCTTGAACAAAACGGCCACACCTATGTCGAGACTTGGATCACCGGTTCGGCCGGCCTCTTCAGTTGCACGTGGAAAAGCACTACCGACCCCCATGCGCCCACGGAAGCAAAGCGGATTCTTCCCGATCTCTGCGCAGACTTCATCGTCGACAGCACCGGAAAGTCGTGGCTCGTCGGACCTGCCACCGGTGCCGATCTGGTTTCGGTCGCCGCCGGTACAACCATGTGGGGCATCCGGATCAATCCACCGGCTCTGCGGAGCCTGCTCGGCACAGCTGCCGATGCGGTGCAGGATTCGAAGATCGCCATCGACGACATCCTCACTTCCAGACAAGCGCGGGTACTTGCCGACGCCCTGCGCCACGAGGCAGTCGACGCACAACTACTGGGCCAGTTGTGGCGCGGACTGGAACCCGACCACGGAATCGAGCGTGGTTACTCCGCGCTCATCTCCTCCCCTTCCACGCCGATACGAGAGATTGCTGCAGACCTCGGTGTTTCCGAACGTCATTTCAGACGATCGATCACGTCAGCGGTCGGGCTGTCCCCCAAACTGATTCAGAAGGTGCAACGAATGCAGGACGTGTTGACTCTCAGCCGCGGCGCAAAACTCACGCTGTCGTCGCTGGCCGGTCGCGCCGGCTACGCCGACCAAGCCCACCTCGCACGCGATACGCGTGCACTGGCAGGTCTGACACCGACTCAGCTACTGCGCGAGCACCGGTAACGATGAGCGAAGATCTGTTCGCCGCCCTCGATCACCTGGCTGCCACGTCAGCTGTCGTGATCGATCGCCCCCGAGGGTCGGCACACCCGCGGTACCCCGATGCGATCTATCCGCTCGACTACGGCTATCTCGACGGCACGGTCAGCGCGGACGGCGACGGGATCGATCTGTTCCGAGGCTCGGCCGTCGGCAACGGTGTTGTCGCCGTGGCCGTTGTTGCCGACATCGTCAAGAAGGACGTGGAAGTCAAGATCCTTCTCGAATGTACTGCGTCTGAAATCGACACTGCCACAGCATTTCTCCGCGACGTTCTAGGTCTCGGTGCCACTGTCTTGCGGCGCGCCGTCAGCTGAGTTCGTCGAATCGCGGAACAAGATGCTCCGCAACCCACTTCGCTTCCTCGATCAGAGGCCAACCTGCCAGGATCAGTGCAGTCAAACCGGTTCGGCTGCGAAGCGTGCGTACCGAGTCCGTGATCGAATCCGGATCGCCGACGTAGTACACGGCCGATGACCCGGTGCCGAAGATGTCGAGGGGTGACCACGCCGTGATACCCGCGTACAGCCCGTCACCGACGTACAACTCCTCCGGTTCCGGAAGTCGGCCGGAGGCAATCTTGTCCGCCCAACCCTGTCGCTGAGCGTCGCGGGCGGTGAAGGTCTTGAGGTCTTGCTTCCCCTGAGTACGACGACGCACTGCGTTGTCCAAGACATGAGCGATCTGCTCGACGCCCGTCTTCTCGAACAACGAACGGAACCGGTCGTGCGCCTGCGCCTTGGTGGGGCGAACGATCACACCGGTGAGCGCACCGAAGTCGGTGAACTCGCGCCCGGCTGCCTCCGCCGCCGCCCGTGCGGCAGAGAATTTGTCTTCGATGAACGCAGTCTCGCGCAGCATCGCCAAGTAGGTGTCGAGCACCTTGCCTGAATTCGCCAGGCCTGCAGGCGAATCACCGGTACCCCACAGCGGAACCTGATGCCCAGCGGGCGCATCGATACGCAGTGGTGTGTTGGGAAAGTTCGACTCCGTGCCTTCGGCGTAGATGCGGCGGAAGTCCGCCCAGTACTGCTCCCCCAACTCGTAACGCTCGTCGTGGGGCACGTTCATGTCGTACTTGGTCAGGATGTTCTCGCGTCCGTTGACCGAGTTGATCAACAGTCGGCCGCCGCTGAAGGCGTCGAAAGTCAATGCCTTCTCCGCCAGCAGTCGCGCCGGCGTCATGTTCGCGTAGACGGCGACGAGGAACTTCATGCGCGTGGTGTGCGCTGCCGCCCACGTCGCCGAGATGAACGGATCGTTCGGCCAGGTGGCAACAAGCGCACCTTCGAATCCGCCGTCGTCGATGGTCTTCGCGAGCTCGATCTGCCTGGCCCCGTCCACGGGGAACAGCCCACCGGGGCTCCACGGGTAGTCCCCGTCTGCCTGGGTGAGATACCAGAATGTCTTGATGCCCATCAGTTCTGCACTCCAGCCGGCAGGTCGAACGATTCGATTCGGGCACGTGAGCGGATGGTGTCCGCATTCACGCTGTAGAGCGCGTCGAGGTATGCGACCGCGAAAGAACCGGGGCCCGAGGCATTTTCCTCGGCGATCTCCGATGCCACGGCAACATGCGTGTGCGCGGCAACCAATCCGTCCAGCGCGGTCGACGTGACGGCGAGGTAGGCGGCGACAAGACCGCCCAGAGAGCAACCGGTACTGGTCACGCGCGGCAACAGTGCGCTGCCACCGGAGACTCGGATGCCCCGGGTGTCACCGCCCGCATCGCGGCCGACGATGTAGTCGACCGGTCCGGATGCCGACACGGCATCCGCATGCTTCAAGAGTGACAGAGCGGCGGGCACTGCGTCGGCGGAATCGGAGGCACTGTCGACGCCGCGGGTGTCACCGCCGAGTCCCGCAAGCGCGATGATCTCCGACGCATTCCCCCGGATTGCGCTGGGGTGAAAGCGCAGCAGATCCACAGCGATACCGCTCCGCCAGGGTAGTCCGCCGACACCGACGGGATCCAAAACCCATGGCGTACTGGCAGTTCGGGCCGCTTCTGCTGCTATCAGGAAGGCTTCGGCTGTCCCGTCGTCCGGCGTTCCGAGGTTGACGAGCACTCCCCCGGCGATGGCAGCGAACCCACCCGCTTCGTGGACGTTGTCGATGTGAGCGTTGCTTGCGCCGGCGGCGAGCAGAACATTGGTCAAGAAGTTCGCAGAAACGATGTTGGTCAGCGACTGGACGAGCGGTACCTGATCGCGGAGTGCGTCGATCGCCGACGCGACGGTTTCGACAGAGACAGTGTCAGACATGAGAATTCCTTCAGGACGGGAGGTAATTGAGGACTGCGGCGATTCAGGACCGCGGACATCGAACATCCGCAACCGCGCCGCCGGGCTCACCGCCGACAACCATCGGCAAAGTCGGATCTGCAGTCCATTCCTCCAACGAGCCGTCATAGACCTTGACGTCCTCATAGCCGCCGCGGATCAGTGCGAGTGCTGTCAGGCACGCCGAAACTCCACCGCCGCAATAGATCACGACAGGTTCAGCGACGGCTGGTAGAACGTCAGCAGATTTCGACCGAACATCGTCCGCCGGAAGCATCCGGGCATCGGCGTCGAGAAGACCCTTCGCAGACAGATTCACACTTGACGGAATATGTCCGCGTCGCGAATATCGCGTCTTCTCCGTTCCCTCGTACTGCTCAGGCGCCAGCGCGCACACCAGCGTTCCGGCTCCTTCTCCTGAGGACAGTGAGGCAACGCGAGGTAGATCGACCCACAGGCCAAGGTCCGTCACACTCCAACGCTTCGACGCCGACGTGTGGGTGACGTCGTCGCCGCTCGCGAGGGCGAAGCCGCATCGAGTCCATTCGGCGAGGCCACCGTCGAGGACCCTTGCTTCGATGCTGGCGTTGCGAAACACCCACCAGAGCCGTGATGCCCAAGTGGTCGAACCCTGGTCGTAGATCACGATTGTCGCACCCGGTTCGATACCACTGGATTGGAGATCGGACATCAACTGCTCCGTTGACGGGCGTGTGAAATGCAGCGCCGCTTCCCTTTCGGAGAAGACGTCCATGAGGTCGACGTGTCGGGAACCCGGGATGTGCGAGGAAACCCAGCCGTCGTACCCGGACTCCGGGCGATAGTCGCCGTCAAATCGCGCGGGAGGAAAATGAATCGTCGCGTCGAGCACAGCGACGCCTCCCTCGCGCAGCATCGCGTCGAGTTCAGCAGCACTCACCAGCGGCGACGCGGTCTCTCCAGCCACTTCAGACCCTCTCCCTCGGAAACGAACAAGCACGAACCTAAATGAGTACTAGCGTATACGCAAGTACTCACTCGTCGCCGATGGCATAATCGAACGCGCTCTACTTGCATGCACAGGAATGAGGACACATGGATCTCGACGCCGATACGAGCACCACCGATCTGCTGGTGCCGGAGGCTGCGCTGGGCCGGTCCGATCAGACCTCGCGGCAGTACCTGCGCCTGCGAGCCGACATCCTGGCCGGCAAGTTCCCCCAGGGCTCTCCGCTGCACGAGACTCAATTGTGCGAATCGTACGGCGCATCGCGTACCCCGATCCGCGAGGCACTCAACTGGCTCGCGCACGACGGTCTACTCGAACGAGCCGCCCGCGGTTTTCGTGTCCGCTCCGGCACTCCCGAGGACGTCATCGAAATCTACGCAGCGCGGGTTGCCCTCGAATCGGAAGCCGCCGGCGCCGCCGCACTCCGCCACAGCGATCTCGACCTTGCCCGCCTGGACGGATTGCACGAGTTCTGCTGCACTGCAACAGAAGGCACCGAGGTTCGTGCCGGAAACTTCAAGTTTCACGAGGCCCTCTGGCAGGCCGCCCACAATTCCACGATCACCTCATTGCTGATCCGCCTCACCACCCAACTGCGAATCTACGACAGCGGCCCGCCGTCGAACTACGGCGAACCTGACCTGCTCAATTCGGAGCATCAAGAGATCCTGAACGCCATCCGCGCCCGGGACGAATCGTCCGCACGTGGTCACATGCGCAACCATCTCGAGCGCAGCCGCGACCAACGAATAAGGATGTTCGCCAGCCGCTGACTTCAGACAGCCCAGATTTCTGCACGCCGACGCCTGCGCCGCCGTCGCTCAGACGGGGAGCGTGCCGGTCTCGACGTCGTACACGCTCTCGGCCGGGCTCGACATCACTCGATCCGCCATCTCCTGCTTGAGCTCTGTCAGCCGTGACTCGTCTTCGGCCGTCCGGTCGGACTTACGGGACAGAGTGATGAACTCGTCGACGACGAACCCCTCCCGAACAGTCAGCGTGACGCTCGCGCCGCGATAGGTGATCCGAAATACGTACAGCGCGAGCTTGTTTCCACGTTCACGCCTGGCCAAGGAACTGTCAACGGTGTACCGCCCTTCGGTCACCGCGCGCGTGACCAACTCGAACGAATCGCGCACTCCTGGTCCGCCGTGTGCGGTGGTGACGACCAGCTCGCGACGCTCGACGGAGCCTTCCCCGCCGAGCACACCGAGAGCGCGCTCGAGAACCTTGTAGGCATGGGCCACGCCGCCCGGGGCCTGCGGACCGTGATAGCGGAGGGCGTCCTCGTACGTGAAGTCGAGCGTCGTCCCGTGATCGGTCACGGTGAGCGTGGTGGTCATGATGGGCGTCCTTGCCGGTCAGTGCTGGCGGTCGATCGGATTGATCCGCGAGACGATGAGCGGATCGATCGGGGTGAAAGGAAAGTGCGGCAGATCCCGTTCCGGAACACCGAACGAGGCCGAGAGAACGCCGCGTGAGAACGCGGAAGCCGTTGCACGGTAGCCTATGTCGCCCGGCGTCGGCTGGTCGAAGAAGATGAGGAAGTTGATGTCCTCGTCACCTAGAACCTCGATGTGATGGGGATAGGCACGCGGAACGAAATACACCTGACCGGGCTCCAGTAGGTAGGTGTCGAGCGAACCGTCCGGATCGAGGACCGTCATCCGCCCGTGACCACGATGCACGTATCCCATTTCGGCAGTGACGGGATGCCAGTGTGGCTCACGCATCCCACTCTCGCGAATTGTCAACGAGTACATCGAAAGATCCTCCAGCGCCGCCCAATACTGCTTGCGCGCCACTTTCGCCTGTCCGTACGGATATGCGAGAGGCGCGATCTGGCCTTCGAGATCGAAGAGATGCGCGTTGGGAAGGCCGGCGGTATCGGGAACGACGGCGGCGCCGTCCCGCCGAACTATCTGGGACGCATCGACTCCACCGAAGACGTCGAAGGCCGATGCGGCGAGATCGTACGTGTTGCCGAGCACCGCGTTCGACATTGCGCTGACGCTACTCTGCAACGAAAAGTGCTGCGGGAGTGAAGTACGCAGGGCAGCGATGATCTCCGCCTCCTCCTCTCCGACATTCTCGATGTGGTAAATCGCGCCGGATTCGACGTGATACATCTGCCCCGCTCGCACCACGAAGCTGGCGAACTCGTCAGCATTGCCCAGCATCGAGACGAGCACGGTTCCGCTGGTGACGTAGGCGATCTGGTTCGCGTTGACGTTCCATTGTGGTTCACGGATCGCGCCGGGACCGAGAACAATTCGTTTGATCGACAGACCGGACAGGATCGGCAACGAACTCGTGTCGAGTTGCGAGATCGACCCGAGTTCGTTCTCGAAGACACTGGGGCCATTGCATAGTGAGGCAACGTGTGTAGACATGGCAATTTTATCCTTCCCACTCTGGTCCTTTCGACTCCGGTCCTTCCGCCTCGCTGACGTCAGTCCTCGATGAACGCGAGAATGTCCTGGTCCAGTGTCTTCTGATATGAGCCGTAGATGCCGTGAGGTGCGCCCGGATACACCTTCAGCGTGCCCTTCTTCACCAGCTTGATCGCCTTCTCGGCCGCTGCGCCGATCGGCACGATCTGATCGTCGTCGCCCTGAGCGATGAGGAACGGAACGTCGATGGCTTCGAGATCGGAGGTCTGGTCCGTCTCCGAGAATGCCTTGACGCAGTCGTAGGCCGCGGCGAGGTTGACCAACATCCCTTGCCGCCAGAAGTCGTCCTTCGCCCCTTGCGAGACGTCGGCACCTTCGCGGTTCGCGCCGTAAAAGCTCTCGCTGAGATCCTTGTAGAACTGCGATCGGTCTCGCAGAACTCCCTCACGGATGCCGTCGAAGACCTCGATCGGTGCGCCTTCGGGGTTGCCGTCCGACTTGACCATGATCGGCGGTACGGCGCCGGCGGTGATCACCTTGGCCACGCGCCCTTTGCCGTGCTGCGCCGCGTACCGGACCACTTCCCCGCCGCCGGTCGAATGGCCAACCAGGACCAGGTCTTTCAGGTCGAGTGTGTCGATCAGCTCAGCCAGGTCCTTGGCATATGTATCCATGTCGTTGCCGGTGTACGTCTTCGACGAGCGACCGTGTCCTCGACGATCGTGCGCGATGGTCCGGTAGCCGGCGTCGGCGAACAACTTCATCTCGACCTGCCACGCGTCAGAACTCAGCGGCCACCCGTGGCTGAGGACGATCGGCCGACCGACGCCGTGCTCGGTGTAGTAGATCTCGGTTCCGTCGGAGGTGGTGATGTAGGGCATGCTCTGCTCTTCTCTGTCGAGTCGTGGACTGAGATCCGGACACGGTGCCCGGTTTCCTCACTCTGCGAGTGCCCACTACGGGGGCAGTCGACTCATCGATCGACAGAAATGTGCGTGGGGGCAGAAGACTCCGGCCCGACATCACGAAGCGTGGTGCCGGGCCGGAGCCCTCAGTCAAAGGGAAACGATCAGTAATCGTCCTCCGTGTAGACGATCATCCCGCGCAGATTCTTTCCTTCGAGCATGTCGGCGTACCCCTCGTTGATCTCCTCGAGCTTGTAAGTCTTGGTCACCAACTCGTCGAGTTTGAGTGCGCCGCTTCGGTAGTGATCGAGCAACTTGGGAATCTGGGACCGTGGCCCTACCCCGCCGAAGATGGCTCCCTGCAAACGCTTCTGCAGAAGGGTCAGCTCGAAGAGGCTGAGCGTCACCTGCGAATCTGCGTAATGCCCCATTCCGACGACCACGACCTGGCCACCCTTGCCCGTCGCGCTGAGCGCGGGCTGAATGATGTCGCCGTGAATCTCGCCCACGGTGATCACGGTGACGTCGGCCATCTTGCCCCAGGTGATCTCGCCGATCACCGGTAGCGCTTCCTCGAGGGAGGCAAAAGTGTGTGTGGCGCCGAATTCCTTTGCCTTGTCGCGCTTGAACTCGACGGGATCGATCGCGATCACAAATCGTGCTCCGGCGGACGCCGCACCCTGCACCGAGTTGATTCCGACACCGCCGACGCCGACGACCACCACCGTGTCGCCGACCTTGGCTCCACCGATTGCGGTGGCCGATCCCCAACCGGTGGCAACACCGCAGCCGAGCAAGGCCGCCTTGTCGAGCGGGATGTCCTTCTCGATCTTGATCACCGACGCCTCGTTGACGGTCACGTACGGCGAAAATGTTCCGAGCAGGCACATCTGGATGACCGGCTCGTCGTCGAGGGTGACGCGGTACGTCTTGTCGGAGATCGCCTGCCCGGTCAACAGGCCGGCTCCTTCGTCGCAGATGTTCTGCAGACCCTTCGCACAGGACGGACAACGTCCGCACGCCGGGATGAAGGCGAGAACCACGTGGTCGCCTTCTTCGACGCTCGCGACACCCGGTCCGACCTTCGTCACCACTCCGGCGCCTTCGTGCCCGCCCAGGGCCGGGTAGAAGGGCAGCGGGCTGGCGCCCGTACGCAAATGTTCGTCCGAATGGCACAGCCCCGATGCGGCGAGTCGGACCTGCACCTCACCCGAGACCGGGTCCCCCAGCTCGACCTCTTCGATCTCCCACGCCTGACCTGGCGCCTTGACTACCGCTGCCTTGACCTTCACCTGCACTCCTCGAAATTCTTCGTGATGCACGGACGACGAAAGAACGCGCCGGCATTTGTGTCGCCGATCACACTCCATGTACGAGTGTGCCTGAAGTAGCCCGAGAATACCGTCGGTCCGTGTGCCTTTTTGGTAGCCGCCTCTACCAGAAAGGCGCACGGCTAACATGGACACAGTGGCCAAGGGAACTCGCAAGACCAGAACTCGCAGCAGTACTCCCGAGCGAGGCGAGTCCGGTCCCGTCGCCGGCACTTTTCCGATCGATACCGGGACGTGCGAACTAGTCCGCGATCAGTACTCCGATGACAGTTGGATCATCCAGATCAACGGAGTGCCCAGTTCCCACGTGAACGTCGCGGATCCCACGGTGCTCGATTTCGAGTACATGCGGTGGATCGCGCATCTGGTCGATTCCGAACGTGACAAGGCCGAGCGCCTGCGGGTGCTTCATCTCGGCGGTGGCGCCTGCTCCATGGCCAGATACTTCGCCGCCACCTACCCTGACGCGCGTCAAGTGGTGGTCGAAATCGACGGTGCTCTGGCGGAACTTGTACGCGATTGGTTCGACCTCCCGCGCGCGCCTCTTCTGCGCATCCGCGTCGGAGAAGCCCGCGCCGTCACCGAAACTCTCACCGAGTCCACCCGGGACATCGTGATTCGAGATGTCTTCGCCGGCAGCACAACTCCGACACCACTGACGACGGCGCAATTCACCACCCACGTACGACGCGTGCTCGCACCGGGCGGCATCTACATCGTCAACTGCGGCGACACCCCGGATCTCCAGGGCGCGCGCAGCGAGGCCGCAACCATCGGCGCACAGTTCGAACACATGGCGATCATCGCCGATCCCGCGATGCTCAAGGGCCGCCGCTACGGCAACATGATCATCGCGGGCAGCGACGTACCGATCGGCGGGCAACCCGCGCTCGCGCGCGAGCTACTCGGCGGCGGAGTTCCCGCCCACGTGTGGCAGGACGCCGAAGTCCGCAAGTTCGCCGCGAATGCGCCGGTTCGCCAAGACTGAGCAAAAACGCTACTCCCCGCCGAAGACCCTCTCCACCACTGCTTTTGCCCGACGCGTGATGCGCAGGTAATTGTCGAGGAATTCCCCTGCGTCGTCGCCGTATCCAGCGACCTGCGCCACCGCCGCGAGAACACGGCCCGGGCCGGGAAGCTGATCGGTCGGCTTCCCCCGCACCAGAACGAGGCAGTTGCGTGCCTTCGTCGCGGTGATCCAGGCGTCACGCAGCAGTTCGACGTCACCTTCGCTGAGCAGTTCCGCGGCGCCGATGGCGTCGAGAGTCTCGAGGGTCGACGTGTTGTGCAGCGACTCGATCTTGTCGGCGTGGCGCAGCTGCAGCAATTGCACAGTCCACTCGATGTCGGCCAAGCCGCCGCGACCCAGTTTCGTGTGCGTCGCCGGATCGGCTCCGCGCGGGAGCCTTTCGGAATCGACTCGCGCCTTGATGCGCCGGATCTCGCGCACCGCCGCATCACTGACGCCGCCCTCGGGGTAGCGGGTCTTGTCGATCATGTGCAGGAACCGCAGTCCCAGTTCAGGATCACCGGCAACCGGGTGCGCACGAAGCAGCGCTTGAATCTCCCACGCCTGAGCCCACTTCGCGTAGTACGCGTCGTAGGACTCGAGAGTGCGCACCATCGGACCGTTACGGCCTTCCGGACGCAATCCGGTGTCGACTTCGAGCGGCGGATCGGTACTCGGTGCCCCGAGGAGCTTGCGGACCTTGTCGGCAATGCTGTTGGCCCACTTGACCGCAACGGTCTCGTCGACGCCCTCGCGGGGTTCGCACACGAACAGCACGTCCGCATCGGATCCATAGCCCAGTTCGCCGCCGCCGAGTCGACCCATGCCGATGACGGAGAAACTGGCCGGCGCCTCGGTCCCGAGTTCGGTGACGCTGGCCTTGATCACCGCGGAGAGCGATGCATTGAGCACCGCGGCCCACACCGAGGACAGCGCCTTGCAGACTGCAGGAACATCGAGCATGCCGAGGATGTCGGCCGACGCGATTCGCGCAAGTTCGTGTCGCCGCAGCGAGCGGGCCGCAGCAACAGCACGATTGGGATCACTGTGTCGGCCGGAGGCGGTGAGGATTCCGCGAGCGACGTCCTCGGGCTTCGGCTCGACCAGGCGCGGTCCACTCGGCGAATCCGCGAACAAGCGAATCACGTCGGGAGCCTTGATGAGCAGGTCGGGTAGGTACGCCGACGAGCCCAGCACCGTCATCAGACGCTCGGCCACCGCAGCCTCGTCGCGGAGCAGGCGCAGGAACCACGTCTGGTCGACGAGCGCGTCCGAGAGCCTGCGGTAAGCGAGCAGACCGGCATCGGGATCCGGTGTGTCCGCGAGTGATTCGAGCAGAGTCGGCAACAGGAGCGCTTGAATGCGACCCTTGCGTGAAGCGCCACTCGTCAGTGCAGTCAGATGCCCGAGAGCATGCTCGGGTGCCGTGTAACCGAGAGCGGCCAACTGGCGAACCGCGGCTTCTGGCCCCAGGACCAGTGCTTCCTTGTCCATCCGCGCCACCGATTCGAGAAGCGGGCGGTAGAACAACTTGGCGTGCAGGCGGCGAATCCGATGCGAATTCCGCTTGATCTCGGCGCGCAGGACTCCCAGGGAATCCAGACGACCGTCGGGTCGCATGTGCGCGGCGCGGGCCAGCCAACGCAGCGCTTCCTCGTCGTCCGGCGGCGGCAGGGTGTGTGTGCGCTTGAGCTTCTGTAACTGCAGACGGTGCTCGAGCAGACGCAGGAATTCGTACGACGCAGTCAGGTTGGCGGCGTCGTCGCGGCCGACGTATCCACCCGCCGCCAATGCAGTCAGTGCATCGACGGTGCTCTGGACATGCAACGAACTGTCGGCGCGCCCGTGCACCAATTGCAGGAGTTGGACGGCGAATTCGACGTCGCGCAAACTTCCGCGGCCGAGTTTGAGTTCACGCTCACGCAGTTCGGGGGGAACCATTTCCTCGACGCGTCGACGCATGGCCTGGACTTCGGGGACGAAGTCCTCGCGCTCGGAGGCGATCCACACCATCGGGCTCATCGCCTCGGAGTACTGGCGACCGAGCTCCATGTCGCCGGTCATCGGACGAGCCTTGAGCAGTGCCTGGAACTCCCAGGTCTTGGCCCAGCGCTTGTAGTACGTGATGTGGGATTCGAGGGAGCGAACCAGTTCTCCGCGCTTGCCTTCGGGCCGCAGCGCAGCATCGACCTCGAAGAATGCGGAGGTACCGATACGCATCATCTCACCGGCAACGCGACTGGCCGTCGCATCGGCCGGTTCGGCGACGAACACCACGTCGACGTCGGAGACGTAGTTCAGCTCGCGCGCACCACATTTGCCCATGGCGATCACGGCGAGCCGGATCGGACAGCTGCCCTCGGGACACACCGTTGCGATGGCCACCGCAAGTGCAGCGGTCAGCGCGGCGTCGGCCAGATCGGAAAGCTGGTGCCCCACAGTCTGATACGGAACTACGGGTTCGTTCTCGACGGTCGCCGCAAGATCAGCCGCAGCCAGCAGCATCAACTGGTCCTTGTAGCTCTTACGCAGAGCAACAACAGCTTCCGGCCCGGTTACCGTGGCGCGGTAGGTCAATGAACCTTCGGTGGCACCCTCGTCGACAGTTGCACCCACGACCTCGAGCAACGCTGCAGTCGCCTCGTCCTTGGTCGGCAGAGCGGTGCCGTCGAGCAGTTTCCAGCCGATCGGATCCGCGGCCAGGTGGTCGCCGAAAGCCGACGACGCACCCACCAGTGCGAACAAACGGCCGCGCAGGCTCTTGTCCTTGCGAAGGGCTTGATCGAGTTCGCGCCACCCGTCGCCGAGCCCGTCCTTGATCCGCACAAGGGTGCGCAGAGCGAGGTCGGCGTTCGCGGCACGCGACAGCGACCACAAGAGTTCGATGCTCTCGGCGTCGACCCAACCGAGCTGACGCAACTCGTCGGCAGCGGTGGGCTCGACCAGCCCGAGTCGACCCGGTCCTGGAACTGC
This sequence comes from Rhodococcus sp. MPR-R1B, assembly GCF_058793255.1. Classification (NCBI taxonomy): domain Bacteria; kingdom Bacillati; phylum Actinomycetota; class Actinomycetes; order Mycobacteriales; family Nocardiaceae; genus Rhodococcus; species Rhodococcus sp. MPR-R1B. The sequence continues at coordinate 18,215 of NZ_JBXAFO010000004.1, forward strand.
TGATCTCGCAGCGGGCGGTTTCACCGTCACAGACCGAGGTAGGTCTTGAGCTCGAACGGCGTCACGTGGCTGCGGTATTCCTCCCACTCACGACGCTTGTTGCGCAGGAAGAAATCGAAGACGTGCTCGCCGAGTGCTTCGGCCACGAGCTCCGACTTCTCCATCTCGCGCAGAGCGCTGTCCAAGTTGCTCGGCAGTTCCTTGTAACCCATGGCGCGACGCTCGGCGGAGGTCAACGACCACACGTCGTCTTCTGCCTCGGGCGGCAAGGTGTAGCCCTTCTCGATGCCGCGAAGACCGGCAGCAAGCAGGACCGCGAAAGTCAGGTACGGGTTGCAAGCCGAGTCTGGGCTACGGATCTCGACGCGGCGCGAGGACGCCTTGTTGGGCGTGTACATCGGGACGCGAATGAGAGCCGATCGGTTGGACGGGCCCCACGACGCGGCAGTGGGTGCCTCTCCCCCGTGGACGAGTCGCTTGTACGAGTTGACCCACTGGTTCGTGACCGCACTGATCTCGTTGGCGTGCTCGAGGATGCCGGCGATGAACGCCTTGCCGGTCTCGGAGAGCTGCATCGGATCGTCCGGATTGTGGAAGGCGTTGGTGTCGCCCTCGAACAGGCTCATGTGGGTGTGCATCGCGGAGCCGGCCTGATCGCTGAACGGCTTGGGCATGAAGCTTGCCCGGACGCCTTCACCGATCGCGACCTCCTTGACGACGTACCGGAACGTCATCACGTTGTCGGCCATCGAGAGTGCGTCGGCGTAGCGCAGATCGATCTCCTGCTGACCCGGCGCGGCCTCGTGGTGGCTGAACTCGACCGAGATGCCCATCGACTCGAGTGCGTCGATGGCGTGACGGCGGAAATTCGGAGCCGAATCGTGCACAGCCTGGTCGAAGTATCCGCCCGAGTCCGCCGGGATCGGTGGAGTGCCGTCGATCGGGCCGTTCTCCAGAAGGAAGAACTCGATTTCCGGGTGGACGTAGCAGCTGAAGCCCAAGTCGCTGGCCTTGCTCAACTGGCGACGCAGTACGTGGCGCGGATCGGCCCACGACGGCGAACCGTCGGGCATCGTGATGTCACAGAACATGCGAGCGGAATGCTGCGCACCATCCTTGTGGGCCCACGGCAGGATCTGGAATGTCGAGGCGTCGGGCCGAGCGACGGTGTCGGCTTCGGAGACTCGAGAGAATCCCTCGATGGCGGAACCGTCGAATCCGATTCCCTCCTCGAAGGCGCCTTCGAGTTCGGCGGGGGCGATCGCCACCGATTTGAGGTACCCGAGAACATCGGTGAACCACAAGCGGACAAACCGAATGTCGCGCTCTTCCAGGGTACGAAGCACGAATTCTTTTTGGCGATCCATGCACGCGAGACTAAGCAAGCCACGTTAAATCTGTGTTACATCAGTGGTCCCGGTTAACAGAGTGATTGGTCACCATCGAATAGGCGCAGCGTACGGCGTCGCGCCGGTTAACATGTCAGACCCTCTTCCGGAGCCTTCAAGTAAACGAAGTAGTCGACGACGGCATCGTCGACGCAGGAGTTTCCGTCCAGAACCACCGTGTGTTGGGTTCCGTCGAACGTGATCAGAGCAGCGCCCAACTGCTTCGCGAGATCCACTCCGGCCTGATACGGGGTCGCCGGATCCTGCGTCGTGGACACGACGACCAGCTGCGGCAGACCGGCGTCAGCGAGCGCCTGGGGGTCGAGCGCGTGAGGGCTGCCGGTAGCCGGAACGGGCCAGAACGCGCACAGGTCGAGCGGCGCTTGACCCGTCCCGCGGCCGTCGTCGAGGAACGGCGCCGCCTCGCGGTACCGAGTGTCGGATTCGCCCGCCTCGGCGCGGTCGGTGGTTGCCGGATCGTCCACGCAGCGAATGGCGTTGAACGCGTCGTTGATGTTGGAGTAGCTGCCGTCATCCTCACGGCCTTCGTACATGTCGGCGAGATTGAGCAGCGAATCGCCGCGTCCGTCGGCCAGACTCGACAGGCCCCCACGCAGCGGCGTCCACAACTGTGGCGAATACAGAGCCTGCTGCACGCCCGTGATCGCGTCGGAATAACTCAGCCCGCGCGGATCGGTGGTCTGTGCCGGCTTCTCGATCAACGGATCGACGAGTGCCTGAAAGCGTGCCTGCGCCTGCGCCGGATCATCACCCAGCGGGCAATCCGTTCGCGAGACACAGTCGGCGACAAAGGCGTCGAACGCGCCTTGGAAGCCCTGCCCCTGCAAGACCACTTCGTCGACCGGATCCTGCTCGGGGTCGAGCGCGCCGTCGAGGACCATCGCTCGGACGTTCTGCGGAAAGGTTTCCGCGTACGTGGATCCGAGCCGGGTCCCGTACGAGAACCCGAGGTAGTTCATCTTCGGATCGCCGAGAACGCCCCGAATGACGTCCATATCTCGCACCACCTCGTAAGTACCGACATGAGCGAGGAACTCCGTACCGGTCCGCTCAGCGCACTTGGCGGCGTAGTCCTTGCTGTCCGCCTCGGCGAGAGCGATGCCCTCCGGCGTCATGTCGACGTTGACCTCCGCACGCTCCGCGTCGGTCTCCTCCGGCGTCAAACACCGAACCTGCGGGGTCGACGCCCCGATCCCCCGCGGATCGAAGCCGATCATGTCGAAACGTTCCTGCAATTCGGTGCCCGAACCCGAGGTCGCCATCGACAGCCCGGACCCACCCGGCCCGCCGGGGTTCAGCAACAGTGAGCCGATGCGGTCGCCGGTAGCCTTCGAACGCGAGATCACCACCTTCGCGGTGTCGCCGTTCGGATTCGCGTAGTCGACGGGAACGCTCACCTCGGCGCAGTCGACCCCACGCCCCAGCGGCGCAGTTCCTTCTTCGACAAATTGGTCGCACGAACCCCAGTCGAGCGTCTGCTCGTAGAATTTCTCGAGGCCGGACGGCACCGCGGACGCGGCAGAACCAGCAGGTTCCACTGATTCGGGCGTGCCTTCCGAACTGGTGCAACCGACAACCAACACGAGCACTGCTGCGCTTCCGGCGAGGGCACCGGAGAGGCGAACGAACTTCGACATGCCATCGATGGTGCCAGGAAACCGCGATAGCCAGCGGTTCGCCTCGTCTCGGCACCTACCTGATACGCGCGCGGTGATGTGACCCATTGCACCCCGTCAACTATTCGTGTCGGCGATGTCCGGTGGCAGACTGAACACGTCATCACCCACACCCGGGGACCCGAAGGCGATCAACGCTCAGGGCCTCGAGGCCAGAAAGGGACAACGATGTCCGAAACACCTCTCTACGGTTCTGTACCCACTGCAAGCTCTACCGATGCACCGAAGCGTAAGACGCGCATTCACCACCTCGCCGAGATGAAGCAGAACGGCGAACGCTGGTCGATGCTCACCGCTTACGACTACTCCACGGCACGCATCTTCGAAGACGCAGGCATCCCGGTGCTGCTCGTCGGCGACTCTGCCGCCAACGTCGTCTACGGCTACGACACCACCGTGCCGATCACCGTCGACGAACTGCTCCCGCTCGTGCGTGGCGTCGTTCGCGGCGCGCCGCACGCACTCGTCGTCGCCGACCTCCCCTTCGGCACCTACGAGGGTTCCGCCGAGCAGGCCCTGGCGACTGCCACACGGTTCATGAAGGAAGGCCTCGCGCACGCCGTCAAACTCGAAGGCGGCGAGCGGATGAGCAAGCAGATCGCGGCAATCACCTCGGCCGGCATCCCCGTCATGGCACACGTCGGATTCACCCCGCAGAGCGTGAACTCGCTCGGCGGATTCCGCGTCCAGGGTCGCGGCGACGCGGCCGAGCAGCTTGTGGCGGACGCCATTGCAGTCCAGGAAGCCGGGGCGTTCTCCGTCGTCATGGAAATGGTTCCGGCCGAGATTGCGGGCCAGGTCAGCCGCAAACTCACCATCCCCACCGTCGGCATCGGGGCCGGTTCCGAATGCGACGCTCAGGTACTCGTCTGGCAGGACATGGCGGGTTACACGAGCGGTAAGACAGCCAAGTTCGTCAAGCGTTTCGGTAACGTCGGTGACGAACTGCGTTCCGCAGCCGCAGCCTATGCATCAGAAGTTCGCACTGGCGCTTTCCCGGCCGCAGAACACAGTTTCTGATCCGAGACCGGCGAACGCCGCCTGTCTCTCAACCAGCCAGGGGTGCGTTCAATGATCGGTAACCGTCGAAGTTCTACTGCCGCAGCTGTAGTCGGCGCGGCAGCTCTCGTCACGGTGCTGAGCGGATGCGCGGGAGGGTCCACCAACTCTCCCGCGCCCAGCAGCACTACGCCCGCGAGTTCCACCACGACGGCGCCGGCAACAACCGCGTCCGGTTCGACGTTCACCGACGCTCAAGTCCAGCAGTTGTGCTCGGATATGGAAGGGCAGCTGCAGAACTGGCGGACCGTCACCCCGACGCTCGGCAAGGGCGGACTGAACACGATCGTCATCACGTGGGCGACGCAGAACGGCATCAACCTGCTCGATCTCGCCCAGAACCGCGAAAGCATCGACGCGGCAACCTCAGCCGCGTGCCCCGACGTCCGGAGCGGCGCGATTTCCGCACTCGAGATCCCCGATCTCGCTTCCGGCCTGGTGGGCTTCTGATGACCGACACGTCAGCCACTTCAGGGCAGCCGTCGACTCTGCGGAGTCTCTATCCCCCGATCGAGCCTTTCGTCACCGGCTTCCTCGATGTCGGTGACGGCCAGAGCATGTACTGGGAAGTCAGCGGAAATCCGGACGGCAAGCCGGTGGTGTTCCTGCACGGTGGCCCCGGCGGTGGTGCGCAACCGGCGGTACGCCAGTTCTTCGATCCGGCCGCATACCGCATCGTTCTACTCGACCAGCGCGGCTGCGGGCGGTCCACCCCTCACGTTGCCGACGGCGCCGACCTGTCGGTGAACACGACGGACAAGCTGCTGGCCGACATCGAAGCCCTGCGTGAACATCTTTCGATCGACAAGTGGATGGTTTTCGGCGGGTCCTGGGGTTCCACGCTGTCCATCGCCTACGCCGAAACGTTTCCCACGCGCGTCACTGAGCTGGTCCTGCGCGGGATCTTCCTCCTGCGTCGTAGCGAGATCGACTGGTACTACAACGGCGGCGCGGGAAACATCTTCCCGGAGCGCTGGGACAAATTCCTCGAACCGGTACCCGAGGCGCAGCGCGGCGAAGACCTCGTCGCGGTCTATCACCAACTGCTCCATTCCGAAGACCCCGACGTCGCAGCCCGGGCAGCGATCGCCTGGTCGGCCTGGGAAGGATCGACGAGCTACCTGTACCCACAGGCGGACAAGATCGAACAGAACTCCGAGACCCGATTCGCCTTGGCCTTCGCCCGTATCGAGAACCACTACTTCGTCAACGGCGGATTCTTCGACGAGGGTCAGCTCCTACGCAAAAGCTCCGCACTGCACGGCATTCCGGGGACGATCGTCCAGGGCCGCTACGACGTCGTCTGCCCCGCCACCAGCGCCTGGGCGCTGCACAAGGCGTGGCCCGAATCCAAGCTCGTGATCGTCGACGACGCGGGACACTCCGCGATGGAGCCCGGCATCATGCATCACCTGGTGGAAGCCACCGATTCTTACCGGTAACTCCCTACGCCGGGAACGTGAATTCCACCGTCCGTTTGACGGTGTCGACGGCGGTGAGTCGCACCTTTGCGCGCTCACCGTCGTCGGGCGTTCCGACGCATTTCGCAATCACCGCGACCGACGGGACAAACACTTCCGCCGAGCGCTTTCCGTCCTTGGCGCGCATCACCACTGCGTCGAAGACCTCGCCGACCCGGCCGTCGAGCAGCGTGGACTCGGTCAGATCGATGCACGCACGGTCGACCTTGTTCGCCAGTGAGTCGGACCCACTCATGATGTCGGGCAGCTCGGGAAGTGCAGTGCGCGCCCATTCCGGTACCGGCGTACCAGCTGTGATCGCCAGACACACCTCGGTGCTGAAGCGGTCGGACAGCCGCCGCAGCGGAGCAGTCACGTGAGCGTAGGGCGCTCCGATCCCCGCATGCACCGTCAACTCCGGTAGTCGGCCGTCGAAGGCCGCGTAGTCTGCGCCGCGCAGCAACGACGGTGCAACCGACATCAGCGCCATAGTCGACGGCTCGTTGGAATCGAGTCCGGCAAGAATCTGCCCGACGCTTTGCCCCTCCGGCCACGTGATACCCAGCGCCACTGCAGTTCTCCGCAAGGTCCGAACCGCGGACTCCTCGGCCGGCGGCAGCGTGCGAAGCAACCCGATACCTGCGTCGATCATCATGCGGCCGGCACACATCCCGGTCAGCAGCGACACTTCTGCGTTCCAGTCGTCCGCTTCGGTACGTGGCTCCAGTTCGATCCGCCAGCGAGCCGAGGACTCGTCCTCCGGCTGATCCCGAACCACTGACTGCTCGGGCAGTTTCAGCTCGATGGCACCCCTGGCAACCGCCGAGACACTGCGCAATCGTCCGAACTCCGGTAGTGCGGCGATGGACGGATGCAAGGTTCCCGCGTCGGCATCGCGCTGCACGGTCGAATAGTCCAGACGTGCCACCGATTTCACCAGAGCGCGTCTCACCTGCCACGACGTCGGCTCGGCCTGCGCGTCGAGTTCGATCCGCCACAGCGCGGCGGGACGAACCACGTCCGGCAGCAGACTCGCCGATCCCTCCGACAACGCTCGGGGATGCAGCGGGACGGAACCGTCCGGGAGATAGAAGGTTTGGCCCCGCTTGCGGGTTTCGATGTCGAGAGCGCCACCCGGCGTCACCACCGCCGCGACGTCGGCGATCGCGTAGTGCACGACGTACCCGGTCGAGATCTTCTCGATGTGCACTGCCTGGTCGAGGTCCATCGATCCGGGAGGGTCGATGGTCACGAAGGCGATACCCGTTTCGTCGACACGCCCGGCACCGAAACGATCCACGGCATTCTCGGCCTCGGCCTGCGCCGCAGCCGAGAATGCTCCTGGCAAGTCGAACTCCGCCCGAACCACTCCGAAGTCGATTCCCTGCACCATCATTCGACTTGCGGGCACGCATCCTCCATGATCGGTTCGGGCCGGTGTAGCAGCAGTACCGGTCCCAGTTGTTCGAGTCCCAGCTGTTCCAAGTCTCAGTTATTCCAAGTCTCAGTTGTTCCAGTCTTCGTCTGCCCGATCGGCGGCTTTGTTGCGTTCGGCAGCGATCTTCAACGCATGCTCGGCAGAGTCCCGATCAGGGTACGGCCCCATCCTCGTCAGCGAGGACGCACCCTTTCCCTGCGTGACGGAACCGTCGGACACGTCGAAGTACCAGAGTCGATCTTCATCAGTCATATCCACAGTGTGACATCAGAGTGAGATAGAAGCTTGTAGATCGCTGTGAGACTGATATTCTTTCTACTTGGCCTGGCAGGTGAGAACCGGACATTCGAACGGTGAGTTCTGCTTGAATGCCCAACACAAGCTACGAACAGAAAATGGAGTGCGCATGTCCGCAATTCTTTACGATTACCTCCTCCCGCTCATGGGCCATGACGCGGCAACGTACTGGGCTACGCTGCTGGTCATCAAGCCTGTCTGACAGCTTTCGACCATAAAGAAGACCCCCACCGATCCGGTGGGGGTCTTCTTTGTGCTCTCTTGCAGATCGCGGGCGGACGAGTCGGCGTGTAAGCCGGATCCTGTCCTGCGGCACCGAAGTGCCGAGTGGCGACCATCCATCTGGGCACACCGTCGCCGGGTGCCTCGAGCGGTTCACCCGCAGGCTCGGGCGAGCAGCCCTCGAACACCTGCGCAGCCGCACCGCGAGCGATGCGACCTTCAACCTTGCTCCGGGCGGGGTTTACCTAGCCACCCCGGTCACCCGAGGTGCTGGTGCGCTCTTACCGCACCGTTTCACCCTTACCTGCCTCGAAAGGCAGGCGGTCTGTTTTCTGTGGCACTGTCCCGCGAGTTGCCTCGGGTTGCCGTTAACAACCGCCCTGCTCTGTGGAGTCCGGACTTTCCTCGGCCCCAGGCCTGTGCGCGATACGCGCTGGTTCCAGAAGCCGCGGCCGCCCGGCCAACTCGTCCGCCCCCGTATGCTACCGGGCGCCTGTCGGTGGCCGGCACTATGGTCACCGTATGACTCGGTACGTGGCCCTGCTACGCGGTATCAACGTGGGCGGCATCAACATCAAGATGGCGGACCTGGCGAGAGTCTTCGGTGACCTCGGATTCCAAGGGGTGAAAACCGTGTTGGCCTCAGGCAACGTTCTGTTCGACAGTCCGAGCACCGACATCCCGACGCTGAAGAAACAGATCGAATCCGCCCTTGCCCGCGAGTTCGGCTACGAGGCTTGGGTGTTCGTCCTCGACATTCCGACACTGCAGGCGATCGTGGACAACTACCCGTTCGAGCGCGAACGCGAGGGTTGGCACGCTTATGCGATGGTTGCCTCCGAGCCGGAAATCCTGGAGGAATTGAGCACTGCGGCAGCGCAACTCGATGCCTCGGTCGAGCGTGTGGCGGCAGGCGACGGAGTCCTGTACTGGGAGGTCGAGAAGGGGCAGACCGTCAAGAGCGCGTTCGGCAGGAACACCGGAAAACCGAAGTTCAAGGCGTTCACCACAACCCGAAACCTGAACACGCTCTACAAACTGCTCAAATGACGCTCGCCCCGACACGGAGCACCATCGCGTGACTCTTCTACCGATCCTGCTCGTCGCCCTCGTCCTCGTCTTCGCGATAGTGCGTCCACGCGGGCTTCCCGAGATCGTCATCGCCGGGCCGGCAGCTGTCGTCGTTCTCCTGACCGGCGTCGTAACTCTCGACGAAGCCCGCGAAGAACTGACGAGCATGGCACCCACCGTCGTCTTCCTGGTTGCCGTGCTGGTTCTCGCTCATGCCGCGGACGCTCTCGGCGTCTTTCGCTGGGTCAGCCAGATCCTGCAGCAAAGATCCCTCGCGGATCCACACCGGTTGCTGATTTACGTTTTCGGCGCCGCTGCCCTGACCACGGCGGTCCTGAGCCTCGACGCCACCGTCGTGCTGTTGACACCCGCGGTGATCGCGGCCGCACGATCCATCGGAGCAAGTACGCGGCCCCATTCCTATGCCAGTGCGCACCTGTCGAACTCGGCGTCGACGCTCCTGCCGGTGTCGAATCTGACCAACCTCATCGCGTTTGCCGCAACAGGTTTGACGTTCTTGCACTTCACCGCATTGATGGCGTTGCCGTGGGTCGTGACGATCGCTGTCGAGTACCTGATTTTTCGACTGTTCTTCCGTTCGGAACTCGCGCGGGGCGACAGCGCCGAACCGCCGGTGGCAGCCAGATCTGCGCCTGCGCCGATTCTGCCGCTGACGGTGATCGGAATGACGCTGCTCGGTTTCGCGGTTTCGGGTTTCTTCGGGATCGAGCCCGCCTGGATCGCGGTGGTGGGTGCGAGTGTCCTGGGAGCGATCGCTCTGGCTCGGCACCGTACGACCGCCGCCAAGATGCTCTACGCTGCCGACCTCTGGTTCTGCGCGTTCGTCCTGGTTCTCGGAATCATCGTCGCCGGAGTCGCGAACGGGCCGGTGGGCGAATGGATTGCGCAGATCCTGCCAGGCGACACCAGCTACGGCTCACTGCTCTTTGTCGCCGCGGTAGCGGCGGTTGCGTCCAATCTCGTCAACAACCTGCCGGCAACCTTGCTGATGATCGCAGCGCTCGGAACGGCGGCACCTCCAGCGCTGGTGCTTGCGATGTTGATCGGCGTCAACCTCGGCCCCAACCTCACCTACGTGGGCTCACTGGCAACGATGCTCTGGCGACGAGTCGCCACCAGCGCGGGCGCACCGCCCACGCTGGCGACATTCACACTGCTCGGGGTCATCACGACGCCACTGACATTGCTCGCCGCCGTGAGTGCCCTGTGGTTGGTGATCTGATCAGAGGCTGATCAGCCGTCGGGGCTCTTTCAGCGAAGGTGTGACGTGTCGTTGACCAACCGGACCGAGGCTCCCCCGTCGGGATAGAACTCGGTGATACTCAGCGACGCCAGATCCAGATGCAACCGGTACAGCAACGACGGCCCGGCATCGAGGGCCAGCTGCACCAAAGTCTTGATCGGGGTGACGTGAGAGACGACCAACAGCGTCGCGCCGCCGTAGGTCGAGATCAGGTCGTCACGCGCGGCGACGACTCGTTCGCGTACCTCGTCGAAACTCTCGCCGCCCGGTGGACGCACCGAAGTGTCCGAGAGCCATTTGCGATGCAGGTCCGGGTCACACTCGGCTGCCTCGCGGAACGTGAGTCCGTCCCAGTCGCCGAAATCGGTTTCGATCAAACCCTTGTGCTCGACGACGGGTAAACCGAGCACGCGGGCCGATGCCTCTGCCGTCTCACGGGTTCTGCCGAGGGGTGAGCAGACGATGGCGTCGATACCGCCTCGGTTCCCGAAGCGTCCGGCTGCGCCGGCAGCCTGCGCGCGGCCCAGTTCCGTGAGCTCCGGATTCCCGCGTCCGGAGTACCGGCGATCGACCGACATCGCTGTCTGTCCGTGACGTAGCAACAACATTCGTGTCGGCTTGCCGGTGGTGGCGATCCATCCCGGAGAGCCGGCGATCTGCGGCTCCGACGTCTCTTCGGACGGCGCGGCAGGTGCAGCAGGTGCGGGGGCCGAAGGTGCGACTGGGCCGGTTTCGATGCCGGCAGCCGCGTCCATCGCCTCGTTGGCAAGACGATCGGCATGAGAGTTCTCGCCGCGAGGAATCCACGTGTAGGTCACTCGCGAGAACTGCGTCGCCAGCTCGGCAGCGCGCCGCTGCAGCGGAATCATGTCCGGGTGCTTGACCTTCCAGCGCCCGGACATCTGCTCGACGACCAACTTGGAATCCATGCGGACGTCGACCGTCGACGCGCCGAGTTCACCGGCAGCGGTCAACCCGGCGATCAGTCCGCGGTACTCGGCGACGTTGTTGGTCGCGATACCGATGCTTTCCTTGCGTTCGGCCAACACCGAGCGCGAGGCGTCGAAGACCACGGCGCCGTAGCCGGCCGGGCCGGGGTTGCCGCGCGATCCACCGTCCGCCTCGACGATGACCTGCGAGAGAGTCACAGACCGGACTCCTTGGTACGCACCATGATTGCATTGCACTCTGGGCAACGAACTACGACGTCGGCCGGTGTCGCGGCGATTCGGGAGATCTCGCCGCGGTCGATCTCGATCCGGCAAGCGCCGCATCGGCGTGCCTGCAGAAGCGCCGCGCCCGGTCCGCCCAGGGTGCGCTGCTTCTCGTAGACAGCAAGGAAATCGGCGGGGAATTCACCGACGAGTCGTTCACGATCGGCGGCGCAACGCTCCTGCGCCTTGTCCAGATCAGCGACGGCATCGTCGCGGCGACGCTTGGCGTCGATCAGCTCTTCTTCGGCCTGGGACAGCTGGGCACCGGCGTGATCGTGATCGGCCTGCAACGCCTCACGCTGCTCCATCACTTCGAGCAACTCGTCTTCGAGGAGCCCCTGACGCCGGACCAGGCTGCCGAGTTCGTGTTCGAGTTCGGTGAGCTGCTTCGCCCCGACCGACCCGCTCTGCAAGAGTGTGCGGTCACGATCCTCGCGCTGACGAACCGCGTCGACCTCGCCTTCGAGCTTGCGAATGTCGCGATCGATGTCGTCGATCTGGATTTCGACGGCTACGGACGCGTCTTTACGGCTGATTCGCTCGGCCTCGAGACGTTCGACTTCCTGCTGCTCGGGAAGCGCTCCGCGTCGGTGGGTGATCCGAGTGAGCTCAGCATCCACCCCGGCGAGGTCGAGAAGCTTGGATTGCACCTGTGGTTCGACGTTCACGCTGTATAACTCCTGCTGTAAGTCCGATGTCGGCAGTGCTCGCGAAGGACGGCTCTCGAAGAACTGCTCTTGAATTGTTCGTGCAACCGTACCTTGCAGAGCGCTGCACTAATGCGCACTCAAACACCACGGATCGGTGCGAATTGTCGAAACCCGGCTTTCCCACTCCGGATTGTGGGCAAACGCGGCGTCGAGCACCGATTTCGCCTGTGCGCACCACGGGTATTCACTCGCCCAGTGCGCGACGTCGACCAGAGCCGGGCCACCGGCGCGTAGATGCTCGTCCGCGGGATGATGCCGCAGGTCCGCAGTGACGTAGACGTCGGCGCCCAGTGCCGCCACCACGTCGAGATACGAGTCGCCGGAACCGCCGCACACCGCCACGGTACGAACGGTCGCGTCCGGATCTCCGGCAGCGCGAACACCCCACTCGGTCGAGGGCAGTGAGCGCGCCACTCGCGCCGTGAACTCTCGCAATGTTTCGGGGTGCTCGAGCTCACCCACCCGCCCCAGACCGAGCGAACTGGGGAACGCTGCGAGTTCGAAGACATCGAAGGCTGGTTCCTCGTACGGGTGGGCGGCACGCAATGCGCCCAGCACCGCACTTCGCTTTCCGCGTGGGGCAATCACTTCCACACGATCCTCGCGAACCTGCTCCACAGCGCCGACAGTCCCGATCGTCGGATTCGCACCGTCGGCTGGCAAGAACTGACCCGTACCGGTGACCGTCCAACTGCACTGGCTGTAGTCGCCGATCCGCCCAGCCCCGGCCTCGAAAAGTGCATCCTGCACGGCCGATGCATTCTCCACCGGAACCATGACGACCCACTTGTCGAGCGGCTGCGTCGGCTTGGGTTCGATCGGGCGCAGCACGGTCAGGCCCAGAGCCTGCGCCAACGCGTCGGAAACTCCGGGGTCGGCGGAGTCCGCATTGGTGTGCGCCGAGAACAGTGCGCACCCCGCCTTGATGAGCTTGTGGACCAACGCACCTTTGGGTGTGTGAGCACCGACGGTGTCCACCCCACGCAGCAGAAGTGGATGGTGAACGACCAGAAGGTCGGCACCGGAGGCGATGGCGTCGTCGACCACTGCCTCGGTCGGATCCACCGCGAAAACCACTCTCGTCACCGCGTCCGCAGGATCGCCGCAGACCAGACCGACCGAATCCCACGATTCCGCCAGGGCGGGCGGATAAGCAGATTCCAGCACGGCTATGACGTCCGCAAGAATTGGGCCGCTCACAAGATCTCCTTCATCGCTTCGATCAGTACCGAGACCTGCTCGGCTGGACGGACGGCAACGCGCAACTGATCGGGCCCGAGTCCGGGAAAGGTGTCGCACCGGCGGACGGCGATACCGCGGGCACGCAGGTGCTCTCGCATCGAGGCGCCGTCACGGACGTCGATGAGCACGAACGGCCCCGCAGCGGGTTCGTGCACGGCAATCCCGATCTCGGTCAGTCGCCGGGACATGTCTTGGCGGTCTGCGGCAATCGCGTCGGCTTTGATCCTCGACTGCTCGACGGCAAACGGTTCGCAGCACGCCGTGATGGCCTCGATCTGCAGACTGCCCAATGGCCAGTGGGCTCGGCCGTGACTGAGTCGAGCCAGAAGATCGGGAGAGCCGATCGCGTATCCACACCGCAATCCGGCGAGCGCCCACGTCTTGGTCAGGCTCCGAAGGACCAGTACATCCGCCGACTCGACACCGGCGATGCTCTCCGTTTCGCCGGGGACCGCGTCGCCGAAGGCCTCGTCCACCACCAGGATCCGGCCCGGCTGACGCAATGCCAACACATCGGCCTTGGGGTGAAGCACGGACGTCGGGTTGGTCGGATTGCCCAGAACGACAAGGTCCGCGGATTCGGGTACCTGCGCGGTCCGAAGCTCGAATGGCGGCTCCAGAATCACCTGCGTCACCGGCACTCCGGCCTCTCGCAGTGCCAGTTCCGGCTCGGTGAACGACGGATGGATCAGCGCTGCCGAACGAGCGCCCAGGCGCGGCAGCATCGCGAATCCCTCGGCACCGCCCGAGAGCAACAACACCTCTTCGGGCCGGCGCCCGTGCCGCTGCGCGACGGTTTCGCGGGCCTTCAGTTCCGCTGCGGCCGACGGGTACGAACCGAGCGTCGACAGCCCTGCGGCCAGCCGATCCCGCAACCACTCCGGTGGGCCCGAGCCTTGAACGTTGACGGCAAAATCGAGTAACCCGGGCTCCACTTCGACATCGCCGTGATGTCGCAAGCTCTCCAGGTCAACCGTTCCGGTACTCACCCGGTCAGCCTACGGTCGAGCACCGTGCGCGGACATCACCCCTGCCGTCCGGGACAATGAGTGCCGTGACGACACCACCCCTCGACCGTTTTCCTGTAGTTCTGTTCGATCTGGACGGCACCATCACCGATTCCGCTCCCGGCATTCACGGCGGCTTCCGACATGCGTTGGCAACTGTCGGCCATCCGGACCCGACGGAAGCGATGTTGGCATCGGTGATCGGCCCGCCGATGGTCGATACCTTCAGGTCACTCGGTATGGCCCCGGCGGACGTGGATCGGGCGATCGCCGCGTACATCGAGCGTTACGACGCGACCGGGTGGCAGGAGAACTCGGTGTACGAGGGCATGGACGTCGTCCTGGGTAAGGCTCGCGCGAGCGGCACCAGACTGGCCGTCGCCACCTCGAAGTCGGAACGATTCGCCATTCGCATCCTCGAGCATTTCGGCCTGGCCGAGCACTTCGAGTTCATCGGCGGCGCAAGTGACGACGGAACTCGTCGGGCGAAACCCGATGTGATCGCGCACTCGCTGACCTCACTCGGGATCACTCCCGTCCTCGCCGCCGACGGCGGAACCCCCGACGTGCTCATGATCGGCGATCGTGATCACGACGTGCTCGGCGCCGCGAAGTACGGCATCCCCACCGTCGTCGTCGAATGGGGCTACGGTTCCGCCGAGGAAGCGCGGCAAGCGTTTCGCTCCGTATCGTCGGCATCCGAACTGGGAGGACTTCTCGATGGCCGCCACTGAACCACTCCACGTGACTGAACCACTTCATGTGACGTTTGTGTGCACCGGCAATATCTGCCGGTCACCGATGGCCGAAAAGATCTTGCTCGCGCATCTGGACCGTGAAGGCCTCGCCGACCGAGTCCGTGTCAGCAGTGCAGGTACCGAGGGGTTTCACACCGGTAGCGAGGCCGACGAGCGGACCAACGTCGTGCTCCGAGCGGCCGGATATCCGACGGGCCACAGCGCCGCGCAGGTCAATGCAGATCATCTCGCCGCCGATCTTGTCGTCGCCCTCGACACCGGGCACGAACGTGAGCTTGCTCATCTCGGCGTGCCCACCGAGCGTCGGCGCCTACTGCGATCGTTCGACCCCGAGGCGGACGGCGAATCGGTTCCGGACCCGTACTACGGGGATCAGGAGGACTTCGAACTGGTTCGAGACCAGATCGAAGCAGCCATTCCCGACATACTCGACTGGATCCGCGAGCGAGCCTGAACCCGGAGCAAAATTCACTCCCGTTCGGGCAACGGATACCGTGGACGTGTGCGAAGACTGAAATTCCTGTTGCGGCCCGGTTGGTTGGTACTGGCAGCTGTGGTCGGGCTCTTCGCCTACCTGTGCTTCACCGTGCTCGCTCCGTGGCAGCTCGGCAAGAACACGAAGACCGAGCACCGCAATGATCTGATCTCGAACTCGATCAACGCGGAGACCGTGCCGATCGGTGATGTCATCGCCGATTCGACGATCGCACCGGACGACGAATGGCGAAACATCACCGCGGCAGGTACCTATCTGCCCGACGCCGATATCCTCGTCCGCCTGCAGTCCATCGAGGGCGCGCCGTCGTACGAGATCCTGACGCCTTTCCGCCTGGACGACGGCCGCACGATCCTCGTCAATCGCGGATACGTTCGGCCGATCAACGGCGCCGAGGCACCGCCCATCGCTGCGCCGCCGACCGATCCGGTCACTCTCAACGGCCGTGTGCGCCTGTCGGAAGGCACTGCTCCCGGCCGAGTTCCGATGTTCGAGGACGGCGCGAAGCAGGTCTACTCCATCGACGCACAGCCGATCGGCGAGTTCATCGGAACGGACCTGATCGACGCGTACATCCAACTCGAACCCGACCAGCCCGGCGGTCTCGGCACGATCCCGCTCCCCCAACTCGACGCGGGCCCCTACCTCTCGTACGGGTTCCAATGGCTGGCGTTCGGCATCATGGCGCCGCTCGGACTGGCTTACTTCATTCGCGCCGAGTGGCGCGAACGTCGCAAGGAAAAGGCAGCTCAAGCAGCTGTGGACGGTTTCGCAGCCGACGACGCCGCTGCCGAGACGACCCCGGAAGCGGCAGTGTCCGGGCCTGCCGCACCCCCCGCCGAACCGGCTCGTACCTTCAGCCGTCGCAAGAAGCCGGAGCCGGAATCAGTGCCGCTCACGGCGCAGGAAGCCAAACTTGCCGATCGATACGGCAATACCCGCTGAAATACCCGCTGACACCACAGCTGCACTGATCTGCACCGCCGACGAAAGCCTCGCCGCGCGGCGCAGATCGTTCGGCGTCGGGACAGGCCCGCGGCCGAGGACGGGACGCATCTCCACCCCGTGCGCGTACTCGGTCCGACCACCCAACGAAATGCCCAACGCCCCTGCCGCCGACGCTTCCGCGACGCCCGCATTGGGGCTTGGATGAGCCGCTGCGTCGCGTTTCCACGCTGCCAGTGATTCCTGAACCGAGCCGCCCACCACCGGTGCACACGCAGCCGTCAGCGCGCCGGTCAGCCGAGCCGGGACGATGTTGACCAGGTCGTCGAACCTCGCCGCAGCCCACCCGAATCTGAGGTACTTCTCGGAGCGGTAGCCGATCATCGCGTCGAGTGTGTTGGCAGCGCGGTAGACGAAGAGGCCTGGCACGCCCCCAATCGCACCCCAGAACACTGCGCCGACGGTTGCATCCGAGGTGTTCTCGGCAACCGACTCCAGCGCTGCACGCGTGAGGCCCTCCTCGCCCAGCACTGAGGGATCGCGTCCACAGAGTGAAGGAAGTAGCTCACGCGCTTTCGTCAGGTCGCCGTCGACCTGTGACGCCTCCAATCGAGCGGCCATGTCGATGCCGGTGCGTGCAAGCGACGTTCCGCCGAGCACGGCCCAGGTAGCTATCGCAGTCGTACCCGTGACGGCCACCCAACCGGCCCGGCGCGACGCTGCTTCGGCTGTGAGGCCAAGTCCTGCGGTGCCGGCCAAGAGCACGGCAACATGAAGTGTTCCGGCCGCGCGCGAGTCCCGGTAGGACATCTTCTGCAGCGCGATAGCCGCGGTTCCGAAGCCGGCAACCGGATGGAACCGCCCCGGATCGGCGAATGCCCGATCCGCAACGAAGCCGAGGAGAAGCCCGGCAGCTCGCGCATTGAATCGAGATTGGGACGAACGAACCGAAATCTGCACGAGCGTAGTTGTAGCAGCGACGCTCGTTCTCTGGCCAACCGTCACATGTCTGCCCGAGCTGAGCTCTACCCGTCCCAGTCGATCGTCAGGTAGATCAAGCGGTGCATTCGGTTGATTTCCCAGACTCGGGCAATCCCGGTCGCCAGTGCGTCGCTTTGGGAACGAACCCGGATCGTCTGCCCCGGGAACAACGCAACACTGAGACTGGGCATCTCGGCGATATGTATGTGCGGACGGGTGGGATGCACGCGCGTCGGGTCGACGGCTACTTCGATCACAGAACTGGACATGCGTCCAGAATGGCGTATTGCGGACAATTCGTTGCCGAAAATGAAAAAACCCCGATCTGCGTCAACATGCAGATCGGGGCTTGAATTCTTCGGTGGGCGCGGAGGGTTTAGAACCCTATTCGGATAGCCGCATACGCGCTGCTCCCCTGTCAATAAATGCCGATCACCAGCATATTCATGCCATCAGGTTCGATGCCATTCGAACCCTTTCGATGGCCCTACTGTCTGTTTTCTGTCCACTCAAACCGCCTTGCCATCCACAGAGAGAGTTTTCTTGAACGCACTTGGGAACAGGTCGGTCAAACCCTGATGGCTGACTTTGCGAAATCAACCTTCAAGCATTGACCGCAGAGACAACCTCGGTCGACGCGCGTTTCCGAACAGTCCGTCTGGTTTGATGCTGACATGAAGAAGACCTTCGCCGCGGGTGCGGCCATTGGAGCAGTCCTGCTTGCCACCGGATGTTCGTCGGGCGACGCAGAGGACTTCAAGGCCCGGTCCGGCACCCAGCAATACGACTCCGCACAGGCCATCGCAGATGACCTCGCTGCGGGCGGAATCACCTGCGAGAACTTCACAAAGGACAAATCGACGAGGTACTCGACTGACGCGGGTCGTTGCACCATCGACGGACACGAGATGGTCCTATCAATCTTCACCTCCGACGATCTGCAAGAGGAGAACATCGCAAGCTTTGTGGGGACCTTCGAGCCGGTCAAGATGGAATACGGACTGCTGGTCGGTTCGAAGTGGATGATCAACTGTGGCGATACAAAGGCCACGAACATATGCACAGACGTGAAGGCGCAATTGGGCGGCCGGATCGTCAAGCCGACCTACATCTAGTCTTCTTCAATCCGGATTGGATGCATGAATGAAACCGCTAGGCACCACACTTCTCGCGATCGGCATCGTCCTACTCTTCTTCGGCGGGTACGGCGCGTGGCCCTATTTCGCGCTCGCGATCGGCCTCTACGTCTTGTATCGAGCGAACACTGTGGAGAGTCGAGCTGCCCGTAAGCAGCGGCGTGCGGATCGTCGAGCCGCGCGTGCGCAGGCTGGAATGTCGTCACCCTGGGAGAACTTGTTCGGCTAGTTCCATCGAGACTTCTGCGGCTCCGCGCCGGAGCACTCGGGCGTCCGGATTGTCTCGCCACAGCGCCGGCAGTAGTGCGTCCGATGGCCGCCGTTGTGTGCAGTTGTGCAGCCGCAGACCTCCCAGCCGACGAGGCACGTGTTCGCCGCCAGTGGATGCCCGTTCGGGCAGCGCTGTGGGGCTCGTTCCGTCGACCGCATACGTTAAGATTCGCACACCTGTTCGATGAGTGGTAGCGTCGGTTCCGCAGGGTCCGGAGGGTAAGGGAAGACCAGCCGGGCCTCGCAATTTCGCTATACACACCCCGATCCTGTTCATCGGACTGGGAGAACGGCCTGTGGATAACTCCGCCATGAAACGACACGTGACGTGCAAGGATGCACGCGAAACGCTTCAGGCCAGCCGGTTAGGTCGTAGGGTGTATATACACTAAGCTGGAATAAATCAAATTCATCTGTGGATATACCTGTGGATGAATTGTGGACAAGCAATCGGAGGAGGAGTCATGGCAAACGAACCAGCGCGGTGGCCTGCCCAGAAGATTGCCGAGCAGGTGCTCGACGGAATGCGCGACGAAACAGATCGTCTCCAACTTCCGATCGATCCAGTGATCGTTGCCCGCTCCCTTGGAATCAACGTCTACAACAACCGGCTAGGCCCCTCGGTCTCGGGGATGATCGTCAAGCGTCACGCCGACGAGGATCCTGACATTTTCCTTAACGACGAGCATGCACCTGTCCGTCAGCGATTCACCTGCGCCCATGAACTTGGGCACTACTTCGGCAACTTCACCCCGCGGGGTGAGCGCAAGACTGTCTACACGCACAAGCGTGATGCCCTTTCCTCTTGCGGGACTGATGTCGAGGAAATGTATGCAAACAAGTTTGCGGCAAACCTGCTGATGCCGGAAGCCGAAGTTCGACGACTGTCAAAGCTCGGGTTTGACAGCATTCGAATGGCGCGTGAGTTCTGGGTTTCTCCCGAAGCGATGGGAAACCGCCTCAGAAGCCTTGAGCTTCGGTGAGCACTGACGAAAACAATGAGTTAGATGATCTGTATCGCAATGCGAGAGAGGTCGAAAACTCCTCGGAACTGGATGGCGTTCAGCCTCACGGCGACCCCGGCGATTCGGTAGACCTACCGGGCTTTAAGTTTCTGACATCGCTACTAAAAGCAACGCCATTCACTGATTTTGTTCACTACAAGGCGATTGCTTGCTACGGGCATCCCACCCGACAGGAGAGAATCGCAAAGTACGCAGAGGATCACGGCGGCATCAGCGCTTTTTGCAGTGTCGCCGACCTCGTGCTTCGCACAGTCGTTGTGCTCCTTGTAATCGGCTCAATTGGCGCTGTTCTTGTTGGAACCATCTTTCGAACCTTTTACGCATAGCTGCGCGCTCGTCCGCCAGCCTATAGACCATTCCTTGGCTCGATCGCACACGACAGACCGGTCTGGTTTGATACCAGCATGGGATTCAAGGACTACGCAGAGCGGCATAAGCATGATGTCATCGTCAGTACGAAGTGCCAACTGAATGGCGACCAGATCAAAATCGACTACAAGTCCTATCCGGTCGAAGGCGCTCGTGCCAGCTTCGAGTCCGGATCGGCAGTTGCGTCGAGAATGACAGCAACCCGAGTGGCGACCGGCGCCGTACTCCTTGGCCCGGTCGGCGCGTTGATCGGCGGCATGGCGAAGAAGGATATGTCCAAGATGTTCGTCGTCGTCGAGCTTGCGGACGGGACCATCGTCACCCATGACGCCGCCGCCAAGCATGAGTCGAAGGTTCGCAAATTCGTTGCGGCCGTGAATCTACTCTCAGGTCAGTCAACACGGTCAGCTAGCCCCGCACCCGCCCCTGCTTCAGCATCCACTCCGCCCTCACCCCCTCCGCCATCAGTTCCAGCAGGGTGGTACTCGGACCCCCACGGTGCCCAGCTCCAGCGATACTGGGATGGATCCACCTGGACTGAGCACACCGCGCCACAGCCTTGATGGCTCGCCGCAGCGCAAAACCTGGTCGGTCCAGGCGTTGACAGGCTGCTGAAACGACAGAAGACGCCCCACCCTCGCAATGAGGATGGGGCGTCAGTCGTTTGTCACTCCGCAGATTCTGCGGGCGTTTCCGGCGTCTTCATGTAAATCAGCTCTGCGTCGGGTGCATCTTTCCATCGGTACGCCCAGCGTCCGTCAGCAAGTTTCACAGTGCCGGGTTGGCCGGTGTCGGGGTCAGGTTCGAAAGCCATGCCCTGATTGTCTCAGTCCGGTCAGGTGATGCGGACGTAGGTGTTCACGCCCGCTGTGACAGTGATGCCGGATATCCCGGATGCGACTGTGACCCACAGTGAGTATTGGTCGGTTCCGGTGACATTGGCGGTAACAGTGGGAATGGTGTACAGCTTCGCGGTGCCAGCGACAGTGTTTGCCGTGAGAGTCGCCCCTGGAATCAGTACGCCGTTTTTCCGTAGCTCTACCATGACGGAGGACGGAGAGAAGTTTACGTCCGTAATCGACACCTGAGCCGTGATCGTAGCGCCAGTCTTGGATCCATTCGGGAGAAGCGAGTTACCCGAAAGCGTGGACCCGGACTCGGCTACCATCCCAGCGATCTGGGTGGCAGTGCTCGTTACCGTCTGCGGTGACGCGTTCTTCGTCATCCCAGACGACGTGAACGACGAGTAAATCGTCTCCCACGCCGAACCTGTCCAGCGATGCGAGGATTTGATGTCCTTCCATGCAGTGCCGGTCCACATCGTCTTACGGAGAACCTTCTTCCACACACTGCCATTCCAGCTATATCCAGGCACCGGCTACTCCGTCACGTGGTAGATGACACCGGCGATCTGTCCAGTCGTCGGCAGTACGGTCACGAACTGGTTCGCGTCACCTCGCATCGCTGTCGTCGACGTTGTTCCGATCGACAGGTTCGAGTTTCCCGTGCCCGCACCGATCGCAGTACGCGCAGCAGCAGCATCGGTAGCCTTCATGACGTTTCGGCCCACGGTCGTAGCGTCCGAGATGTCGGTAGCTGTATGCGTGTGCGCCGTCGCCGACTTCCCGTCGAGCGCAGTCTGTAGACCGGTGACATTCCCGATCGCGTGAGTGTGCGCAGTCGGTGGTCGAGCGTCAGTCAATCGTGCATCGGTCCCCTGAACTGCACTGTCGGCCTTGTCGAGACTCGCCTGCACCGCCGCGCCGAGCTTCGGTTTCGTGACCGCGCCGTCTTGCACCTTGATCGTCGAGATCGCATTGTCGGCAACTGCACCAGTGGCGATTTCATCCGCCGCAGCCTCGGCGCGGTCAGCTTCGGCCGCAGATCGATCGGCGTGGATCGAGGATGCGTTCGCAGAGGTAGCCGAAGATGTCGCGCTCAGGTTCGCCGCGCCGGCCTGCGCACTGGCTGTGCTCGCAAATCCTTCGGCCTGCGTCGTCGCAGACAGCGTCACATCGCGAGCCGCAATCGTTGCAGCTTTGTCGGCTGCCACTGTGTCGACGCTCGCATCGACTGACGACTTCGCGTTGAGCGTGTCCGTCCGCGCAGTGTCGACCTGCCCCTTCGCTGCAAGTGTCGCGTCACGTGCTGTGAACGTGTCCGCCTTGGCTGTGTCAACTGCCGTGCGAGATGCAGCGGCCGACGCGGCGTCGGCCGACGCTTGGGTCAGTGCCGGGACGGTGACCTTGGGTAGCGCGGTGCTGTCCTCGAGCCCGAACTGCAACTGATTTCCGACTACCGCGACGGAATTAATCGACAGTCCGCGCTCACCACGGAACGCTGCACCTTCGCCATAGGCCGGCCATCCAGTCGTGCCGTAGATGTAGAGCAATCCGTCGGCATTGACGACAAACGCTGCGCCGAGATCCCATGGGCCGGGGCCGAGATCGGCGTACGTCGGCACAGAACCGGAGAGGGTGACGCCAGCGCCGACGTCCCCCTTCTCGCCCTTTGTGATCACCTTGTGGTCGGAGATGATGATCTGCTCAAGCTCGGAAAGCCGATGGCTTCCAGAGTCCGGGATCATGAAATCGTAGGTGGCTTGCCAGTTCTGGGTTGCGATCGTGACGCGTCCAGGCCCAGGGTCGAGATCCGGCGACGTGATTCGTCCTGATGGGTCGGCGTAGACCGGGATATCGGTCGGGGTGATCATGCCGTCGCCGTCGGCCTTGATGCGATACGGGACGCCGTGGAAGGTTGCGGTTACCTTGTCCGGCCGGAGCGCGAGATCCTGAAAGTCCTCGAAGATGATTGTCACGTCATTACCCCTGTCCCGTATCGCCTTCGTTAATCTTTCGGCTGATGTGTTGCACGGAAAGGCGATTGAATGCCGGTCCGCCGAGCGCACCTCGCCCAGGTGCCATTTCGGTGATGTAGATCTGCACCTGATAGCCGGGCGTCGGAACGACAACCGATGTGATGTTGGTGGACGAGAACGGCTCTTGATCGTCCATCCTTGTTTTTTGACGTGAGAAAACTTGCCCGGCCGTGTCGAGGACTCGAATCTCCCACTCGACCATGCCGGAAAGCGCCTTGATGTAGTCGATCCAAAGCTGACACCTGATGTCCCACAGACCCTGGTCGTCAAAGACAATTCGTCCACCGGCCAGGTGACATCCCTGCATCGGTCCAACTTTGTTAGTGAATCCCACTTGCCCTTTGTTGAACAGGCCGGCAACGGTGTTCGCATAGGCGGATCCGTAGTCAAGAAGCGGGGATAGCAGATCTGTTCGCTCGTTCAAATCCTCTTGTCCGTCGCGCATTCCGGTTCCGAGGAGTTCGGCGATGTCTTTCGTGTCTTGCGCGCCCGAGCCTGATGGTGGCGGCACAAAATGATCGGGTGAAGTCACTTCACACCTCCTCCTTCAGTGACTCGGGAACTTCGGGCGGCTGCTGGCCGGGCACGTGATGTTCGATCCAACGCAACAGCTCGCGAATGAAGGTGATCGCCAGACGAAACCGCTTCTGCTCGTCACGCAACATCCGCTCAAGACGGTTAACTCGCTCGCCTTGGTTTGTGAGTTCGGTGCCTTGGCGCCGAACTGTCTCTTCGAGATTTGCGGTGGCGATCTTCTGGGCTTCCGCGAAGGCAGTCCAGTCGGCGGTGATATTCGCTTCACGCGTCGAGCGTCGGGCCAATAAGTGTCCGATGTACGCCGAAAGGGCTGCGACCACGGCGCTGACGACACTGACGAGCGCTATAGCAGCGGGCGACATTCATCCCCTCCTTCTAAGTCAGGAGGCTCGACGCCGGGAAGGGCATGCGACTGCTCGTAGAGCGCAGCCACGCACATCGCCAGGATTGCGATCGTGAAATAGCTGATGGCTGAGACATCCGCTCGCGGCACGTCCAGGAACTTCCACGACAGCATGAAGCTCCCACCCCAGAGCAGATTGAAGAATATGGCTGTCGAGATTCCAAGTGGCTGAAGGCGTTTCCAGAAGACCGCAACGAGAGCGATTGCACCTGTCGTTATCCAGCCGACGGCATACCAGGACAGCGGAACGACCTGATCAACGAAGGCCAATTGAGCGGGGGCCGAGTCGGGAGAGCGAGGGCCGACATACGACGACCCCCGCCAGACCGAGGACACTCCCAGCGCCGCGAGGGCGATTCTGCGGACCATCACCGGCCCCTTTACTGGGTCGGTGGGTCAGTTGCCTGCGCGATGCTTGCCGACATAGTCCTCAATCTCGGCGACCTGCTTTTCTGTCACACCGTTCGGGGTGAGCTTGATTCCGACGACAGTGAAAACGCTGACGAGAAGCAGAACGCCGGTAGTCACCTGCGACGGCAGGTCGACGCCCGCAGAAATGAGTGCCCACACCAATGCCACGAGAAGACCCACGGCGGACGTGACGGTATTCGCGTAACGCTTCACGAGCGGTTGGTCGGCGACCTTCTCGCGGAGGATGTTTCCGAGGATGTCGAGATTCGGATTGGTCATCAGTTGCCCGCCTTCTTGTCGACGAACCCGGCGATTCCCAGCTTGGCGCCGACGGCACCGAGGGCATCGACGACCGTGCGGTTGCCGAGCTGCGGCCACCCGGGGTACTTACCCAGTTCGGGAGATCCGGTGAGCTGCGCGTTGGTGTCCTGTTCGTACGACATGGTGCCTCCTGGAGTTGACGGGTTGGTGGGGTTGAGAATTGATTGCGCGTAGCCGATGACTACGTCGTAGGGAAACCCGGTTCCGGGGTCCCAATGGTCAGAGCCGCCGAAGGCTTGTGAGCACTCGTTGTGCCCCGCAATGCCCTTGACGCCCGCCTTCAGGTCAGCGGACGAACGCCGAACGAGTGGGATGCCGTAGTCCTTCGACCACTTCGCGACAACCTCCGCGGACTTACGCAGCGCTTTGTCGTAGTCGCGAAGCCACACCTCACGGGATTGCGCCGCCTGGCCGACAACCGAGATGTGCAGTCCGCCGATGTTTGCGGCATTCGAGCCGGCCGCCCACGGGACGTAGTTGTCGTCGTTGGATCGGACCGAAGTGCCGAACTTGTCGGTCAGCACGTTGTACGAGCCGCCGGCGGA
Source organism: Rhodococcus sp. MPR-R1B (assembly GCF_058793255.1). Lineage (NCBI taxonomy): Bacteria > Bacillati > Actinomycetota > Actinomycetes > Mycobacteriales > Nocardiaceae > Rhodococcus > Rhodococcus sp. MPR-R1B. Next base: position 43,359 of record NZ_JBXAFO010000004.1, read on the forward strand.
CGGGTTCTGCTGATATCGGGCAACATCCTGCGCGGTCGTGTTGCCACTGTTTTCGGTGGTGTGGAAAATGATCCACTTCAGCGCGCTTGTATTGCGCGGTCCTGAATCGTTCGATGTGTAGATATCGACGTCAGCTTTGTACTGAGCCATTGTCGTACTCCTCGTGAGGTGGTCGATGTTTCGCGCGCATGGCGTCGTATCTCGCCAGCGCCGTGCGGACCTTCTCGATCTCTTTCTCGGGAAGGTCTTCGAGGGGAAGATCGTCGAGTTCCGGTATGGGAACTCGACGTTCGATCGGCTTGTCGATGTCGACCCACTGACCAAGGTTGTTCGGGCCGATCTCACCGACGAGCGGCGGCTGGTAATGAACAAGCGGGCCGACGTGAATTCGAACAATCCATGACCCGGCCTGACTCGGCCGGCCGACGATTAGTCCCCCATGCTTGTCGAGTCCAAGTCCAGGCGGAACCCGACTGCCAGTGACGATGCGCCAGGCGGTCTTGTCGGCGTCCGGCACTGGAATGGTCAGCGGCTGATCGAGTAAATACTCGTCCTCTGCGCCCGAGAGCTGCTCGACGATTCGTATCCGCAACGTGATCGATCGCGGAGCGATGTTCGGCAGTTTCACTCCGAGGTCTTCCAGAAACTTCCCGAGTGAGTTCAATTGCGGAGTCTCGAAAGAAACTCCTGCTGAGCCGTTTTCGTCGAACGGCGGATGCAAGAAGATGAAGCTGTACGGATGCATCGACTCGGGCCAGGTGTACGGAAATGCAGGGTGGTGCTCCGCCATAGTCGATCGCTCCTAGATGAGGTTCTGATATCTGGTCGATTCCGCGTGCAGGGTTTCGATCAGTCGGAGTGCAGACGAGCCGGGTAGCTCGTCCTCGCGTGAATCGCCGATCGTGATCTCCCATATCGGCGGCTGTGTTCGCGACCATTTGCGGCGCTTTTTCACCACGTACGAGAGCCAGATTCGTTTGCCGATCTCGAATCCGCAGCGATGACCGAGGTCTACGTCTTGGCCGATTCGGTATGGCACGCCGTCGATCACGCCCGCGGTGAACGAGACGAACCCGCGTTTCTCGTGCAGGGCAACTCGGCCTCCCTGTAGACCGGATAGTGACCAGGCGTCACCCGGCGCGTATGTCTGTCGATACGAGTGCGAGCCCATCGACTGTTTGCGCTTGGTGTTCGTGAACCGCTGCCACGCGAGAATGACGTCTTCGACAGCTCGGTCGAATATGCCGAGCCCGGCCGCTGGCAGGCCTATGAGTAGTCCGATGTACGCCAATGCAGAGTTCAGCAAGAGCTTGACCGAATTATTGACCCACTGAGGACTTTTCCCGCCGATGATCACGGTGTGACCGGTCGCGTGATGTATCCCCATTTTCGAGTTCACGAGGCCTTGGTGTTGCGATCTTCGCCAGATCACCACCGGAGGATTGACCCCGTCCGGAGGCACCTGGCCGGAGTTCGGATCCGCGATCGTGACCGTCTCCGACGTGCCGTCGGGGAAGACGATGCGCACGAGGTCGAGGATCGGGTCCAGGATCGTTCCTGTCGCGCCACTGACGAATGATGCTTCGACGACGTCGATGATCAGCGTCGCCTCGGTGAGAATGCAGTAATCGGGGAACGGTTGTGAGTCGCCGGGCATCCACCGCTGCGTCGTGAGCATCAGGCCGGCGTCTTCGAGAGTGGCCTTGATCAGATCCCACAGGTTATCGAACCGTGCTGCGAGAACGGTCCACTCGGATGTGTCCGGACCGATCTGAGGAGCGATCAGTACCTTCCACTTTGAGGGGTCGATGTTGTTCTTCCAATAGGACTTGTCCCACAGATTGAACGGGTGAGGAAGCCAGCTTGATTGATACTCGCGGAGGAAGTTCCGGAAGAGATATGACCGAACCGCTGTCTTCGCGCGTTTGGCCTGGACGTCGGACTTGGGTAACTGAAACTCCAACGGTGCGAGCGTGTTTGCCCACGCCAAGTTGTTCTTGACGTGCTCGATGTCTTCGAGGCCGATCACTGTGACGCGTTCGTAGCCGTCGTCAGCGTTGAACTCGACCTCGATATCGATGACCTTGTACCCGATGCGTTTCTCGGGATTGTCGATCGGCTCGACATAGAAGTGAATGTCTTCCTCGACCGTGTTCTGATAGACGAGCCAGTCATTCCACGGATGGTCGCCGGGGAGAACGAACCGTCCTTCCTCGGTGTCGTTGATCATCTTGCCGAAGTCGACTTCTTCTTCTCCGACGATCTCGGTGATCAACCGCCACTCTTTGTCACACAACCCGATTCGGTCGCGCGCGTTGTGATCGCGTTCTTCCTTCTCGCGCCGAGCGGTGATCTTTTCCGAGACCGCGCTGAGAACGCTCACCGGATCACCCCCACGGCTTCGAGTACTGGTCGATCAATTCGATGCGAATGTCGCCAGTGCCCTTGATCTTGAACTGAATCGGATAGATAGTTCGCGGCGGAATCGGATCAGTGAACGTGACACCGCGCATCGCTTCCGGCCACACGGCCGGCCCGTTTTCGACTTCGAGCGTTCGAACCTGCGGATCCGTGTACAGCTTCCAGTTCTGATTGAGCGCCGGCATCTTCACCATCCGCGATGTCGTGCCGTCTTGGATTTCCCAAGTCGATCCGGGCGTGCCGAGAACGATCGGCCACAACGGCCGGTCCGTCGGATTGGTGAGCTCGAAGATTCGCTGACCTGAGACGACTTGCTCGTCTTCGCGCATCCCCGCTTGCCATGCCGGATTGCACGCGACTAACTCCATGTCATGCTCCATGAAGTTGTTCACGTCGGGCGCGATCGACCACTCCGATGGAGGGTTCTTGCTCTTGCGGATATCGAGCCAGCGGTACGGGCCGCTGCCTTTGCTCGCCGTGAAACGCCCGGCCCTCTCGGTCGACCAGCCGTCCCACCAAGCACTTTCGACTTCGTCGTGGATGTCCTCGGTTGCCCCTCGTGTACCGATGAGAAGTCCGACCTTGCGCTCGTCCTCGATCGTTTTACGGGGCGTCGAACCGATCTGCCATGCGCCCGACGACGTAACGAGTTCGGCCGGCGGCAAATACAGTCCCGATGCCTTGTCGAGAATCGCAACATTCTCCGCGGCCTCCATGAACCCGTAGAGGTGCCACGGACGGCCGAGAATATCTATGTAGCCGAAATTCTTTGCCATGCGTGGCACCTCCTACGAATCGTTGTCACCGGCGACGGGAACGGTGAGCGACAGTCCGCTGGCCACCGCCGGTTTGGGTCCGGCGCTGCCAGCGTTCGAACATCGAAAACATCTGCTCCTCGTCGAGTAGCCCGGTGAACGTGGGGGCATATGTCGTGCTCCCCCCACCGCGCTGGTTGCCGGATTCGAAGTCGTTCAGAACGTCTCCTCGGTCGAGAACCCCGACAAGACGGTTGAAGTCCTGCGTGGTCCGCGGCGATAGAACCCGCTCGGGCTCAAGGATCGCCTTGGGCATGAATCCCAAGCCCGATGCCTCGCCGCCCTGATCGAACGCACTCAACTTCTTGAGCGTCCCGAGTGGGTCATTCCAGTCCGGCGTGAACGGGAGCTGAGTCATCGCTTCCGACAAGCTGATGGTCATCGTCGGTGGAGCAACGATTTCCGTCGCGGGAGTTTCACCCAACGGCTTCGGCTTCTTGAGTGGTTCCGTCGTGCGCGCACCGGTGGGTCCGGCGTTGTCCGCGAAGAACTTGTTCGGATCCGCAAGAAGTGAATCCTGTAGTCCGAACGTCTCGAGCAACCCGTTAGCCAAGATGCCGCCGAGGTCGGAACCGATCTCTGCGAACGTCTTCAGCCGCGACTTGTCGCCGGACTTGTCCCCTTCCTCGAGCAACTTCTTCTGAGTCTCCGACAAGCGGTTACGCGCCGCATAGACGGCCATGTCGGCCTTCTCTTTGTCGATGCTCGTGGAATCAGACTCGCCGTATGCCCGGTCGCGCGCGAGTTCAGCTTCGGTGACAGCGATCTCCGCATTGCGGAGCTCCATCGCCTCATCCGTCATCTCACCCGGCAGATCCGGGGCAGGACCGTAGGACTTGGCACTACCGGCACCCTCGCGCTTTGCTTCCAGGTCGATGACCCGTTGCTCTGCGCGCTGCACCCTGAGGTCAGCCTGTTGCCGGTCGGCATCAGACTTCTTCTCGTTCGCGTAGACCTTGTCTCGGGCCTCTTTTGCCTGCTGAATCGAGACACGAGCCGATTCAAGCGCCAGATCGTCCTTTTCCGTCCATGTAGATTCGCCGCTCGAATACTGATTGGCTGATGTGCCCGATCCCGGCGAGTATCCCCCGGCGATCTTGTCGAGCGGCAGGTGGAACTTGTACGGGAACTGTCCGTCATTCGCTCCAACGGCAGGCGCACCAATTCGTGAATCACCATGTGAACCACCGGATTCGACAGGCTGGCCGTCGAGAGTCGCGGCCATATGCTCTTCCGAGACGCCCACGTTGAACGGCGAGGCCGAGTTCAGCCCCTTCGCGAGACCTGCTGTCGCGCCGCCGATCAGGCTGTAGGTCGTGTAAATACGACTGGTGGCCTTGCCGAATCCCATGAGGATCTGCTGCAGCCATCCGACGAATCCGGAACAGTCGAACCCGTCCGGGCCGACGCCTCCCCACTTGTACTTGACCCCAGTGACACCTCGGGCTGCGTCGACAGCCTCACCAACCGCGCCACCGGCCGCAAATTTGCCGACCTTGCCCTGCGCGAGCGCGGCCCGGAAACGGTACGCACCAGCTTGGCCACCAAGTCGGTCAACATCAGCTGTGGTGAGAACATGCTCACCAGGCATCGCCAGAATGGGCACAGAATCCTTGCCCGGAATGCCGCCGGTGATTGGGCCGCCCTCTGCCCTACCTGCGGGAACCCCGTACATCCCCTCCAGGCTTGTCGGCATTGCGGGACCAACGGGCTGGGTGTAGACGTTCTGCATGATGTCTACGGACTTGCCGGTGTTATTTTTGATGAAGTTGTCGATCGCGGCCTGAGCTTCAGCCGCGCCTGTTAGCGATATGTGGGTGGGAAGCTCTTTCGGGAACAGTCGATACTGATTCGCCAGAGCGGTCGCCTGCTCAAGCGTGTCCCCCGCCTCCATGCGTTGACGGATGAACTCGTCACGCACCCTCTGCCCGGCGGCCTCTACTGCGGCAGCCGTATCGAACGAGTTCAGCTTCTGCTCCTGAGCAGACTGAGCAGCAGACGCGCCCGCCATATCGAACGCAGTAGCAACCGACTGCATTTGGCTGTGCAGGCCAGCGCCCGCTGCAGTCGTCAGATCGAGTTCACCCGACGCCGTGCGCGCAGAACCACCCGCGGATGCAGCCGCCTGAGCAAACTGACTCAAAGCCAGCGTGACCTTCGCCTGAGATTCCTCGGCAGTCATGAGGTCGCCACGCCAAGTAGACATGGCACTTGTCAGGCCATCGATTCCAGCGGAGGCACCGACCGCACCGGAAGCAATGTCCTTCAGTGCGTCATTGACCTTGCTGGCAGATGTCTGAGATGCAACGAACTCCTCGCGCATCTTCGTGTATTTCGCAGTCAGCTCCGCGCCAGCCTTACCCGACTGGTCGATCCGGAACTTCAACCGCTCCCACTCGGCCTGGGAACCTGTGATCCCCTTGTTTACGTCGGCAGTTTCAACGCCGAGAGCTGCATACGCCTCCTGTGCTTCCTTTGCGGCAGAAGCGACTTCCCTGACCGAGTTGACTTCGCCGATGCCTTCGAGCGTCAGGTGGCCGACAATATTGTCCCAGGCACTCGGCATACTCTTGGCGGCCGAGTCCAGATCTCCTTGTATGGAATCGATCTGGCTCTTCACAGCAGCCTTCACGCCACCGTCGACGTTGCCACCCGACGATGCGAAAGCCTCGTCCAGGCTCGCGCGGTACTCCCTGAAAGAATCCGCCGATCGAGAAGCGGAGGTTCGTATGGAGTCGAGCGCTGCCTCGGTCTTGTTGCTCGATGAGTTGACCGCCCATAGTGCTGCCCCGGCTGCCACCGCAGCCGCTACGAACGGGCCGCCGATCATCGCTGATGCCGCAGAAACCCCGGACTTCAAGCCCGACATTGCCGCGCCGCCCAGTGCCCCGACACGCGCACCGGCCATGGCTGTCGACGCTGCGGTTTGCCGCAATCCGCCGACAAACACGCCAGACGATGCCGCTGCCGCACGCTGAGCAGCTGCATAAGCAGCGAGCGAGGACGTGGCGGAGACCGTGGCTGCATTGCTGACACTTGTCGCTGCAGCCCGGATTCGCTGAGCTGCAGCACCGCGGAGCGTGGTCGCCGTCGCGGCGGTATCCACACCCGTATGCCGGCCAAGCGCAGCGGTATGCGCCACTAGTGCCGCAGTGAGTTGGCGCTGAACCAACATCTGCGCTGGCATCATGATTGCGTTGGCGACACGCGAAAGATGGAAGGCGGTCTGAGCTGTCTGCGAGATCGCAAACGCTGCTGCGAGGCCTGCCAGGGCTGCGGTTGCAAGACCGGTGTGATCGGCGAAGTACCCCATCACCGAGCCGAGAGCTTTGATTCCCGTGACCGCGACCGTCGCCGTATCGCCGCCCAAACTCACGAGCGCGGTTGCACCACCGGCGGCAGCGGAGCCGATCGACTTCAACGCCTCGGTGAGAGTGTTGGCGCCGGACTCGACCTTGCCCATCGAGTTCGCGGCCTCGCCGCCGGTACCCTTGACGGTCTCGAGGAAGGTTGTGAACTTCTCGCCCGAAGGGGACTTGACGACATCCCAGAGTGCCTGTGCGCCTTCGCGAATCTTGAACAGGATGTCGACAGTCTTCGAGTCCTCTTCGAGGCCGAAGGTCATCTTGGACCCTGCGAACTCGCCCTTCGACAGGATGGACCAGACGCCCTTGATGCCGTCTACTACCTCGCGGGCCTTGACGCCGAAGCGTTCCATCTTAGTCGCCGGGCCCTCGATGGAGTCTCCCGACGACATGAATGCGCGACCCATGTCAGTCAGTCCTGCGGCAGCCTTCTCGGCGCCGGCCTTTAGGTGGGGTGTCACCTTGTCGGTGAACTCCATGACCTTTCCGAGGCCTGCCTTCATCATCGGCAGGAACGGCTCGATCACTGCAGCACCGGCGCGGCCGAGCGCGGCCTTCATGTTCGCGAACGAACCGCGAAGGGTTTTGCCGGATTCGAGCGCGGCGCCGCCGATGTTCTCCTGGATGACCTTGTTGAAGGTCTCCGCGTCGACCTTGCCTTCCTTGACCATCTTGGACAGCTCTTCGGCGGTGACGCCGTACTCGTCCTGGAGCCACTGGAAGATCGGGATGCCGCGGTCGGCAAGCTGATTCAGGTTGTCGGTGTACGCCTTGCCAGAGGTCTGGACCTTGTTGAAGATCGAGCCCATTTCCTCGAGTGAGGATCCGGCAATGGTTGCTGCGTCACCGGTGAGGGTGAGGTACTTCGTCAGTTCTTCGCCGGGCTTGATCCCTGCGGCGACTGCCGACGCTGCGATGCCGGCAGCATCGCCCAGGCCGAAGGCGGTCCCCTTCACGGAGGCCAAAGCGGAATCCATGATGGTGGTGACACCTTCGGCCGTGTGGCCGAGTCCGGCGAGTTTGCCCTTGGCATCGTCGATCGCGACGACTCGGGCCATGCCTTGGGTCAGTGCCGTACCGATGACGCCGGCGGCTGCAGCTCCTGCGGTGGCGGCACCGAACTTCAGTGTGGTGCCGATGCCACCGGCGATCTTGCTGCCCATCCCCTGGCCGGCCCGGTCGGCGTTGGCCTGGGCACCGGTGAGCGCCTTGTCGATACCAGGGATGACTTTGGAGGTCTCCGGGACGATCGACAGGTATCCAACGCCGAGTTCGGTTGCCACGGAGCACCTCCACTATTGAGTTGTCACATGGCCTCTGCCGCCTTCTGTGCGGCGAACTGGGCCTGACGTTTCTTGATTTCTGCGCGTGCATCGATGACGACGCCGGACTTCTTGGGCAGCTCGGGCCTACTTGCCGGATCGGAGACCAGGAGCTTGAAGAGCGCGTTCGTGCCGCGCGCGCCATCGGCGGCGAGAATGGCGATCATGTTCTCCGGCGTCCGGTAGATAGCGTCCGGATCCAGGTAGCGCGAGTACGCCGACGACGCAGGTAAGTTCTCGATGATGCACGCCAGGTCCCACCAGGAGAGGGTGTCGCCCAAGTCTTCGAGCGACCGCCCTCTGTCCAGTAGGTCGGCCTGTATGGCCCCCTCAGCTTTCCTGTCTTCTAGGATTCTGAGGAGGCTTCCGATTCCCCCTCGGAGATCGGCACCTCCCCCGACCAGACCTGCCAGATCTCGTGCTGCTCCCCCATCGATAGTCCGTCGACGAGCGGCTTCAATTCGGGCTGCACGAGTCCGACCGTGAAGATCATCAGCTCGAGCGCCGTGACTTCATCGTCCTTGGACTTCTTGCGATCAGCGTTCTCCTTTTCGAGCCACTTCTTGGACTCGAGGACAACAGCTTTCGGCCGGTAGTGCCACTTCGGCACGTTCAGAGTGTGAAGAATCGGTTCGGCGTTTTCGTCGGCCGGATCGACGGTCTCGAATTCGATCTTGAGCTTGGACTTTTCAGCGTGTGCGGAGGTAATGCGATGGGTTGCCATGTTGCACCAGGCCTTTCGTTGTGTTTCTTTATGGGAGATATGCGACCGGGCCTTTGAGGCCACCCGGCAAGGGCGGCCCGGTGCAGTGGGGTGTCAATCAACCCCTGCCGGGTGGGTTCAGCGCCGTTACGGCGCGATGGCAGCGATCTGCCGTGCAATCTCGTCGTGAATCAACTTGGGACTCACCAGACGCGACGTTGTGACTGTTCCTGCCTGCAATTCGGCAGCTGTCGCCAGCGCTGGCAAGGTGAGAATGGTCGGCTTGCCGGAAAGGTCGCTGTACGCGCCAGAGAATGGCGCAGGCAGCTCGTCGATCGAATCGTGGGCACCCTTCACGCCCTCTTCGATGTGACGGAGTCGCGAAGCGGACAGTGGGGTGGACGGATCGTTGTCGGTCCAGGTCTGTTCGGCGTACGTCATCAGTTACCTCCTGGGAGTAGCGCCGTGCTCGGCAAGGTGGCTGGGCCCGGCACGGCGACTAAGGGGTCAGGACTCCGTCGTCGCGGTACTCGACCACGTTTCCGCCCTTGAGCTCGACCGAAGTGGGCGCGTAGGTCTTGATAGTCAGCGTGCGGCTCGTGACGTTGTTGTGAACGTCCTTCACTTCACCGACCGTGACAACCTGGCCGTTCTCGACGACGTAGCGCTTCGTCTTCTTCCCGGAGATCGCCTCGACGACAAAGGAACTGATCGGCAGTGGATCGGCAGTGTGGTAGATCGTCTTCTGCACACCATGCAGCGCGGTCGCAGGAGTCGTGATGACATTGGCATCACCGAACGAGGTCTTGAGCACCGCCACGAGATCGTCCTCGAGCAGTGTGATGGTGATCGTCTCGTCATAGTTGGTCTGGACGTTGATGAACGTCTTGCCACCGAACATCTTGATGTCGGTGTTGTCGCGAGTCTGAGCGACAGTCAGGCCGTCCTCACCCACGGCACCGTGATCGAGAAACAGCGGATCGAGCGCGGACAGTGCATCGGTGGGAAGTTCGGTTCCCACCGGAGCGCGGAAGAACACGCCTCCATCGATGGGAGGAGTGCCGACGAACGCGTTGTTGACATTGACAGTCATGATTTGCCCCTCTCAGGCATCGTTGCACCGGGCCAGAGGGTCGAGCGAAATCTGTTACAGCAAGCCGATGGTCAGCTCGCCGGTGAATTGGAAACGGGCCGACGACGTGCCGGGATCGGGAAAATTGACGGGAAGTGAGGTCGCTTTGGATCCGTGAATGAACGCCCCGGCGAACCGCTGCCCTCGGCACTGTTTCAGGAGCCGACGCACCTTGTTCACCAACTGCTCGGCAGCCAATTCACTAGGGTCCCAACACTCGATCAGAAACCGCGCCGAATCAGTGGCGAAGGTTTCACTTCCACCGGCGATGCGAGAGACGCGGATCCGGCGAGCGCTCGGGTTTTCGGTATCTCGCGGCGCCTTCGTTCCAACGTGCGTGGTGTCGCCCTCGGCGGCCAGTCCGGCTTTGAGTGCTGCGACCATGACCGCCTGTGACGGAGGGGCTTCGCCCCAGTTGTCGGCCATCATCCGCTCCCGAATCGTCGGACCATCGTGTTGTTCGTGGCGTTGTCCATGCGAGCCGCCCACGTCTTCGGGTAGACGCTTGCGCGCCAGCGCTTCTGACCTTGCCTGGACGACCAGCCGTATCCGGCGCCGAACGATCCGGCGATGCGCGCCGCGGTTGATTCGACCAATGGTCGCGCGAGCACGCTGCGGATGTGAAAGAAGGCTTGTTCATTCGGTTCGAACTTCACCGTCCACCTCCACGAACTCGGCGAAGGCCCACACATCGCGGTTGTACGCCTTGATCAGGACCTGCATTTGACGATCGGTATAGACGAGGAGGACGCCCTCTTCGACACCGAACGCATCGGTGTCGTGCGAGTCGACACCATCGGCGTGTGTGACCAGTAGTCGTTTGGCCATCAACCCTCGATTCTTCGTAGATTGACCGACACGAGACCGGGGCTCCAGATGCCGTTGTCGTTCGGATCCTCGGGCCAGCCAATCACTTCGAAGCGTTTCCCATTGACGATCACGCGGTCAGCAGGCTTGGCGCCCATGGACTGTGGCGCATACAGCTTCAAGTCGACGACAACGCGATCGTGGCCGGCCAAGGCCGGCTCATCCGATCGCGGCGGCTCCCAGCCGAATACGCGAACCGTGACCGGCAAGGCGTAGCTGGCGATTTCGTTGCCCAACTCGTCTTCGCCAGCTGCGACGTACGCGGCATGCTCCACAGAACGAGTCAGAGAGAATGTCACTGGGGATCATCCCCGAAGTACCACCGCGGCGAAGCGCCTCCCGGAAGGTCGAACAGAGCACGCTGATCCTTGGTGAATACGAGCGTCGCCGAGGGGTTCAGCAAGGTAGCCGATTCCTGAAAACTTCCGGCAGCCAGCGAGTACGACGACTTCCCTCGGTGCTGCCCGGGAATCAGCGCATCGATCACCATGTCGATTGACACTTGCTTGGCGATCTCCAGCAGGTCGTCGCCCGCTTGTGCTCCACTGAAGTCGACATGCTTTCGCAGCATGCGCTCGGCCATGTCCAACAGAGCGGTCGCCCGCGCCCGTTGGATCGAATCGAGGGGGCCCCATTGCGCCGCAAGCTCATCAGGTGTTGCGAATGCCATGAAGCCCCCTCATCTCACTGTGCGTCGAGCGCGTTGACTGCGGCGACGAGCTCGTCCTTGCTCATGTCCTCGACACCGTCGATACCGCGCCAGGCTGCGTACTCGACCCATTCAGGCTTCGGCGCCGCATTCTTCGGGCGCTCGAGCTTGACATCGGCAGCCGGTGGAGTGTCCGAGGTTGTCGCGCCAGGCTCCGCCGGAGTGGCAGGCTGCTCTGCAGGCACTTCCGCTTTGGTCGACGGATCAGGCTGATCAGCGAGATCCGAGAGTGTCAGATCTGCGCCGAACGCCTCGACCTGCTCACCGCGCTCGATCTCCGAATCGGGCAGATCGACAACGTCACCGAAGTAGGCGAACCGGCGCTTACCTTCGTGGTTGAGGTACTCCCATACCGCAACTCGTATCGTCTTCTCGGTCATGTCAGCCCGCCAATCCGGTGACCTTCTTGATGGAGTACGGGTTCGTAACTCCGAAGATCGGCTGGACGTAAGACTGGACCCAGTTCTTGCGCGTCTTCTCTTCTCGCCACGTCTCGGTCGTCAGACCTTCCTCGTAATCGAGGAAGCCGACCTGGCCGCGCGCGACGGCGTAAGCGGTTCCGGCGGTCACGCGATTGGAATCGAAGATCTCGATCCCGGATGCCCGGAGGATGGCTTCGTAGTCCTCGCCGTAAGCGATGACCAGGTTCGCCTTCTCCTGCGGGTTCACGATCCAGAGGTCGTAGACCACGCCGAGTTCCTCGCGGTCGGCGGCAAGCTGGACCTTGGCGAAGTCAGCGCCGGGACGCTCCGCGTTGGGGGTCGGTGCGTTGCCCGAGAGAGTGACGTTCGACCAGTCGTGGCCAGGGACCACGCCCGCGCCGTTGAGACCGGCGATGGCGGACTCGAGAGTTGCGACTGCGCGCGCGTTGACCTTCCGCACAACCGTGTTGGCGAGCTGAGTCACCTGATTGTCGAAGTACACGACATCGTTTCGATTCTTCGCCTGGTCGGTGATGAAGAACTTGCCACCCCAGTCTTCGGCCGATGCGGTCTTGGGGTCCTGGCGCTCGCCGCCGACGACCGGGTACTCGTTGCCGGCCGCACGCTGCTCGATGTCACGAGCGGTGTAGAGCTCGTTCGCCACGACCTGGTCGTAGATCACGGCTCCGGACGCGACAGAGACACCCGAGGACGAGAAAATCTTGTCCACGATGAACTTCTGAAGCGTGATGTCAGCGAGCCGCTTGGTGATGCGCTGCGGCTGCTTCAGGGCGGTGTCGACGGTGAGGACGCCGCCGACGAGGGTGGGCGCACCGAGCGGGTACGCCACGGGAGAGGGAGAAGGCATGATGCGTCCCCTTTCAGTAGAGGCTGATCTCAGCGTCGGCACCCGACGCTGCAGCGGTGACGGCGTAGCCCACGGCTACACCCGATGTCTTGGTGACTGCGACGCCGGCGGCGCCGACCTCCACCTCGGCGAAGGCGGCGATGGGTCCGGAGGCGGTCACGAAGGTGACGCGGTCCTTGCCTCGCTTGATTCCCACGAGATCGCCTGCCGCGGTGTCGCGGTCCGAGACGCCGCAGGTGCGACCGGCCGCCGTTGCGTGACCGACCGAGATGTTCCCGCCGTCACGATTGCCGACGATGGCGAGGAATCGCTTTCCGGTGACTGCAGTCTTGGCGCGGCCGGAGATATCAGCTCCGGGTTCATACACGCCGATGTTTTCGTTCGCCATGATCAGGCCTCCTTCGGGGTAGATGCACCGAACCAGCCGAGTTCGGCGGTCTCGGTCGAGGCGGCAACGCTGTGGCCAACCTCGGACACCGGGATCAGTCCCGGCGCGAGCGCTGCGAGTGATGCAGCTACGCCTTCGGGATCGGCTTCGAGAGCCTTGAGCCAGTGATCCTTTCGAGCGGTCGGGATCTTGCCGGCGTGGATGGCTTCGGAAACCAACTTCTCGCGGTCGGCGTTCTCCTGGCGATCGAGCGCCTTGGCGCCTCGCTCGGCCATTGCCCGGGTCTCCTCGTATCCACTGGCCTCGACCAGCACGAGTCCGTTCGCCTTGGCGACCTCGCTCAGCTTCGAGATCGACGCTGCGACTGGAGTGTTGGATTCCGACTCGTCCTCGGACTTGTCGGGGGCCGTCGCCTTGTCGAGCAGCGCGTCGAAGAGCGTCTGCTCGGTTGCGGTGTCCGGGAGGTCGAGGGCCTCGCGGAGTTCCTTGATCTGCTCATCCGTGAATGCCACAGTCGAGCCTCCTTCTGTATCGGATGTGTTCGTGCCCGAGGTTGCGGCCACGGTCTTCTCTGGCACGCCGGCCCGAGAGGATTCCTTGTCGGCCCAGTGGGCCAGGGGTTCGCGGAGCCCGGAGGAAGCGGCGACGTACTCGCGCTTCACTTCCTGTGGCTCGCCCCACGTAATCTCGTCGCCTTCAACGACAAACGGCACCCGATGCAGGGTGCCGTCCTCGTCGTTGATTGCCACCACTTCGGGTGGGTCCACGAAGATGTCTTCGATCCACCACCAACTGTTTGCCGCGGGCCCGTTGTAGAACGAGCTCTGTAGCTCCGCCACAGTCACTGACGCAGCGACCACAACAGCGGAAGCGTGCGGTGATCCGTCATTGGATACTGGCATCGTGAATGACTCCTTTCCGCTGGAAGTAGCCGCCACGCCGTACAGCTTGGCGACGTCGATGATGCTCCCGAGCGTCCCGACGCCGGGCGATGTGACGCCCAGTAGCGCAACCGCTTCGAGAACGAATGGATGAGTTCTGCCGGTTTGGTCGGTGACGTTGTACCGGCCTTCGATCGAGCGATCCGGGTAGGCGGACGCCATGATGTCGCCGAGCCAACCAGGAAGGCCGCAGTAGTCCCCGACGAGCGTGGTCCCGTTGTCCTCGACGCGCAGATTGTCGATGTAGCCGATCGTCGGCTCACCGTCGAACCTCGGATCGGTATGGCCGAGCTTGAGAGTGGGGCGTCGGATGGCTGGCGAACTCAGTGCAGCGACTGCGGCGTAGAGATCTTCCGACGTTGGATTCCATGTGCCCGTCGAGATTTCCCAGGATCCGGCTTTGATCAGCTCGACGTTGGGGATAGTCACGAGAATTGGGCGGTCGGGCGTCACCAGATCGGTCATGTCGTCGACTCCTCAGCAGCCTTGGAGTTCGTCGGCAAGCCCAAGTTCTGCCGGACTGCGATCTTCAGCGCCTCGTCAGCCTCGAGAAGTCCGTTCTGCACCAGCAGCGCCAGAGATGCTGCGGTTGCGTCCTGACGAGAGCCGATCTCGTCGAACACAATTCGCGGCGCCGCTTCGGATTCACCGAAGTTGATGTCGACCAGATCTTCGATGATGTGGGCATTCGCCGTGTTGGCGATGGACTCTGCGACCGTCTGCACAGACTGGACGAACATGTCTTCCTGGACGGACGCGAGAGCGAAACTGCCACCCTTGTCGAGGTTGAGGAAGTGGGCGAGCGCGGCCAGCGCAATCTGCTTGTCGTGATACTCGATCGCCTGCCCCATGTCCGGCAGGTTTCCGTTCACGCCGAGCAGCTCCATCGTCTGGCCTTCTGCGAGACCTACACCCGCGTGCATACTTCCGCGGAAGCTCGACGCCAACTCCTGCATCTTGTCGACCTCGCCCTGATCGTTCGACGATGCAGTGCCAACCGGGACGCCCATGCCGTTGCGCTTGGCTGTGGCAGCTTGGATGCGCATGAATTCGTCTTTGAGAATCCAATGCTTGTAGGCCGGACGCAGCAATGAGGTACCGATCCATTCGCCCGGCTCCGGGTCGCGCACGTATGCGACAAGTCGCGAGACGTCGATGACAAAACCGTCCGGCAACATCGATGCCACAGTCAGAGGTCCTACCGGCGGGCTCTGCCTGATCGATTCGAGACCGCCATCGAGCGCGACATTGATCTTCGAGATCGTCTTCTGCGGACGCGGCGCGAGCTTGTGCAACCAGGTCACGTCATTCTCGTCGACGCGGTAGACCTGCTCGAAGAAACTGTGACCGTAAGGAAGCATGAGGAGCACTGTTTGCAGATGCTCCTGCCACGAGAACCTTCCACGCGATCGGGCCTTCGAATCCGGCTCGGTTCCCACGATCGGCAGTCCGAGGTTCTGGGCGATGAACTCGACCACCTTGGGATCTGCGCCATTCGGATCGATCCGCCAAGCAGTCCGACGAATCAGCAAGCCGATCGCCTGAAGGACCGATGCGACTCGGCCGTCTTCCTTCATCATTCGCGAGTAGACGTGCACCGAGTCGGGCCACTGCAGTTCTGGGACCTTCTCGTCGTCGTCCCACTGATGCCAGTCGTTGCCCTTGCCGTTGACGTAACCGACTTCAGCCGTAGAGGGCATCGCTCGCTTGGTTTCGACCATCGTTCCCCCTTAGAAAGCAGCTGATAGAGCGTCGAATTCGTCGACTGAACGACTTGCTGACGGTGGCTTGAACGCGGGGCTGGCGGGCGGCGTCGATGCTCGGCTGCCGAATGTCAGCAATGCCCATCGCGCCAGGCCCGCGGCGACCATCGGGGCGACGATCGTGTCGCCGCGCTTGTCGAGAGCCCAATCGCCCTGCGGCAAGAAGCGTTTGACGGCACCCTCGACAGCGTCGTTGAGGACCGGCTGATCGCTGTGACTGAGAACCTTCGACTCGGCGTCGTCGTACAGGCCGCCGCACATCTGCACCGCTTGATTGCCGGTCGTCTTGATCAGTTCGATGCCCGCGGTAAGCAAGAGCGGCTCGAGCACCTTCGACGGCGAGTTCGCATCAGTGGCCAGCGCGCATGGATCCCAAGCTGTGACGATGTCGACCAGGTAGTCGACGACTTCTGCTTGGGCTGCCGATTGGAAGTAGCCGATTTCCACATGAATTCGCCCCTCGACAGTGCGCTGAGCGGCGGCGATCACCCACCACTTGCGGTCGAGTGTTCGGTCCATGCCGAGAGCGATCGGCCCGGTGAGTTCTGGACGTTCGTCGACGAGGCCGGTCCACATCAGTTCTGGAATCACAGACCACGTCGTCACCTCCTCCTCGGCCGGCCAGTCGCCGCGCCCGAGCGCTTCGACGTCGAAACTCTTTCGGCCCTTCGGCGTCGAGAATCCGCGCATCAACTTGCGGATCATCGGCGCCTTCTGAATCACGCCGTACGACGGGTTCGCATACTGCCAAGTCGCCTCTTCGTCACGCGGCATCTCATCCGGCGCCATGAACTCGGCGAAGTAGAGAGCCTCTTCCTTGGCGAGTCCACGCTTCCGAATCGCTGCGAGCACAGACCCGTTCGGATGCTGCTCCGCATTCACCGCCGACGACGCGTAGATCGTCTGGGCATTCTTCGAAGCCATCTGCGTAAACGACAGTGCCGCGATCTCACCTTCAGTGAGGTTGTACGCCTCGTCGTAGATCACGAGGTCGACCTCATCGAATCCGCGGCCCGAGTCGTTCGATCGGGTACAAAAGACGATCTTCGCGCCGCTGTCGAGCTCGATGTAGCCCTTGCCTTGCGAGCAGGTGTTCTTGACTACCCGACTTTTCAACGACGGGCGCGATTTGATGATCGCCCACAACCGCTTGTACGCATCTTCGGCGGTCGGCCACAGCTGTGACGTGTAGATAATCCGCTCCCCGAGCTTGAACAGTCCATAGAGCGCACGCAGAACCAAAATCAGCGACTTGCCGTTCTGGCGCGGCACGATGATGCAGCAGTCGGGATGCGTCCACAGCCCATCTGGAGCCATCGAGAGGATTGCGTGCATCGCATCGCGCTGCCAGGGCATCTGAGTCTTGCGAACTCGGCTCGCAAGAAGGATCGCGCCGTCGCCTCGTTCGGTCGAGCCTTCGAAAACCGAGAGATTGTGCGGGATCTGGCGGCCGGTCAGTGTCGGAAAGTCGTCAAATACCGGCGAGATCGTCATCGTTATCTGGCTCCGATTCGACATCCTTGTGCCGGCGAATCTCCGTGAGCATCTGCCGGAGCACTGCAGCGAGTTGGCGCGCTTCCTGCAAGCCGGAGTCGATCTTGATCTCCAGAACGTCGCCGTCTCCGCGAGTCGGTGCCAGGTGGAACCACAGATCCTCGTCGCCGGAATTGAGGCGATGGAGGAGATCGAGGCGATCCTTGATCCGCGAGGCTTCGAGAATCATGGCCGTGAGCCAGTACGGATCGGAGTCGTCGTGAAGAGAGTCGTACAACCGGAGGCCGGCGCGGCACAGGGTGTCGGTTTCCTCGAATTGAACATCGATCTCGTCGATTCCGTCCACGCAGCTCACCCCCTATTGCACGCAGCGTTTCAGAGCCCTGTAAAAAAACGTCCTGACTACCACATGGCCAGTCAGGCACCCCCCTCCCTCGATAATTTCGGGGCGGGGGTCATGGCCAGGGCATTACGCGGACACCTAGGGCCGCCTGGTCGGCTTGAACCTGCTCCAGGGGCTTTCCTGTCACCGCGGGTCGCAGATCATCTTTGGAGCCGTCTCCGCGCTGTTTGTTACACAGTCCGTGGAGCAGCCGGTCGGCCTTGGTCCCACCGTGTGCCCTCGCGTGGGAGTGGTCTGCGGCGAGACCCTGGGCGAGGTACATCGGCTCCCCACACCACCAACATGGGGTTCCTTCTACGTGAGCCCTCAGTAACTTTTCGCGCTGCTTCTGGTGTTCCCAACCAAGTCCTCGTTGGGTCGTGGTCTTAGTGCTTGCCATGGTCTTGCAGTTGGCGGATCTGCAATTCCAGCGAATCTCGCCCATCTTTCAGGACTTTGAGCTGCGCCTTGTTGTGATGTGGGTCTGCGAGCATCCGACTGAGATACACCTCAGTGTCGTAGAGCCGGTCTTCAAGGGTTGGCGACATCACTCACCTCCGATCACGGCCTGACCGATCGATACCCAACAGTCAATGCAACAGATCGGCTAGTGGCATGCAGCTGGTATGCCCATGTCGTTGCGCTCAACCTTGACCGTCTTCGTGTCCAGGTTGAGCATCTCGCTCGCGAAATGACTACGACTCAAGGCCCGATGAGCGCGCCTGAACTGTTCGATCGTGATGATCGTTCCAAGTCCGGGATGTGCTCGATACCAGGTCGCTTCGTCGTCAATGTCATCGCCAACGGATGCGCCGAGCCGTAGCGACGGCACGCCCTCCGGCATGTCGCCTAGGCCGGCGTAGAGTACCGGGCCCCGGTTGCGGACCACCGGGATGCTGCCTCGACCCAGGGTGTAGTCATCGCAGATCATTCGATCGCACTCGTACATAGGAAGACTCCGTGATGCATACGACAGGAAGCGAATGGAGCCGCCGATCGCAGTAGCAATGCCGCATTCATATGTCGCCGTTCGGACTTGGGTTAGCATCCGTGGATATTTCGACTTGATCGAGCTTGCAACCTTGCGACAAGCATCGATCGCAAGCATGTGGCCGTTGGTTACGTACAGCACTTCCTTGCCGCAGAGCGCTTCTCGTTCGGCGACATCGAGGGCAATGGCTGTCTTGCCAGACTGCCGGGCCGCCGAGATTGCGAAGTCTTCACCCTTGTCGATTTGCGCGATCGAGTCGGACTGCCAAGGCAGCCATATAGTTTCCATCATTGCGCACTCCTTAGGTTGGACGCCAAGACGTTGAATCGCTTCTCGCTCATCACGACCTCCACATCCGCCACGTGTTGACGATCGCCCACCTGATCAGCGCGAGGCTAGGCATCGTCGTCGTCATCAAGTTTGCGAAGCGTGTGCATGAGTCCATGCATTGCGACCGCACCAATTGCTATCCAAGTAGCTATCCAGCTTGGGTCACCCATTCAGATCACCCACTGTTCGATCAGCGCCCACACAATTCGGATCGCTTCGATCAGGTCGAGGATCATCATGTTCACCTCTCAGCAGTTGCAGTCGACGTCGGCGACGCAGTCTGGGCAATCCGCGCTCGACTCAGGTCGGTTCTCGTACTCGTCCAACCACTTCTGAGTTACACGCTTCTCGGCCATGCGTGCGGATCCGTTGCGGCGCCGGTGTCCTCGGGTGTGAGGTCGACAGCAAGCCCAGCCTGACTTCGTGACACCAAGCAGGACGGCCATGTCGCCTCCTGAAGTTGAGCCCCGCCCAACGCTGCCCAATTTTGGGGACAACGGCAGACGGGGGTTGCTGCACCATCCTCAAAAGGGAGCGCCGTCGTCTCAGGACCGGCGCGGTGTGCAGCAAGTTGATTCCACTCAGGCAGAGGCTCGGCTTTAGGTTCGCCATAGTGAACCGCTTGGATTCCGTGATCCCGGCATCTGATGGCGGCCGGGCGGTGACTGGACCTGGATGGAAGATTGGTCGACACCCAGGGATTCGAACCCTGATCGCTGGGCACCATCCCAGTGAGTGCGCTCCGTGGTGAACAGGCGCTACCTACGTGCCGAGTCTGTGGCGTTGATTCCTGGAGCACCCACCGGTGATGTTTCGGCTAGTGCATCGACAGATCCAGACGCGCCCCTGGACGACAAAAGCGCGAGGTGGACTTTCATCCACTACTCGCGCCAACGCGCCTAGCGTAACACGGGAGGTGCGGTTAAGGGATCGCCCACTCCGCCTGGTAGTCAGGATGATCGGAGTACGCCGAGGCGAGATGTCGAATCACGGCCGCAAGCGCGGCAACCTGACCTATCAACATCTCGATTGCCGGATACGTGGTACTCGACTTGACGTGCTCGAACTGCGAGCGAGCCGCTTCCTCCTGCGCCAGAATTGCCCGCTTGGCGGCTACATCACGAAGGGTACGGGCTGGGTCGAAACGGGCGATGTGCGTTGCTTGCGAGTCGTCAGGCGCCGAGCCATCCCCGTACACAACCATCCGCCGTTCGCTGTCGATCACGCTATTGACCCCATCGCGGCACCACAGGCCCTCGTCGCGGACCGAGCCGGACGAGTCCCACCCTGCCGCATCCCGAGCGACGTCCTCGTCCTCATCCAACCGTGCCTCGAGAAACTCGACGATCGTCACGCCGCCACCCTCCTTGCTCGAACCGGCACATCCATGTGTTTGTCCAGCACTTCACCCATCAAGAACACTTCCGCTCTCGACAGCACTCCACACCACTTGGCCACGATATGCCCGCCCTTCCGAAGCGCATCAACCCGATTGGCCGTCAGCCCGCGGTACTCCGGATACTGACGCGCCAACAGTTCGGCAACCTGGACGATGCCGGCGCGGTGCAGCATCCGGGCCCGTACGCGCTCGAGCACTTCATCCTTCTCGTGAACAGGCACCGGATCCTCGGCCGGAATATCGACCGTCGCCCAGCATCGGTCCATCACCGTGCTGATTTCGACATATGCCGTGTCGGCGCCTTCAGTCATCGCGAGCGAGATGATGTTTCGCCGCAGCCACCGCGCCAATCCGAGAACCGATTCCTGATATCCATACGGCAAGCGGTTCTCGCTCTCGCGGAGTGGGCCCACGAAGTCGAAGTCGTGGGTGAACCCGGTCGGCATGTACGAGATCCTGCGGGAGTCGCACACGTGCCGAGCCCAACCTGCCAGCTCGTTGAACAGTAGGTCGATCGCATTACTTGCGCCGAGGTTGAACGGCAAGGGCTGCTCATCGGTGCCCGATGCGATTTTCATGCCGCCCTTGCCGATCCGATCCTGTCGGTACGTCGTGACTGCGAGATCCTCCGCGAGTGAAGGGATTTTCTTCAGCAGATCCAGTAGAGCTTTCTGATCAACTCTCGGTAGGTAGAAGTGATCCGCTTCGGTCGTCCCAACGCTCATGGTCACACCTTCCCAACGGTCCGCAACTCTGGACCGATTCTATCACATATCACACTCAGTTACATTGCGCCACAACCTATTTCACTTGACCCTCCTTGTCGGCCCGTACGCGGTCCTTCGTGTTTTCGCCGGATCTCGAACCCACATCGGCGGTGTCGCATTTGGTTTCGGGACTGGGCTTACCTTCGTCGGCTGCGACTTCCTCGGCGACATCGCATTCAGCACCGCCTGCACGCACTCCTCCAGTGGAATCCCACTCGACTCCGACAACTCACTCGCGAAGGCGTGCGCGTGCTCGTATGCCTCGGCCTGCAGCCATTCCGGCGGTTTACCGCCAGGCCACTCCGCTGCCCCATTCGGGCGTTCGATCGTGAACGAGACCGAGAACTCCTTCGGCACGACGGTCATCTCAAATTGATCGACACCCTCCGACGTGGAGGTGAATCGCGGTACTCCGACCATCTCGTACGGCCGCCCGTCGATGTAGAGAACTCCTGATGGCGCGCAGTGCACGCCGGCGCCCATATCCGTCCACGCGCTCATCCCTTACACAACCTTTCGGTCTCAAATTCCTCGGTGACAGTTGTGGTCGTTGTTCGCACTCGGCGGACCCCGATTGGCGGGGCGACCTGCTGCACTCTCGATTTCTTGCTGAGCGCTTCGATCTCGGCGATGGCTTCCGCGATGTCGCTCATTGCTTGCATGTGCGAGGCGATTGCCTCTTCTCGCGTTGCCCCGCGGGCGTAGTCTTTGCCGTTTTCGTCGACTGTGTACCAGGTGACATGTTCATCTGTGCGAACCTCCGCCCGGCTCATCCCGCATCCCCCGGAGTGAAGAGGATGGTCGCGGGGAGGGCGAGCCCACTCCATTGGAATGATCGGTGAATGCCGAATACCACACCCTCGGTTCGGTCGAGTTTCGCTGCGATAGTGCCGGCAGCGGAGTGCACCACCGAACCAACTGGCAGCGCATCCAACTCGGCCGCGCTGTTCACCGTGCGAGGCTTCGACCAACCAAGATCGTCAATTAGGTGATCGGCGAGATAGTCGGCCATTTTGTCGAAAGGCCCTGTGAGTGCCTGCATATCGACTTCTTCGAACTCGCCTAGGAAGGACTTGCCGAAGCCGCTTATCGACCCGGCGAGCCCTTCCCGCCCACCTCTCCTCGCGGGTGTGGCCTGTGATCGGATCCCACTCACAACGACTCCTCAGAAGGCTTGGCAACTGTACTTGCGCGGCACCTTTCGTAAGGCGCGTGCATGGCTCCCGGTTCCATGTCATATCGACCGCCAGGGAGTGTGTGCACCCATCGAGGTCCGAGTGCGTAGTTGATGCGCACGATCGTGCATCCGCAGTTCTTGCATGCCTCGCTCATGATTCCCCTTCCAAAGCTGCGTCGATGTCGCGAGCAGTTTGATGGTCGGATGTGTAGAACGTCGAGGAACTTTCGCGCCGTCTAGCGGCAAGTTCTTTCACCCTGACGACCACTGCTTCGAGTTCCGTGATCCGCCCGTTGGTGTGCTGCTCCACCACCAACGCCACATGCGCGGCGTAGGCACGGTTCCGATCACCTGAACCGTTGGTGTGCATGATCTTGTCGCCCAACGCCGCTGCGATGAGGTCGGTCAGGTCGGCCAGATTGTCAGCCACAGTTCCCTCCATGCCCCTTCGGTTGTCCACATTTGCGATAGCTGTGTCCGTCTAGCCAGTGCCCGCACGGTGGGCATATCTTGCGTGCCGTGGCTTCGAGGTGAGCGGCTATCACCCTGAGGTCCGACGCTTGCCTATTCAGGTCTTCCGCCATCTCGAGCGGTGTCAGGTCGGTCAACCCCGGATCAGGCGCGGTCACGCCGACACCTCCCAGTCAGTGACGACTTTGCGGACCACAAGCGTCGGAAGGTCAGGACGAAGATTCGTTGTGCAGATCGCGAATCGACGCGCTTCGGCCTCGCTCGGGAATGCTTCGACCGTTCCGGCAGGGAATCGCACACCCCACTCGGTCTTGTTCTCACTGACCTCGGGCGCTCGGTGCCATGCGCAGTGCGGTGCGGGTTCGTCGACGGGCTTTCCGCAACGGCACCTGTGGATTCCGTCATGACCGGGCAGGTTGTCGCACGATCCGACACCGCAATAGACCGGCTTGTTGGCGGACGGGCTGCTTGTGAGGTTCTTCTCGGCGCTCATGCTGCCTCCACCCATGAGAGGCAACGAAGGCAGAACGATTTCGGCGCACCCTGTATCAGGATCCCGTCAGTGGGGTGGTTGTTGAATCGGTGGCCGAACAGTCGGCAGATGAGTTTCTTCACTTCGGTGTCTCCAGTGCTTGTCGGGTGGGGCATGGCATGGGGTGCGCGCAGGTGCGGCAATAGGTTTGGAGGGATGGCGGTGGCCACGGACTGTGCAGTGCTTGGACTCGCTCGACAGCCGCAACCAGGGCGGGCACCGCAGCACCTCCCGCATCAACACCCAGCCGGTACGCCCACCGGACTGTGTCGTTCCCATACTCGGGATAGCCGGCATCGGGTTCGAAGTACATGCCGCCGTCACCAACCAGGTCGGCATCAATCTCAGCGTCCGTCAGCGCTTTCGTGTGCTCAACATCCACCCCAGTCACGCCGCCACCCCCACAAGCTGAGCCATCAACTGACGTCCGATGAGCTCGGTGAATTTTGGGGGGATGCATTCAGTGATCTCCTGATGAGTTTCCATCCACGGAACCTCCATTGCCTCACGCCACTCGTCGAGCGTCCCCTTGCCTCCCCCCTTGCCGTAGGGGGCGACATATGGTCCGTCGTAATAGGTCCCATGCCTCCACCCTCTAACCCGGCCGCGATGCTTCCGATGCGCCGGTTGTGTGACCTCGAAACCAGTGACCTCGAAGTAGCGGTGCCGGATCACGCCGAGCTCGAACATTTCCCCGCACAGGGTGAGGTCGCGTCGGAGGTCGGAGCCTTGGACGTTTTCGATGATCGTCGGCACCGCGAGTTCCGCGAACGCCGCACGTGTGGCAGGGATCAGGTTGATGTGGTTGCCGGCAGTTGCTTTCTGGTTGCCTTTGATGAGGGTGCATGATGCCTGGCATGGCGGGGAGCCGTGTACGGCGTCGTACTCGTGTCCGTGCGCGGCGAGGTATTCGAGTGCGTCACCTTGGATGAATGTGTCTCCGGCGTAGTTGGGTTGGGGGTCGATGTCGACGCCTGTGACGTGGAAGCCGGCGTTTTGGTATCCGCGGGCAGCGCCACCAGCGCAGGAGAAAAGGTCGAGGATGTTGTAGCTCATGCTCACCCCTCCTTGGCCGCAACGAACGGGGCGAGGCATGAAGGCTGGGTGAGTGCGCCACAACGCCATTCGTCTGCATCGATTCGTGTCCAGATCCAGTGCCCGCGATCCTTGATGCATGTGACACTCGCAGGAATCTCCGCAAGCGTCTGCCACGGTCCGGTTTCGGTAGGGGCAGGGACAACCGGCGAGGAGGCGGCTTCACGGTCGAACAGATCCAGCGCAGCGGCATAGTCTCGCTGCCACTTGCTGCCAGGCTTCGCGATGTCGAACCACCGCTGCACCATCTCTCGGGTATCGCAACTGAGTGCGACAATTCGGCCACCGTTGATGCGGATGATGCCTTCGCTGTCGCGCTCCGCTTTCGTCGCCTCCTCGGCGGATTCGGCAGGGGTGGGCTTGGACCACGCACCCTCGAACGGATAGTGGAACCCCAGCGCCTTCCGTGTTTCCTCATCGGCCTCGAACCGTCGCGGATCCTGCGTTACAGCAGTCCTCGCTTTCGTTTCCTCCTCGGCGAGTTCGGCAGGGGCGGGAACATTCAACGTCGAGTTGGTAGTTGCCTCGGCGGGTTCGGTAGGGGCGGGATCGTCCTCGCTCTCGATCCACGCTCCGTCAGCGGTCGCACGTTCGATGACAGCACCGCACGTCCTGCATGTCGACACGGTCCACACCCCAACCTTGGTGTAGCTAGTGGAAGACACGTGAACGTGTTCGGCAGGTTCTACTGCCCTAAACTTGACGCGGAGACGGTGAGCTGACGCAGCTGCATCTTTGCCTGTCTTGCGGAAGCTCGCGATTGCATTGAGCACAATCCGCACGTCTTCCACCTGGTCGGCGGTGAGTGCCATACCGCCGGCAGGGATGAGACGGCCGGCGGACTGGAGTTCGGCCAGAACCATGCCGATGAACTCTGCCCACCACTCGGGAAGTTTTCCCTCGACGTTTCCGCCGGTTTTCACTTGGATCGCCTTGGCGATCTGGGCGACTAGCTCGTTGTCGATCATTTCGAACCGCCCAGGGTGGCGCTGATCGTGATCGAGTAGCCGTCACGCTGGCCGTCGTGGCTCACGATCTTCACCTTGGTGTCGCGCGGCCAGTCGGCTGTCGCTTCGACGAACTGCTGCAGTTCAGCGAGCGTGATGTGGCTGTATTTCGTGATTTCAGCCTTGGTTTGAATGAGGGGGTTGGTGGCGCTCATTTCGTGCTCCATTCGATTTCGAGCCAGAGGGCGGGCGGTTGGCCTTTGACGGCCGGGTGGATGACGGGCATCGCTTTGGTCATGAGGTCTGGTGTGTCGTCGGCGGTGAGTCCGTGGTCGACGAGTCCGTCGCAGCAGGCTTTGAGGACGGGGACGAGGTTGTCGGCGTCTCGTTTGCGGTTTGCCTTCGGTCGGTAGCAGAGCGTGACGGTTGCGTGCGCTAGGCCAGTCGGGACGCTGGCGGCTTTTGCGAGTCGTGCGGTACTCGTCCTAACCCCTGCCGTGATTCGAGCCTTGACGGCCCAATGCTGGCGATCGTTCATCGACAGTGGCGGCTTCGAGTACGGCAGATCGATGCGGGCGATCACGGTTGAGCCTTCGCCGCCCGGTACTTCTGGATGCCCCAGGCGATCGCGTGGCAGGCCATCAGGTAGTGGAAGTCCCACTCGCGAAGATCCCACTCCCACGTGTCCGAGAACTCCCACCTTTCGGACGAGCCCACGTCGGTGAAACTCCATCGAGCGAGTGCGTCGCGGGTCAGGGACTCGTCGCCGAGGGTGAACTCGTCGAGCACCTCTTCGCGCAGTGATCGCCAGGCGGGGCCGGCCGGGTCGGACATCCAGTGGCGCTGTTCGAGGAACGCTTCGACGATCTGAGCCTTGGCCTTGTCGGACTCGTAGACGCGGGTCTGGACACTGCGGTTGGTGATCTTCTCTGCCCAGTACTGCGGGTTGATTCGTCCGCGGTCCATCGCAAAGAATCCGAACATGTCATGCTCGCGGGAGAACGTGAACGATTCGAGGTCGCCGCCGATGAACAGGTGCCCCGGCCAGGTGACGAGATCCCAGTGCATCATCGAGGTTCCGGGCTGAGCGAACCGAACGTGTCGGTACACGCCGTCATCGTGAAGGATCGTCATCTCATGCTCGGCGGTATCGCGATCGAACCATTCCTTGGGCGTCATGGCACGTGTCATGCGGCACCGCCGAGAACGCAAACCCCTGTGGATAACTCAGATGCCGGCAAGCGAAGCGCCGGCGAATCCACCACACCCCGAGCAAATTTCGGTCGTTTCTCGCACGCGTCTCTTACGTAAGAAGAAGAGATTTCTCTTGAGTATTTATCTACGTAAGTCCGTACGTTCGTACGTAGGGTAGTGCCAATGTCAAATCGGAATGGCAAATCGAGTTTTGCCATCGTTTTGCCATCGCTTTTGCCATATGGCAAAAGTGCCTTCAGTTTCCCCATTTTGCTTCCGCTCCCTTCTTGCCTGCTGCGCTTCGTGTGTCGTGTAATGCCTGCTGAGCGAACCCAACGACGTTCCGGTTGCCGTAGTTCTTGATCCGAAATCCACCACCGGGAACCACTTCCCAAAGCCCACAAATGACGAGCAGTTTCGCTTCGCCTGGCGTGCAGTGAATGAACGGAAGGGCCGCTTTTTTGATGAGCCCATCTGTGCCGTTTCCGGCCGAGTAGAGGTAGGAACAGACGTAAACGAACGCTGCGCCCTTGCCTTTCGGGCTCTCGCTCAGGAGGTCGAGGATCTTGTCGTGCGTCGGAAGGTTGGTGTCCGACCGCGCCCATGGGAGTCCCACTAGCTGCCTTTCGTGGCCGCATGCTTGTTGCTGTGGGCGCCGAAGTCTCGGCCTCCCGCGATAGCCCACCGCTCGTCCGTTTTGATGGCCCACGCGAGGCACTCCTCGCGGACAGGGCATTCGAAGCAGATCGCACGGGCGGGGAAGCTCGCTTCGCGACGCGCCTTCTTGTTGTGGACCTGGTTCGGGAACCACAGCTCAGGATCGTGATCGCGACACTTGGCACGTGCGCGCCAATCGATGTCGTCACTCATGTGAATAGCTCCTGTGCATAAGCCGGGCCGCCACCACCTCGGCGGCGGCCCGGATCTGTTGCGGTATTTGGGATTACTGGGCGGGTTCGCCGTTGGTCATGAAGTCCAGGACCGCGGCCACCTCGGCACTGGTGAGGTCCTTCGACTTCTGGACCTCGGGGCGAGTGCGTCCACGAAGGAAGGCGATCGCCTCTTCGGGATCGGTAATTCCGCCCTCGGCCAGTCCGGCGACGAGCCGCGCGATCTCCGCCTCGGTCGCCGGTGTGTCAGTCGCCTCCGCGGGATCCTCGGAAACTCCCAACGCTGCAGCGAGGCCGGCGGTGCCACCCTTTGGCGCTGTGACGCGCTCGGACTTCACTTGCACCGGCTGCTGCAGATTCAGATCCTCGACCGAGTGGGACATGCCGAGAAGTACGTCAGGGAATCCGGTTCGGGCAACTTCGGCCTGGCACTTGGCGCGGAGCATCTCAACGGGCAGTGACGTGTACAGCTTGTTGGTCAAGAATCCTGCGGCCTTTGCGCGCTCGATGGTCCAGGTCGACGTGACCTCGTCACCGGTGTCTGCGCGGCGACCCTTCCACGTGACCGACTCGGGTGTGGCTTCCACCTCCCACGCTCGGTGTCCGGCCGCGATGACCTGAGCGACCATGGCCCGGCTGTAAATCGCGGGCTTGCCGCGCACGATGAAGATGTTCTGCAGGGACTGGACTGCCGAGAATCCGAGTTCGGCGCCGTACAGGATTGCGGCGGTAGCGTTGTCGGCTGCGGCAGGGTTCTCCTTTTTGCCGTCCGGGTACTGCTGGTAGGTCTCGGGGACCATCGCCGTTACTGCCAGCGCCTTGCCGAGCTGGTGTGCGGCGACCATCGCGCGGGCCTGCTTCTCGATGCGCTCGAGCGCGCGGTCTGACGGGTCGAGGGTCTCGACTGCAGAAGGTGCGTTGTAGGGAGCGATTTCGTTGGTCATGCTGAGATTCCTTCGATCGTGGCCGGATCGGCCTTGGTGTTGGAGCGGAGTGAGATTGAGTCGCCACGACCTGGTGTCCGGGTGGCGATCTTGAGATCGATGACGACAGCGGTCTGTGCATTGCCCATGACGTCGAGGACGCGAGTCTTCAACCCCCGCAGTCGCTTCGTGATCTCTTTGTCGTCGGCCACCGCGGTCAGGTAGTCCGCGGCGAGGTCGGGATCGAGTTGGACCTCGCGTCCGTCGATCTCGGGGTGCAGTCGACGGACGGTCTCGTAGGTGCTGATCGTGTCGTCGAGTTCGGGTGGTTCACCAGCGGCCAGGCTGGCATTCCACTTCCGCACCGCTGCGACGATCGCCGCGGCGAGTTGTGCGCTGTACTCGATAACGTAGATCTTCGGCTTGCCGTACTGCGGCCACAGAACGATGTTCGCGGGGGTAGTGAAGCCGGTGACCCGCTGCTGCCAGATCACCTGTGCGGCATAGTCGGCGGGCACTTCGCCCGATCCGTCGTCGCCCCACTCTGCGAGGTCGCGCGCTGTTTTGATCTCGGCGATACGGCGCAGTGATCCACGTGATGCTCGGCCGTCGATCGTTGCTGCGTTCCCGAACTCGAACCCGTCGTCGGTGTACTGAACCTCGCCACGAGAGAGTCGCCAGCCGGGGTTCTTGAATCGCCAGTACTCCCCCGCTGCGAGCTCGACGGCGTGTCCATAGTCGAAATCGTCCTGCTGTGCCGTGCCGATCGGTTCGGACGGCAGGTTGCCGGCCATCTCGTGCCACAGCGAGAACTGGGACTTGAACCGAGAGATACCGAGGATGGACGGGATCTTCGACGCGGTGATCAGCTTGAGCCACTCGGGCGATCCAGGCTCGGCCTTGTCGGTGACGATGCGCGAGGTCACTGCGGCACCCCCGCTTCCGCGCCGAGGGCCTTGATCCGGTCCGGCCTGAAACCGGACCAGTGCGCGACCTGCCCATCGGCTTCGACGATTACGACGGGCGCCGAGAAGTATCCGAGATCGATCGCCTTCTGACGGGCGCCCGCGTCGACGGTGATGTCGACGACGTCGTACTCGATGCCGTGCTTGTCGAAATGCGTCTTGGTGAAATCGCATTGGACGCAATCAGGTTTGGTGAGGACGGTGACGTTCATCGTCTGCTCCGATCAAGTCTGAGGTTGTCAGGGTGAGTGGCCCAGATGTTGGCGCCATACTGGACGTTGACCAGTTGTCGGCCGTCCCTGTCGACGCTGCGGATGATTCCGGGCTCGGTTTCGAGAGTTGCTGGGTGCGTGTAGATCACCGGCTTGCCGACGTTCTCGACGGCTTCGGAGAGTCTCATTCCGACTCTCCATCCCTTGCTGAGTCGAACGCCTCGCGACGTTCGGATTCGATGCGGGCGAGCTTGAATGTCGCGGCGTCTGACTGGCCGCCAAACACACAACTGGGAGCGCAAGGAGCGGACCGCAATTTGCTGCAGGTCTCGCATTTCCATGTGATGTAGTGCTTCACCGGTTGCGCCGGCGCACGCTCAGGGAAGTGCTCGACACAGTCCGCGACGAGACGGTCGTACGCGTGGTCGACCTGCTCGCCGATCTCCTGCTCGTACCAGCTCAGGCTGTTGACCGGATCCTGCAGCGGGTCAGTCACTTCGCCGCCTTGGATGCACGCTTTACGGGAGCCCTCTTAGCTGCGACCCTTTTCGTGGGAGCACGTTTTGCCGGTGACTTAGCTGCAGCCTTGGCGGGAGCCTTCTTTCGCGGTGCGATCGTCGGTGACTCGGGCGACAACAGGTCAAGCCATGGTGCGATGAACTCGTCGAACTCGATCGGATTGCCGCGAATGAGCATCTGGATGCCGAGGAAATAATCGCCGATGGTCACAAGAAGCGGCTTGTGAGGCGAGACCGCATGAACGCGCATCGAGTCGCCGGAATTCCATTTCGCGAACCTGAAGTCCGCCAGGAAATCAGGGTTGATGTGGAATGTTCCACAGGTCGCCTCGTCGCCCAATGTGGTGGACAGGATCTTGTCCATTCGAGGAAACTCGCTGCCCTGTAGATGCAGTGCGATTCGAGTGTTGTCGACGTCCACAACTTCGAAGATTCCGAGTTCGACTCGAACCATCAACGGTTCGCGCTTCTGCCCTGCGGTGCCGCCCTGAACTACTTTGAGCAGTTTGGCAACAGCATCGCGACCCAGGAAGCCAAGTCGACCGCTTCCTCCGGTGAGCTCCTTCACGTCCATTCGGATTGCGCCGACGCGATACCTGTCCGTTCCGACGACCGCCAACTTGCCGTCATGGATCGACAGATCAAGACCGCAGATCATGGGGATCGTGTCGTCTTTGCCCGCGAACTTCAGCGCGGTGTTGAGAGCTCGGGCGAAGTCGCCGCGGCCGATTCCAAATGTAGTGCTCATGCTGTTGCCTCCGTGGTCCATTCGATTCGCTTCATTGCGTTGCCCCAGCCCTCGTGGTTGCCGACATGGCCGGCGAGCTTGGCGCAGGTGAGATCTGTTCGTGTGCCGTGCGGCTGGCGGCATGGAGCGCCGCGTCCGTTGCAGGGCTGCCCGGATTTCGTGCATTCGGTGGTGTGGATGTGGTCGCTCACGGCCGGACCTCGATCTGATCGATCGGCAGGTCGTAGGTGAACATTCCGTCGACTTCACTCACGAACGATGCGAACCAACCGCGAAAGTCCGAGGGATTGAAAGCGTCGTCAAACAGTTCGTCCGGGTCAACGAACGATTCCTCGTCGTATCCGACGATGCGGCCGATGCCGAGGACGTCCACAACCCCAAGCTCGCCACCCTTGACGACGAACCGTCCGTCAATGATCTGAATATGGTGCGGTCGAGGAACTTTCAGGTGATCGTTTGCCGGGCTCTGGTAGTGAATCGTGATCGTTTTGCTCATGCCGTCACCAGTGCCAGCCAGCCGATGATGCCGAACGCGGC
The DNA here is from genome assembly GCF_058793255.1 of Rhodococcus sp. MPR-R1B. Taxonomy (NCBI): domain Bacteria; kingdom Bacillati; phylum Actinomycetota; class Actinomycetes; order Mycobacteriales; family Nocardiaceae; genus Rhodococcus; species Rhodococcus sp. MPR-R1B. The sequence continues at coordinate 74,647 of NZ_JBXAFO010000004.1, forward strand.
ACCGAGGAGGAATGCGACGACGAGGACGACGAGTCCGCTGCGCACGTCCTTCACGAGTTCCTCGCGTGCGTCGTCGGCAGTCTGCAGAATCAGGTCATCGTCAGCGGTCTGCGCTGCCTGGTGGTCGACCCAGAAGTCGGCGATCTTCGAGTCAGTTGCGTTGTCTGGTGGGGTGTTTTGGGTATGCGTCATCGCAAAATGTCCTTCGCAGGAGAAATGGGAGTTTGGGAAGTTTGGACCGGTGGCGTCGGGTTGCCGGCCATCTGGACCGGCACGGTCCTACAGTGGTGACGCCACCGGAGTCATTGGGTTACATCGGGATAGCGGCTCGGAGGGCGCCGAGCGCGGAGATGTAATCGTTGCCAGCTTCGATCAGTGCGAGCATCGCGGCCGTCTCCTCCTCGTCGGTACGCGGACCGGTCGGGCAATCGAGATTGTGTTGCGCCGCAAGTCGGGCGTCCTCGGCGTCGAACAGCGACCGCACCGCGGACTCGGCGAGCTGACGCTGCATTGCGGTGGTGGCGATCATGCTGCGCTCTCCTTCATCCACCGCGGCACCATCCGTGAGATCGCCTGCGCACCTTCGGCAGTGATCTTGAGTGTGTGCATGACCTCGCCTCGGAACCGCGGGGCTTCGTGAGTTTCGCATCGCTGGAAGTACGCCTTCTTGTCCGAGCGCTCCGAGTAACGGCGGACCGGAATCTTGCAGCCCTTCGAGTTGGACCAGCGAGACGTTTCCTCGACGTAGATCCATTTACGGTCGATCAGTTCTCGGCGAAGCCAGCCTTCGCTGATATCGAGCGTCGAAGCCACCGTGCGGAACGACATGACGTCACTGCCTGCCACGAAGATGTCGACGTACTCCGCCTTCGGCTCAAGCTCTGCCACGCGCTCAGTGAGTGCAGCCACGCGGGTGGCTGAGATCGAGAGCGCCTGATGGATCAGCTCGTCATCGGTAAGCGCCGGCGCCGCGGAGTAGGTGCCGGTGTCCCGAATTGCGGGCCACACCTCGTGAGTCAAGAAGCGACGGAAGCGGCGAGCTTCGGGCTTGCGGGAGTCGAGGACGAGATCTGTTGCGCCATCCTCGGACACGACCCACATGTTGCGGTTCTGTCCGCCCGACCTGATTGGGGTTAAAACCCGATCAGCTTCGTCGAGTCGTTCGACCGCGGTTCGCACATCCTTGATGTCGAGCGCCTGACAGATGTCGAGGGCAACCGCCCAACGCTTGCCGTCGATGTCGGCGGTCCGGATCTCGGTGGACTCGTAGCTGAAGCGTTCGATGCTCATGCGAGGCCGCCATTCTTGGCCTGATCGTGGAGTGCTGCGCGCAGCTCGTCGATGAGAAGGAAAGTTGCGTCTCGGTCGAAGTAGAGGTCATCGGTGCCGCCGACACTCATGGCAATCGCATTGAGCGGTGCGTCGTAGCGAGCCGAGATGTGCGGGTCAGTGACCTCGGACGCCGGGGTAGCCGAAGCATCCCCGGCGACGGGCCCATCTCCTACGCTGTGAGCGCCAGCATCAACAACAGAAGGAGAAGAATTGTGAGCGACATAGAGACTGACCAGCTGCTTTCGATCATCGAGGCATGGCCCGTCGATGAGTCCACTCCCGTCACGCACTTCATCAAGTCCGACCTGCTTGCGTCGATCCGAGAGGGCGGCGAGCCGAGGGCTGAGGTCTTGCCCGCCTATGTCATTCCGCGATTGGTTGACACGATTGCGAAGCTCGAGCGTCGTATCCTTGCTTTGGAAGCTCAAGCTTCCGATACCGAGTAGGTCGCCAGACTTCGCCAGTTCCCTGCTCATGACGACATGCGTGCCATCGTAAGCGAGGGATTGTGCGGTAATCTCAGTCATTAGATTCCTTTTCCAGAGGTGATCGACGGGCCGTCATCTGTTCGCGCAGATGGCGGCTTTTTCATGCGGTGCGCCGGAGCCTTTGAGGTTTGACGCCAGATCGCCAAGCGATCGCGTCGGACGGAAGAATCAGCCACCGACTCTTGCGACTGCCGGTCTGCCTGGCCTTGAGTTCGCCTCGCTGGCAAGCAATCACGACTGCGTCGTATGACGGACTTGTGTACGTGCCCGGCCCCTGCCAGCCGAGCAGGTGCGCAATCTGCTTCGGGGTCTGCGGAATCTCGGCGCTCATGCCGCGCTCCGAGTGAGGGCGTCTGAAGTCGGGATGAGTTGTTCGAAAGGAACATTGAGTGCGATCGCGATCAGTACGATCTGATCGAGGCCAAACGAGACCTGCCCGTTCAGGCGACGCTTCAGGGTCGATGTCGGGATTCCGGTGGCGTCTGACAGAGATTCAATGGTCGCGCCGGCTGCCTTTTTGGCGTCTCGCACGGCCGCTGCGGTGAGTTCGTTGATTGGGACCATGTGGACCAGATTAAGGCCCATACGGACCAAATGTCAAGCATGGGATTACGCGCCTTGGTCCATACGGGACAAAGAAGTTTCTTTTCGGTCCTAAATGTGGTCTAATATGACCTATGGATATAGAACAGCTGAACAGGATGATCGGCGACGAGATTAGAGCAGCTCGCGCGCGAATGAACCTCAGCAGGGAAGCATTGGCCACGAAGACGGGCCTGAGTTCAAAGACTATCCAGCGCCTTGAGAATGGTGAGCGTCCCGCGGACATGGCTCAAATGGGGGCGATCTGTGAAGTCTTCGGCGAGCAGATACCTGAGTTGCTAGGTCGCGCTATTGCAAGACTGGATCAGTAGCTTCCAGTCCAACTGGAGAGCGTGAGCGATCACCACGATCTCGGACACCGAGAACTCGCGCTCTCCAAGGATCTGCTGCCGCACCTGTTGTGCCGATCGCTTTGTCAGTCCCGCTACGCGCTCGAGACTGATGGATCGATCAACAACTACTGCTCGGTGCAGCTCCGCCTCAATTGTCATTTACCCCGCCTTTGGATCTTCCCTACCATTCGAACCTCGAACAGTTCGAACATATGTTCGCACACAACGGCGACATCGGTCCGCTATTGGTCCGTTTCTTGAAAGGAGTCGTCGATGGCAACCATCAAGTCGTACGACACGAAGTCGGGCCTGCGGTACAAGGTTCGGTACATGAAGCCAGACGGCTCCCAAGGATCCAAAGCAGGCTTTCCTAGCAAGCCTGCGGCCGAGAGTTTCGCCAATCGCATCGAGGTCAGGAAGCTCGACGGCGAGTTCGTGGACCCGAAGCACGGGAAGCTGACAATCGAATCTTTGGCGCAACCGTGGCTCGACACCAAGAAGGCGAAGCTGAAGGCCTCGGCCTACAAGCCGCTCGAATCGGCGTGGAGGGTTCACGTAAAGCCCGAGTGGGGAACCGTGCGAATTGCGGACATCGAAGTCACGATGGTTGAGGACTGGATCACGGACCTAGTCACCGATCAGAGAGACCCAGCCAATCCGGAAGTGATCATCAAGAAGGCCGCGAGCGCGACGACGGTGATCCGTGCGCACGCTGTTCTGTCCGGTTTGCTCGACCGGGCGGTCCGAGACCGGAAGATCCTCGCGAACAAGGCTCGCGATGTAGACAACCTCCCGCGGAAAGTTGCGAAGCGGAAGATCTATCTGACACACGCTCAAGTCGCCTCACTGGCCGATAGTGCCGGGGAATGGTCGACCCTCGTCCTGTTCCTGGCGTACTGCGGCCTCCGATGGGGTGAGGCTATCGGACTGCAAGTTGGCGACCTCGACCTTCTGCGCCGGCGCGTGAGCGTCAACCGGAACGCCGTAGAGGTTGGATCGGAGATCGTCGTGGGGACGCCGAAGTCGAACAAGCCCCGCTCGATCCCCATCCCCGCATTCCTCGTCGACGAGCTCTCGAAGCAGTGCGTCGGGAAGGGTCGCGAGGCGCTGGTCTTCTCGGGACCGGACGGCGATTTCATGCGCAGGCCGAAGACGCCACGCGGGTGGTTCATCCGAGCCGTAGAGGCTGCAGAGCTCCCGACGATCACTCCGCACGACCTTCGGCACACCGCGGCGTCACTGGCGATCTCAGCGGGCGCAAACGTGAAGGCTGTGCAAAGGATGCTCGGTCACGAGTCCGCGGCGCTCACTTTGGACGTGTACGCAGAACTGTTTGACGACGATCTGGATACCGTCGCGAGCGCGCTGGACCGGGCTCGACTGGCCGTCATCAATTCGTAGGCTGTCCGAAAACTGTCCGCTCCCGCCGAGTCCACGCCGATTTGTGGCACAAAAAAGCCCCTCACCTGCACTCGCAGATGAGGGGCTTTTGTGGGCGCGGAGGGTTTCGAACCCCCGACCGCTGGTGTGTAAAACCAGAGCTCTACCACTGAGCTACACGCCCGAACTCCCGGTGAGACCCTCACCGGGAGTGCTCTAAGACTCTAGCGCGGCAAGCGCGTTTGCCCAAAGTCCGTGGTCACGGGCTTCTCCGGGGCCGTTCATCTCGGCAAAACGAATGACTCCGTCTTTGTCGATGACAAAGGTGCCACGATTCGCGAAGCCCAACTTGTCGTTGAACACCTCGTACTTCTGAGCGACCTCACCGTGCGGCCAGAAGTCCGACAGCAAGGGAAATGTGTATCCCTGCTCAGCTGACCAGATCTTGTGAGTCGGCGAAGCACCGACAGAAATCGCGAGAATGGCGGTGTCGTCGTTCTCGAACTTCGGAAGCTCGTCACGGACCTTGCAGAGTTCCCCCTGACAAGTCCCGGTGAAGGCCAACGGATAGAAGACCAGCAGAACGTTCTTCTTACCGCGGAAATCTGCTAGCGAAACTTCCTGGTTGTTCTGGTCCTTCAAGGTGAAATCCGGTGCCTGGGCACCAACTTCGAGAGGCATGTGCGATTCCTTGGGAAAGTGCGGAAAGGACCGGGTCAGCGCTTGTTGGCCGGACGAGCCTTCGGCTGAACCAGTCGACTTCCCGACCAGTCACCGAGGTTGGCTGCCGATGTCTGCGTCAGGCCGGCAGTCGGCGCCGATTCGGCGATCTCGCTGGGCTCGACGTGTCCGTCGAGACCGGTCTTGGGAGTGAGAACCCACACGAAGCCTTCGTCGGCGAGGGGCCCGATGGCATCCATGAGGGCGTCCACCAGGTCACCGTCCTCGTCGCGCCACCACAGCAGCACGACGTCGATGACCTCGTCGGAATCCTCGTCGAGCATTTCCCCGCCGATGGTTTCCTCAACCGCGGCACGAATGCCGTCGTCGGTATCCTCATCCCAGCCCAGTTCCTGCACCACCATGTCAGTGGTAATCCCGAGTTTCTGAGCGTAGTTCTGGGCATCCGCCGCGGCGACCACGGTGGGGTCCTCCTTTTGTTGATGGTGTGTGGCGACCCCGCACACCTACCGTTTGACGATCAATTAGGGAAAGCGAACATGGTCTGAGGCGTTAGCGCAAGCCGACCACGCCGAAAACTTTCACCAAAGATCGTCTTCTGACACACGGCGAACCTTACGCCTGCGGATTACCGCAGGTCACAGGGATCCACATTCATCGAAGATCGACTTGCGAATCGAATTGCTCGTATCGCTGATCGAATTGATTTCATCGGCCGAATGATCACTCTCGATCACGACAGCAGATGAAAGTAGGTTCGCGGCCAATTCGGCGAACAGTCCGGAAAGTTGCGTCGGAAGTTCACTCGAGACCGAGTCGAACCACGAGGCCGTCTCCCTTGCCGAGGAAGCAGCAGCGCTTGCTTCGGCTCTCAGGTCGGTCTCACCATGATTTCCGGCGTCGACGTAGGCATTGAACGCGACCACGTCGTTTTTCGATCGAGAGACCGCTTCCTCACAGATCGCGAAAGCTGCCTCTGCCGCATCTGCCGCCGCTTTCGACGAGGACGCGGCGGCCATCGAAATACTCACCTCGGATTGGTATGCAGCCACGTGCGCTTCATTGGGTTCTGCCGATCCGGTCACCGCCGCCGAACATCCCACGATCACCGACAGTCCCACTGCGATCGATCCGACCGAGACCCACGCCCCGACCCTGCCGTAATTGATTTCTTTGTTTATTTTTTCCCACCCCTTCATACGTTCCGATCGATCCCCCAAGCCTGTGACTACGGGGAACCATCACACCCCTGCGTCACGCCGAAAAACGCTACCCGAGAGTAACCAGAGGCGAGGTGTGCCGGACCGACCGGGATGGTGAAAGATGAGGTACGCGCCATATTCACGATGGAAGTGCGTCGGACCTAACAAGGCCTCGATCACCTATGTAAGGACGCCCCACCACGCGTCCCCAAACCAATGAGGAGCACACGTTGTCTGACCTGATCCAGGGTCCCGCGTCCGGGCAGAACGCCGATTCCGGCGCCGCCGGCGAGTCGGGTTCGCCCGCGTCGAACACGCCGGGGGGAACCGACGGTCGCGTTCGCGTCATTCGCGAAGGTGTTGCGTCGTACCTGCCGGACATCGATCCGGACGAGACCACCGAATGGCTCGAATCATTCGACGGACTTCTGGATCGATCCGGACCCACGCGTGCCCGCTACCTCATGCTCCGCATGCTCGAACGCGCCGGTGAGAAGCACGTCGCACTCCCCGCGCTCACCTCGACCGACTACGTCAACACGATTCCGACCGAAAACGAGCCGTGGTTCCCCGGCGACGAAGAGGTCGAGCGCCGCTATCGCGCCTGGATCCGTTGGAACGCCGCGATCATGGTCCACCGCGCCCAGCGACCGGGCGTCGGCGTCGGCGGTCACATCTCCACCTACGCATCCTCGGCAGCGTTGTACGAGGTCGGCTTCAATCACTTCTTCCGCGGCAAGGACCACCCGGGCGGAGGCGACCACATCTTCATCCAGGGTCACGCCTCCCCCGGCATCTACGCCCGCGCCTTCCTCGAGGGCCGCATCCCCGCGGAACAGCTCGACGGATTCCGCCAGGAGAAGTCGCACGCGGACTTCGGCGGCGCACTGCCGTCCTACCCGCACCCGCGGCTGCTTCCCGACTTCTGGGAGTTCCCGACGGTCTCGATGGGCCTCGGCCCGATGAACGCCATCTACCAGGCCCGGTTCAACCACTACCTCAACGACCGCGGCATCAAGGACACCACCGATCAGCACGTGTGGGCGTTCCTCGGCGACGGCGAAATGGACGAGCCCGAATCACGCGGCCTCGCTCACGTCGCGGCAACCGAAGGCCTCGACAACCTCACGTTCGTCGTGAACTGCAACCTCCAACGCCTCGACGGCCCGGTCCGCGGCAACGGAAAGATCATCCAGGAACTGGAATCGTTCTTCCGCGGTGCCGGCTGGAACGTCATCAAGGTCGTCTGGGGCCGCGAGTGGGATGCGCTGCTGCACGCCGATCGCGACGGCGCGCTGGTCAACCTGATGAACGTGACGCCGGACGGTGACTACCAGACGTACAAGGCCAACGACGGCGCGTTCGTACGCGATCACTTCTTCGGACGTGACCCCCGCACCAAGGAACTGGTCAAGGACCTCACCGACCAGGAAATCTGGAACCTCAAGCGCGGTGGCCACGACTACCGCAAGGTCCACGCCGCCTACGCAGCGGCCATGGCACACAAGGGCCAGCCGACAGTCATCCTGGCGCACACCATCAAGGGCTACACCCTCGGTAAGCACTTCGAGGGCCGCAACGCCACACACCAGATGAAGAAGCTGACGCTGGACGATCTCAAGGCGTTCCGCGACATGCAGCACATCCCGATCTCGGATGCCGAGCTCGAGAAGGATCCGTACCTGCCTCCGTACTACCACCCGGGCGCGGACGCTCCCGAGATCAAGTACATGCTCGACCGTCGCAAAGCACTCGGCGGGTTCCTGCCTTCCCGCAACACCGACGCTGCTCCGCTCAAGCTCCCCGAGGACAAGACGTACGACGTCATCCGCAAGGGCTCGGGCAAGCAGGAAGTCGCCACCACCATGGCGATCGTGCGCATCCTCAAGGAACTGTTGCGCGACAAGGAGATCGGCAAGCGGATCGTGCCGATCATTCCGGACGAGGCCCGTACGTTCGGTATGGACTCGTGGTTCCCGTCGCTGAAGATCTACAACCGCAACGGACAGCTCTACACCTCCGTCGACGCCGAACTCATGCTCGCCTACAAGGAGAGCCCGATCGGCCAGATCCTGCACGAGGGCATCAACGAGGCCGGTTCGACGGCATCGTTCACCGCAGTCGGCACGTCCTACGCCACCCACGGTGAACCGATGATTCCGCTGTACATCTTCTACTCGATGTTCGGTTTCCAGCGCACCGGCGACGGCCTGTGGGCGGCCGCCGACCAGATGGCTCGCGGATTCGTTCTCGGCGCGACCGCCGGTCGTACCACTCTGACCGGTGAAGGTCTCCAGCACGCCGACGGACACTCGCTGCTCCTGGCATCGACCAACCCGGCCGCTGTCACGTACGACGCCGCGTTCTCGTACGAGTTGGCGCACATCGTCAAGGACGGCTTGCGGCGCATGTACGGCGGCACCGAGGGCGTCGACGGTTTCGGTGGCGAGAACATCTTCTACTACCTGACCATCTACAACGAGCCGTACGTTCAGCCGGCCGAGCCCGAAGGTCTCGACGTCGAGGGCTTGCTCAAGGGCATCTACCTCTACAAGACGTCCGAAGCAGCCGGCCCGAAGGCACAGATCCTCGTCTCCGGTGTCGCGATGCCCGAGGGTCTGCGTGCGCAGAAGCTGCTCGCCGACGAATGGGGCGTCTCGGCCGACGTCTGGTCGGTCACGTCCTGGGGTGAGCTGCGCCGCGAAGGCGTCGAATGCGAACGTCAGGCGCTGCTCAATCCGTCCGAGGATGCTCCGGTTCCCTTCGTCACCACGGCGTTGTCCTCGGCCCAAGGCCCCGTCGTCGCGGCTTCGGACTGGATGCGGGCGGTCTCGGATCAAATCCGTCAGTGGGTTCCCGGCGACTACACCACGCTCGGCACGGACGGGTTCGGGTTCTCCGACACCCGCACTGCAGCGCGTCGCTACTTCAACGTCGATGCCGAGTCCATCGTCGTTGCCGTGCTGATCGGTTTGGCGAAGGAAGGATCGATCGAGCGGTCGAAGGCCGTCGAAGCAGCGAGCCGATACCGCATCGACGACGTGAATGCTGCTCCCGAGCAGACCGGGGACACCGGTAGCGCCTAAGTCGTAGGGCAACAGTCCCAGCGATCGAAAACAGACCTACGCCCATCGCCGCGGGTGTCATCTCGACATCCGCTGCGGCGATGGGCGTAGGTTTTTCTCATGCCCGAACCTGATCCCGAGAAACCCGAAGAGGGCGTACGCCGCACTCGACCACAGTCGTCCGGGTTGCAGGCTGTACTCGCCCGCCGTCGTCAGGTTCGCGATCCACTTCCAGAAGCCTTGCTCCGCCGCGTCAAACAGTTCTCCGGTCGGCTCTCCACCGAGGCCGTGACCGTGATGGAGGAGCAGCTTCCGTTCTTCGACAGTCTCGACGCGTCGCAACGTGCCGACGTTCAACTCTTGGTGCAGACCTCGGTGGTGAACTTCCTGGAATGGCTGCGGCAACTCGACTCGGAGATCAGCTTCGGATACGAGTCGTTTCCGGTCATCCCTCAGGATCTTGCTCGACAGCTCACGCTGCGCCAGACCGTCGACATGGTCCGGGTGGCGATGGAGTTCTTCGAGAAATGGCTGCCGGCTCTCGCCCGCAACGATCAGCAGCTGATCGCGCTGACAGAAGCCGTCCTGCGCTACGGGCGTGAACTCGGTTTCGCAGCAGCGACGGTGTACGCAAGCGCCGCCGAGTCGCGAGGCGCCCTGGACACGCGGCTGGAAGCGCTCGTCGTCGACGCCGTCGTGCAGGGAGACACCGGATCGGACATGCTCTCCCGCGCAGCCACGTTGAACTGGGACGCCACGGCTCCGGCCACCGTCATCGTCGGGTCTCCCCCGCCGGACGAGCGGGTCTCGGTTGCCGGCACCGTCCACGCGACTGCCGCCGCGCACGGGCGCGCTGTTCTCGCCGTGGTGCAGGGTCCGCGACTGGTGATGATCGTCAGCGGCGAGCTGAGCAGTAAGACGGAAGGCAGCCAATTCCTTCAAGACCTGCTCATGAGTTTCGCCGACGAGCCGGTGGTGATCGGCCCGACGACACCCTCGTTGAGCGCAGCGCACTTCAGTGCGTCCGAAGCTCTGGCGGGAATCAAGGCTGTTGCCGGGTGGCGCGGCGCACCTCGTCCCGTTTTCGCGACTGAACTGCTCCCGGAACGGGCACTACTGGGAGACGCCGCTGCCGTGAAGGCTCTTCGCGATTTCCTCGTCGCACCTTTAGCTGAATCCGGCACAGTCTTGACCGATACTTTAGACAGTTATCTCGACTGTGGAGGTGCGGTTGAGACTTGTGCACGTCTTCTGTTTGTTCATCCAAATACCGTTCGGTACCGCTTGAAGCGAATCGCCGAAGTTACCGGCCGGGATCCAACGAATCCACGCGACGCGTATGTACTACGGATCGCCGCTACCGTGGGCCGATTGACACAAATCGATCTCAAATCGAACAATTCGGTTACTTCAGTCACATCTTTAACATCCGGACAAACAAACCTGTAACCCCTGAGCGTCCAATTTCGATGGCCGAGCGCGACGTGGGATTTTGTGGGAACCCTACAAAACACTTCGCCAGAGTTCATCGCGACCGACATCTCGCAGGTCGCTCGCGGCGGTGTTCTCTTAATAAGTGATTTCGTTGCTCGCCCCGGGACAGGGCTCTCAGACACCCGGCATGCTCAGCCCCTGGCTGGCACTGCCCGGAGCACAAGACCGCCTCGAAGTGTGGTCGAAGGCAGCCGGCCTGGACCTCGTCCGACTCGGCACGACCGCGACCGCCGAAGAAATCACCGACACCTCGGTAACCCAGCCCCTCGTCGTTGCCGCTGCTCTGCTGGCATACGAGGAAATCGAATCACGTGGGCTCCTCGGCGCCGACGTCATCGCTGCCGGCCATTCGGTGGGTGAGCTTGCCGCTGCTGCGGTCGCCGGTGTTATTTCCGCTGACGACGCGGTCGCGCTTGCCGCCCTCCGTGGCGCCGAGATGGCCAAGGCTTGTTCGCTCGAGCCCACGGGCATGTCAGCCGTTCTCGGTGGAGACGAAGCCGAAGTGCTCGCACGAATCGAAGAACTCGGGCTGGAAGCAGCCAACCGCAATGCGGCCGGCCAGATCGTGGCGGCCGGACTGCTCACCGCGCTCGAAGAACTCGCAGCAAACGCACCCGAAAAGGCCCGAGTCCGCGCACTACCCGTCGCCGGAGCTTTCCACACCCGCTTCATGGCGCCGGCGCAGGACGCCGTCGCAGCTGCTGCCGCCAAGATCACCCCTTCCGATCCGACGCGCACGCTGCTTTCCAACTCGGATGGCGCACCCGTCTCCTCGGGCGCCGACGCCCTCACCAAGCTTGCCGCGCAGGTAACCCGCCCCGTTCGTTGGGACCTCTGCTCCGCGTCGTTGCGGACAGCAGAAGTCAGCGCGATCGTGGAACTCCCGCCGGCCGGAACCCTCGTCGGAATTGCCAAGCGTGAAATGCGTGGCACACCGACGGTGGCCCTCAAGAACCCGGAGGATATCTCCGCACTGTCCGAGCTGACCTAGCTCGGACGCCCACCCGGCCGATCAGCCCGAACGGCGGCCGGACGTTTCACCCCACCTCAATCGATCAAGAAGGGAGCCACACCAGTGGCCCACACTCAGGAAGAAATCATCGCGGAACTCGGCCAGATCGTGGAGGAGGTCACCGGTATCGAGCCTTCCGAGGTCACCGTTGACAAGTCCTTCGTGGACGACCTCGATATCGACTCCCTGTCCATGGTCGAGATCGCCGTTCAGACCGAAGACAAGTACGGCGTGAAGGTCCCCGACGAGGATCTTGCAGGTCTGCGCACCGTCGGCGACATCGTCGCGTACATCCAGAAGCTCGAAGCCGAAGGCGCCGAAGCCAAGAACGCAGAGTGAGCCGACCGTGACTTCCGCTTCTACCCGCAAAGGGAAATTCCCCGACATCGTCGTCACGAGCCTCGCGACGTCGACCTCGGTGGCTGGTGATGTGGATGGCACGTGGAAGGCGCTACTCGCCGGCGAAAGCGGCATCGGAATCCTCGATGACCCGTTCATCGACGAGTTCGACCTTCCCATTCGCATCGGCGGGCACCTGAAGGTTTCACCGGACGAGGGCTTGTCCCGCGTCGAAATTCGACGGATGAGCTGGGTGGAACGCCTTGCCCTCACGTTGAGTCGCACGGTCTGGAGCAACGCCGGCAGCCCTGAAGTCGATCAGGACCGCCTGGCCGTTGTCATCGGCACCGGACTCGGCGGCGGCGACACGCTCATCGACGCCGTCGACAAGCTCCGTGGCGGCGGATACCGCAAGGTGTCCCCGTTCTCGGTGCAGATGGTCATGCCCAACGGACCGGCCGCAACGGTCGGACTCGAACTCGGGGCCCGCGGTGGCGTCATCACTCCGGTGTCGGCATGTTCATCAGGTTCCGAGGCAATTGCTCACGCTCACCGCATGCTTGTCATGGGTGACGCGGACATGGTTGTGGCTGGTGGAGTCGAGAGCTTCATCGACGCCGTTCCGATCGCGAGCTTCGCCATGATGCGTGCGATGAGCACCAACAACGACAATCCGGCCGCAGCTTCACGTCCTTTCGACAAGGACCGCGACGGATTTGTCTTCGGCGAAGCCGGCGCCTTGATGATCCTCGAAACCGAGGAGCACGCAAAGGCACGCGGGGCAACGATTCACGCCCGCCTGCTTGGTTCCGGAATCACTTCGGACGGGTACCACATCGTGGCACCGCATCCGGAAGGCCTGGGCGCGGCGCGAGCCATGACCCGAGCAATCGAGATGGCCGGACTGACGAAGTCCGACATCAAGCACATCAACGCCCACGCCACTGCGACGCCGATCGGTGACATCGCAGAGGCAAAGGCAATCAACGCAGCGGTCGGCAATCACGCTGCGGTGTACGGCCCGAAATCCGCGCTGGGACACTCGATCGGCGCTGTCGGCGCCCTCGAATCAGTCCTCACGGTTCTGGCAGTGCGTGACGGGATCATCCCGCCCACGCTCAATGTTGACAGCCAGGATCCAGAAATCGATCTCGATGTCGTCAAGGGTGAACCCCGAACCGGCTCTTTCGATTTCGCACTGAACAACTCGTTCGGTTTCGGTGGGCACAATGTCGCGCTCGCCTTCGGTCGGGCCTAGCCCGAACCGCGGTTTGCACCTGTCCGCGGGTGTCGTTGCAACACAACGTCACCCGCGCACAACACCGACCTTTCGTTCCACCCAAGGCTCGTACTGAAGGAGGACGCGATGACCATCCTGGCCCCCGTGACAAAGTCCGAATCATCGACAGACCCGCGCGATCCTCTTGCGCGCCTGGAAAATCTGTTCGACCCCGGCACAACAGTGCCGCTCCACGCCCGTGACAAGTCCGGTGTGCTCGCTGCGTCCGGAAACATCGACGGCGTCCGCACCATCGCATACTGCTCCGACGCCACTGTCATGGGTGGCGCCATGGGCGTCGACGGTTGCAAACACCTCGTCAAAGCCATCGATACCGCCATCGAGGAAGAGTCCCCCGTCGTGGGCCTCTGGCACTCCGGTGGCGCGCGTCTGGCTGAAGGCGTCGAGGCGCTCCACGCCGTCGGACTGGTCTTCGAGGCCATGGTCCGCGCGTCGGGTCTCATACCTCAAATTTCCGTCGTGCTCGGCTTCGCGGCTGGTGGAGCCGCATACGGTCCAGCCCTCACCGATGTCGTGATCATGGCGCCGGAAGGCCGAGTGTTCGTCACCGGCCCAGACGTAGTTCGTAGTGTCACCGGCGAACAGGTCGACATGGTGTCACTCGGCGGTCCGGACACACACACCAAGAAGTCGGGTGTCGCGCACATCGCCGCACACGACGAGGCCGACGCATTGCACCGCGCACGACGCCTGGTCTCGATGATGTGCGAGCAGGGCGAATTCGATCAGCGGGCAGCGGAACTCGGCGACAGCGATCTGCGCGCCATGATGCCTGCGTCCGCAAAACGTGCATACGACGTTCGTCCCATCGTTCACGAAATGCTCGACAACGTCGAAGGCGAGTCGAGTTTCGAAGAACTGCAAGGCAATTACGCACGGAGCATCGTCACCGGTTTCGGCCGGATGGCCGGACGCACCGTTGGCGTCATTGCGAACAACCCACTGCGACTCGGGGGGTGCCTGAACTCCGAAAGTGCAGAGAAGGCCGCTCGATTCGTGCGACTGTGCAACGCATTCGGCGTGCCGCTCGTGGTCGTCGTCGATGTTCCCGGGTATTTGCCGGGCGTCTCGATGGAGTGGGAAGGCGTTGTCCGACGCGGAGCGAAGTTACTTCACGCCTTCGCCGAGGCAACGGTCCCCCGCGTCACCGTCGTCACTCGAAAGATCTACGGCGGCGCCTACATCGCGATGAACTCGCGAGCACTGGGAGCCACTGCCGTATTCGCTTGGCCCAACTCCGAAGTAGCCGTGATGGGTGCGAAGGCTGCTGTCGGCATCCTGCACAAGCGGGCCCTCGCAGCTGCACCGGACGACGAGCGTGAAGCATTGCACGACCGTCTCGCCGCCGAACACGAGGCGATCGCAGGCGGCGTCGACCGCGCTGTCGAAATCGGCGTCGTCGACGAGGAAATCGACCCGGCGAAGACTCGCAGCATCGTGACCGCTGCCCTCGCGTCTGCACCATCTGTCCGCGCGCGGCACAAGAACATTCCGCTCTGACAACCCTGGACAGCAAGGTGGGCCTCGCCGATACGGCGGGCCCACGTTTGTCATTCGAGTCTTTGTCGTTCAAGCCGCGAGAGCGCTCAGGGTTCAGGATGGACCTCGGTCAGCTGACACGCCTTCGCAGCCATGTCACTTCGGCACCTTCGCCTGAACTCCGGAAGGGTTCGAGTTCCTCGTCCCACGGTGCGCCTATCGCCCGATCGATCTCCGCGGCGATGTCTCCACCGGAATTCATGATGGACCGCAGTTTCATCTCCCCTACGACGACATCACCGTTCGCACTGGTGGATCCGCGCCACAGGCCCAGACCGGGCACATGGCTGTACCGTTCGCCGTCGACGCCGTGGCTCGGGTCCTCGGTGACCTCGAACCGCAACATCGGCCACGCGCGTAGCGAGTCGACCAGGCGGGCACAGGTTCCGACGGGACCCGTCCAGTCCGTCGTCGCACGCAGAAGCCCGTCGTAGGCAGGCTGTGAGGTCCATCTGAGCTTGGCAGGGCTGTCCAACGTGGCGGACAAAGCCCAATCCACGTGCGGGCACAGCGCCGCGGGCGACGAGTGGATGTAAACCACACCAGTCGTCACGTCCGCGAATTGATTCATTTCGCGCACTCGAGCCTCCTGCTTCGACGAGGGACGTCTTCCCCAACGACCTCTGTCGAGTTCGTGCAGCACGCTCGATTGAACAGTGTGCCTTGTGTTACCCGTGTTGCGCCAGTGGAAGGAGAGAAAATTGTGCTCTACCGCGAAACTTCACCGACCACGCCATCCGACAATTCGGTCCACAAAGGCTTGGCCCAATCACCGAAATCGCGATCGGTAAGCACGACGCACGCAGTATCGATCGTGGGATCGACCCACAGAAACGTCCCGGACTGGCCGAAATGACCGAAGGTAGCGGCCGAGTTCTCGAGACCGGTCCAATGCGGACGCTTGTCGCCCCGAATTTCGAATCCGAGCCCCCAGTCGTTGGGGCGCTGAGAGCCGTAGCCCGGAAGAATTCCGTTGAGCCCCGGGAACTGCACAGTTGTCGCCTCTGCGAACGTCTGCGCCGAGACCAGAGTCGGCGAGAGCAGTTCAGCCGCGAACTTGGCCAAGTCGTCTGCCGATGCCTGCGCACCGTGACCGGCCGGACCGACAAGAGCCGCGCTGGTCATCGCCAACGGCGCGAACACCGCCTCGGCCAGATAGTCGGCAAATTCGATCTCGGTCTCCCGGGAAACCAACTCGGCAAGCACCTCGAACCCCGCACTCGAGTAGATCCGCTTCGACGCCACCGGCGCCTGAACAACACGTTCGGCGAATGCCAATCCCGAAGCATGTGCGAGGAGATGACGAACGGTCGACCCCTCAGGCCCGGCCGGCCCATCCAACTCGACCGCCCCCTCCTCCACTGCCACGAGAATCGCGTAGGCGCACAACAGTTTTGTCACCGAAGCCAGGGGGAAAACATGCGCCTGGTCGCCACTGAAACCACGAATGCGGTCGCCCTCACCGGGATTCTTCCCGGAGAGGACGACCGCTGCCGCATTGTCGACCGGCCACTGCTGGATTACGTCGAGACTGTGAGTACTGGGCACCCGATCAGACTACTGGCACAAGAGTTGCGCTTCCGATCACCAGTCAGCTTCGGTGTAGCGGATGACGCCGCGGATGTTCTTGCCATCCAACATGTCCTGGTAGCCGTCGTTCACGCCTTCGAGCGTGTAGGTCCGAGTCACCATGTCGTCGAGGTTCAGCTTGCCTGCCTTGTACATCGCGAGGAGGTTCGGCACGTCCTGGCGAGCGTTGCCACCGCCGAAAATGTTGCCCTGAAGGTCCTTCTGAAGCATCGCCATCAGGAACAGGTTCAGCTTCACATCCATGTCCGTCAGGTGCCCCATTGCGGTGACGACACAACGGCCGGCCTTTGCCGTCAGAATCATCGCTTCTTCGACGTACTCACCCCTCATTTCGCCGACGGTGATGATCGTCTTCTGTGCCATGCGGCCATACGTAGCGTCGATGATCGGCTGAATGGCAGCGGCAGCGCTTTCGAAAGCGTGCGTTGCGCCGAACTTCAGAGCCTGCTCACGCTTCCACGGCACGGGGTCGATGGCAAAGATGTACCGGGCGCCCGATGCAACTGCACCCTGTAGCGCACTGATACCGACGCCGCCGACACCCATGATCACAACGTCTTCGCCGGGCTTCACATCGGCGATGTGGGTTGCCGATCCCCAACCGGTCGGAACGCCGCAACCGACGAGTGCGGCAACCTCGAACGGAATGTCCTTGTCGATCTTCACCACTGACGACTGGTTCACGACCATGTAGGGCGAGAACGTCCCTAGCAGGCACATCGGGATCACGTTTTCGCCGCGAGCCTGGATCCGGTAAGTGCCGTCACTGATGGCCTGGCCGCTGAGGAGGCCCATCCCGAGGTCACACAGGTTCTGATGACCGGCCGAACACGCCGGACAGGTTCCACAAGCCGGAATGAAGGACAGAACGACGTGGTCGCCGACCTCCAGACCCTTGACCTCCGGGCCGAGCTTGGTGATGACGCCCGAACCCTCGTGCCCACCCATGACGGGGAACGACGGCATCGGGGTCGCGCCGGTGACGATGTGGTGATCGGAGTGGCACATTCCGGCCGCTTCCATGCGAATCTGAACTTCGCCGGCTACCGGCTCACCGATCTCGATCTCCTCGACGGACCACTTTTCATTGAGGCCCCACAGGATTGCACCCTTGGTCTTCACGTCACTTCACCCTTTCATTCGCACACCCGCATCTATCTCTGTGACCATAGCCACAAATCTGCGAAATTGGAACGTGTTCTAACGAAAGATTTTGCACTGCAGGTCAGACGTCCAAATGACCTGGCACAACCGGCGCGGCAACAACGGAATAATGACCCACTGAGTGGGACAGGCCACACGGGCACCCGAAAGTAGAGCCGCCCCGAAAGCACGCAACCATTCGACTCCACCCCCCACCAATCGGTCGGACACAGAGCAGCGGGTCTGAAACAGACCTGGGCATGTTCTGGTGCATCTGAGGTTCGTCCTCAGGTTTTGAAGGTGGTGTTCGCCGGCCGCGGTTGCTGGCCGGGGTCGATCGAGGGTGGTGGGATGAACCAGGGTTTGTTGTCGACACCGATCCGAATCGCCCACTTCCCGACGAACCCTGATTTCCGGTGCATCAACCGGTGGTGCGAACGGCACAGCAGGACAAGGTTGTTCATCACCGTCGGGCCACCGTTGGCCCAGTGCCGGATATGGTGCGCATCCGTCCAGGCAGGCACACATGAACACCCCGGGAACGCGCAGCCCCTGTCTCGGGCGATCAACGCCACTCGCTGTTCGGGGGTGACCAATCGTTTTCCGGGTTTCGCATCGAGCGGTGCGCCGTGATCGTCGAGCAGAACCGTGGACAGGAAACAATCACACCCGAGAAGCCTGGTCTGCGACACCGACAGCGGTCCGAGCCAGGGCATGTGCCCGACATCGAGATCCGACACAGCCATTCCGTCATCAGCAGTGGAGGGTGTCGCGGCGCAGTCCCGATGCTCAGCGAGATCCCGAGCGTTGATGTGCACGTTCACGTGCGGGCGTTGACCACCGTCTGTGCCTGTTTTGGCGCAGTCCAGGTAACGGCGGATCAGTTCGGTGAACCCGTCCGCAGTGCGTTTCGCCGCCGACCGAGAATCCGGGGTTCCATCCGGAGCGGGGGTCGGCATCGTCAGATTCGACAACGCCGACAACAACATTTCACCGGTCAGGGCGTCGAAATCCCCACGCACCACCACCCGACCATTGAGCGTCGACGCGATCCGCAACTCGTTGAGATCGACATCCTCGGCGGGCGGAATCTCATCCGACTCGAACAACCGCTCCAACGTCGCGATCACGTTCCGCACCTTCGTCGTCGTCGCCTCCACACCCGACGCAGCAGCGAGCAACAAATCGATGCACTTCGGGAGCGCCTCCTCCGGCATCCCCTTCGGTGGTGATTCACAGAACGCCACGATCAACACGGCATGATCGAAGGAGCAATCCCCACAACCGAACCGAGCCGCCACACCCGGAAGCGGCCGCAAAGCCGCGCCCAACGCGGCGATCTTCTTCCCGTCCCGAACCTGCAACATCGTGTTCGCCGCCAACCAGGACCCCACACCGCGGCTCGCAATCACCTGATCATCCGGGCGCAACGAGAGTTCGTCGACCACCGCAACACGAACGGCTTCCAGGCGCAGAATCTCCGCACTCGCCTCGACAGCAGCAGCGCGCAACTCCGCAGCAGTCAACCGCCACAGACGTCCACGTAACCCCACCGCAGAACCAGACACCACATCCGACAACAAGACACTCATTGAATCCCCCGATCCCCTCCCCATATCATACTCGAACACCCGTTCGAGTCAAGAGTTTTTCGAGTCAATCCACCGAGCGTCCCGGAATCACCACACCGCATTGATATGCGAGAACCACCAGTTGCGCGCGGTCGCGGACATCCAGTTTCGTCATCGCCCGATTCACATGGGTTTTTGCCGTGACCGCGCTGATCACCAATTCCGCGGCGATTTCGTCGTTGGACATCCCGAGGGCAACGAGGGTTACCACTTCGAGTTCGCGTGGTGTCAATTGACCGAAAATCCCAGAAGTCGAGTCGGCCCGCGACGGAGTGGAAAGGAACCGAGAAATCAACGCGCTGGTCGCAATCGGCGACAGCAAAGAGTTCCCACCTGCGACCGTCCGAACAGCATCGAGTAGATCCTCCGCTCGGATTCCTTTGCCGATGAAGCCGCTGGCTCCAGCCCGGATCGCCTGTGCCACATGCTCATCCACTTCGAAGGTGGTAAGGATCAACACGCGCACGTCGGTCAAATCCGGATGATCGGCAATCATGGCGGTCGCTTCGACTCCGCTGGTGCCTGGCATTCGAATGTCCATCAATACAACGTCGGGTCGGTGCTCGATCGCCGCCTGGAATGCCTGCTCTCCGTCTGCCGCCTCGGCGACCACCTCCATGTCCTCTTCCGAACCGATCAGCAGCGCAAGCGTTTGACGGAAGAGCGCCTGATCGTCTGCCACTACCACCCGAATACTCACGACTCCCCACTCTCCGAACCCCTGGACACCGAGACAAGCGGCAGTTGGGCGTCCACACGAAATCCCCCGTCCGCGCGGAATCCTGCTGAGACCTCGCCTCCCATTGCCTGTGCCCTCTCCTTCATTCCCAGCAGTCCGTACCCGGGCGGTGACGTCGAAGGCACTGCCGTTCCGGAGTTTTCGACCGACAGCACCAGAACCTCGGCTTCGTACGACAACGACACGGTGACGGCCCCTGGCAACGCATGCTTGCTCGCATTCACGAGTGCTTCCTGGATAATTCGGTACGCCGTGAGGTCTACTGCTGGCCCGAGAGGGCGCAGCGAACCCACAGCGCGCACTTCGATTTCCATTCCCGCACTGACGAATTGATCCACCAGTGCCGGTAGATCCGAAAGCCCCGGAGCCGGCTTCATCGAGCGATCACCGTCCTGAGCATCACGGAGAACTCCGACCGTGGCCCGAACTTCATCGAGTGCCGCCTTGGACGTTTCCTCCACTCCGCGTAGTGCAGTCGTCGCCTTCTCCGGGTCTTTCCCGATCAAGTGCGACGCGACCCCGACTTGCAGGTTGACCAAGGCAATGTGGTGCGCGACAACGTCGTGCAGGTCTCGCGCAATCCGCATCCTTTCTTCGACGACGCGGTGTCGGGCCTCGTCCTCGCGCATTCTTTCCGCTTGCACCGCGCGCGCCTCGACGGACTCCAGATAGGCTCGGCGAGAACGGACCTCGGCGCCGGCAAAACTTGCCATCAGCAACCAAGCCAACAACCCCAGTGCCTCCTGCAGGAGATTGTTCCCCACTCCCAGGAAGATCGTGACGAGCATCAGCGAGCTGACTGTGCTCGCCGCTGCGAAGAAGGTCCTCCGGCGGTCACTCGTGCTGGCAACGTAGTAGAGGCACACCATCGCTGCGGAACCTGTGCCGGCATTCGGCGGCGCTGACAGTGCAATCATCAATACGCCGAGGAGTACTGCCACCGCCAGTGCCGAGAACGGATAGCGCCTTCGGAACACGATGGTTGCCGCTGCGATCGCTGTTACAAGCACTCCCACAACCGTGACCTCGCGGGTGTCATTGCCGTCGAGCGCGATGCGGTGCGCCGTCCACGTGGCAAGGAGCACGAGAATCGCCAGTGCCAGGTCGATGGTGCGCGGGTGTTCCGCACACCATCGACCCCACGTCGATGTCGAAGTCATCGATCTACCGTATCCGGGTCACACCGACAACTTGTCGCTCGTGGGTTCACTGGATTCCTTCGAATCTGCGAGCAGCGCAGTCAACTGCTCCCCCTCGACATCGACGTTCGGGACCAACCGGTCCAGCCATGAGGGGAACCACCATGCCCTCGAGCCCAACAGGGACATGACGGCCGGTACGACGGTCATACGAATCACGAAGGCGTCGAACAGAACCGCGAACGAGAGTCCGAGTCCGATCTGCATGATGAAGGCGTCGCCGCCGAAGATGAAGCCCGCGAAAACGGCGATCATGATCAGCGCCGCGGCCGTGACCACTCGCGCGCCCTGGTCGAAGCCCTTCACGACTGCTTCATCCGGTCCGTCACCGTGGACGAACGCTTCACGCATTCTGGTCACCAGGAACACCTGGTAGTCCATCGCCAACCCGAAGACGATGCCAATCATGAAGATGGGCAACATCGCCACAACTGATCCGGTTTGACCTTCGATTCCGAGAATGCCGGCGAACCAACCCCACTGGAAGATCGCGACCAGCACACCGAACGTCGCACCGATCGAGAGCAGAAATCCGAGAGTTGCCTTGAGTGGTACCAAGATCGAGCGGAACACCAACATCAGGAGGATGAAGGCGAGGCCGACGACCAATGCGAGGTAGGGAACCAGGGCGTCGGCCAGGCGATCCGAAACGTCGATCGTCAACGCTGTCTGACCGGTGACCGACATCGTGGCTCCGGTCTCGTCGGTCAGTGATCCGGCGACCTCACGTATATCTGCGACGAGCGCCTTTGTTGCCTCGGTTTCCGGGCCACTCGAGGGAACCACCGTGATGACTGCTGTATCGCCGGCCTGATTGAGTGCTGGCGGCGTCACTGCCGCTACGTCGGGCAGAGCGCCGAGCTTTTCCTGGGCGCCGCTCAATGCCGCTGCCGGATCTGCGGCGTCGGCAACGTCGACGACCACCATGAGCGGACCGCTGAACCCGGCACCGAACCCCTCGGATAGTCGGTCGGTAGCCCTGGCGGCAGTTGTGTCGGGCACTGGTGGGCTCGCCAAACTCAGGTTGATTCCGAATGTGGGGATCGCCAGCAATCCCAGCCCGAGGACTGACGCGAGCAAAACCGGAACTCGACGCCGGATCACGAACTTGGCCCATCGCGAGCCCGCCCCCTCCGACTGTTTCCGGTGTGTCAGTTCACCGCCGGACGCCAGCAGTCGACGATCAGACCGACTCATGACGCGCGACCCTGCAAATCCGAGTGTGGCGGGCAGCAGCGTCAGTGAAATCACCACTGCAACAGCAACTGCGAATGCTGCAGCCAGACCCATGCTCGTCAGGAACGGGATGTTCACGACGAACAGTCCTGCCAATGCGATGAGCACCGTCAACCCCGCGAACACTACGGCCGAACCCGCAGTCCCCGCTGCGCGGCCCGCAGCAATTTCTGGATCATGTCCGTCACGTAGTTCGGAGCGGTAGCGCGAGACGATGAAGAGCGAATAGTCGATCGCCACGGCGAGCCCCAGCATCATTGCCAGGACGGTTGTGCTCGAACCTAATTCGATGAAACCAGTTGCGATTGTGATCGTGCAGATCGCGATGCCGATGCCGATCAACGCGCTGATCAAGGGAAGCCCCGCCGCAACCAAGGAACCGAAGGTGACGGTCAGCACCACCGCGGCGATCGCGACTCCGATCACCTCTCCCATCGATTCGGCGCTGCTTTCCATCAGCACGTTGCCGGCAACATCGACTGCCAGCCCTGAATCCGCGGCGTCGTGGACGGCGGACTCGAGCAGTTCTTTCGAACTGTCCGGTAAGTCCATCGAGTCGGCGGTATAGGAGACCTGCATGTATCCGATCGTCCCAGTCGGCGACACTCCGCCGGAGGCATACGGATCCGATACCGCTGCAACCTCGGGGTCCTTCCCGAGCGCAGAGACCAAGTCACTGACGGATTGTCGAATCGCCGGATCGGTGAGCGTCGTGCCCGCCGGAGATTCGAAGACGATGCGAGCACTGGCTCCGTCGGTGGACGATTGCGGAAATCTTTCAGCCAGAAGATCTTGCGCCGCTTGTGATTCGGTGCCCGGAATCGACAACGTATTGACGGTCGGACCGGACAGCGTTGCTGCGCCTACTCCGCCCGCCACCAGCAGGACGACCCAGAAGCCCACCATTGCCCAACGGCGCCGAAACGCGAGTCGCGAGAGTTTGTACAGGAATATCGACATGCGTGTCACTGTGCCGATACACGACCCCGTCGCACATCGTGCACAGGTAGGCAGTTCGACGTACTGCGCTCGCAGTAGGGCGGTGGTCCCCAGTGCTAGACGGGCAGGCCCAACTCCCTTGACCACGGCGGATCCGCCCCGGGACGTGACACGGTGACGGCTGCCGCGCGTGCGGCAAAGGTCAACGCGGCCGACCAATCTGCCTCGGTGAACGCACGCACAACAGCGACGTCGAGTGCGTCGTGACGATCAAGGTAGGCCAACAGGGCTCCGTGAACGGTGTCGCCCGCACCGATCGTGTCCGCGACGTCGACCGCGGGCGCCGGCACCGAAACATCGAGTTCCTCGGTGATCAACCGCAACCCGTCACCACCACGGGTGAGCAGGACGGCGCCGACGCCTTCGTGGAGCCACTCGGCGCCGTCGACCGAACCCAACCACTTCGCGTCGTCGTCGCTCACTTTGAGAATATCGATGGCGGGCAACCACGAACGAAACCGTCGTCGATACGCGTCCGGGTCGGAGATCACCGCCGGACGAATGTTGGGGTCGACCATGGTGAGTCGACCGCGGGCGTGTGCTTCGTGCAGCAAAGCTTCGTAGGCCGAGGCCCCGGGCTCGAGCACCAGCGACAGCGTTCCGAACGAGAATGCCCGGGCAGAGGGAAGTTTCGGCAGCGCGAACTGTCGATCTGCCGTTCCCTCGAGGTAGAAGGAATACCGCGCACCTCCGTCCGCTGCAAGGTTCACGACGGCCAGAGTTGTCGGCTCGGGCCCACGTTCGACTCCGGTTGTGTCGACATTGGACGCGGCCAGCGAGTCGATCATCCGATCTCCGAAGGCGTCGGTGGACAAGCGAGAGACGAAT
This sequence comes from Rhodococcus sp. MPR-R1B, assembly GCF_058793255.1. NCBI lineage: Bacteria > Bacillati > Actinomycetota > Actinomycetes > Mycobacteriales > Nocardiaceae > Rhodococcus > Rhodococcus sp. MPR-R1B. Next base: position 98,779 of record NZ_JBXAFO010000004.1, read on the forward strand.
CCCACGTCGGATCCGAGTCGACCCAGTGCAACCGCAACGTTGAACGGTCCACCGCCCAACTTGGGTGAGAAGTTCTCCCCCACCGGAACCAGATCAACCAGTCCCTCACCACACACCACGACGGATCGTTCGCGTGTATCACTCATCGGTAGACCCTAACCTTCTCACCGGTCGAAGATGGATGTGACCTGCTCGGCACGAACGAGTTCGGGTGCCGAGCAGGTCACGATTATGGTGGGATTCAGCTACCCACGCGCTCACCCGTAGTCGGGTCGAAGAGGTGAACGAGGCCGTCCACCCGCTCGAAGCCCAGCGTCTGGCCGTACTGCAGCTTCGATCGACCGCCGGTGCGTGCAACGAGCGAGATCGGGTCGGCTTCGGTACCAGGCACGTGTGCGTAGATGTACGACTCGTTGCCCAGTTCCTCTACCAGGTCGATCTGAGCTGCGATTCCGTCTCCGGCAGCAACCACCTGGAATTGCTCGGGCCGAATTCCCACTGTGACCGAAGCCAGACCGGCCGCGGCGATTGCCGCCATCTGCTCGCGGTCCAGCGGAACCTCGACGTCACCGAAACGCACCCCACCCGAACTGACCGGCGCCGTTACCAAGTTCATACCTGGAGATCCGATGAAGCCGGCAACAAACGCATTGGCCGGCCGATCGTAAAGTTCGGTCGGAGAAGCGAATTGTTGCAACTTGCCGCCCTTGAGCACTGCCACGCGATCACCCATCGTCATCGCTTCCACCTGATCGTGCGTGACGTAGACGGTGGTGGTTCCGAGACGACGCTGCAACGCCGCGATCTGCGTGCGGGTCTGGACGCGTAGCTTTGCGTCGAGGTTGGAGAGCGGCTCGTCCATGCAGAACACTTGCGGTTCACGAACGATAGCTCGGCCCATGGCAACTCGCTGCCGTTGACCACCGGAAAGCTTGGCCGGTTTGCGGTCGAGGTATTCCGTCAGGTCAAGCAGTTTGGCCGCTTCGGCAACTTTCTTCTTACGCTCCTCGACGGGCACACCGCGCATCTTCAACGCGAACCCCATATTTTCGCCGACGGTTTTATTGGGGTACAGCGCGTAATTCTGGAAGACCATTGCGATGTCGCGATCCTTCGACGGGACATCGGTCATGTCCTTGCCGTTGATGGTGATCGCACCGGAATCGATGTCCTCGAGCCCTGCCAACATGCGCAGGGCCGTGGACTTTCCGGAACCTGACGGACCGACGAGCACGATGAACTCCCCGTCCTTGATGTCAAGATCGAGTGAATCTACAGCGAGAGTCCCAGCACCTTCGTAGATGCAAGACGCTTTCTGGTAAGAGATTTCAGCCATGACGAACTCCTGAGAGGGTGAGGAGAATTATTTGATTGCACCGAAGGACAGGCCGCGCACCAGTTTGTTCTGGGCGAACCAACCGGCCAGGATGACGGGCAATGCCGCCATGGTCGCTGCCGCGGAGAGACGAGCCCAGTACAGTCCCTCGCCGGTGATGAACCCGACCAGGAAGACCGGAATCGTCTGCGCTTGAACAGCTGTCAGGTTGACTGCGAAGAAGAATTCGTTCCACGAGAAGATCACGCAGATCAGCGCAGTCGCAGCAATTCCGGGCGAGATCAGCGGGAGGATCACCTCGCGAACCGAGGTCCACAAACTCGCGCCGTCCATGCTGGCAGCTTCGAGAAGTTCGCCGGGGACTTCGAGAAAGAACGAACGCATCATCCACACTGCGATCGGCAGATTCATCGATGTGTACAAGATGACCAGCGCCCAGATATTGTCGAGCAATCCGATGTCGTTGACGATCACGTACAGCGGCACGATTGCAGCGACGACTGGGAGCATCTTGGTACTGATGAAGAAGAACAGCACATCCTGAGTCTTCTTCACCGGGCGAAGCGAGAGCGCAAAAGCCGCCGGAACACCCAGTAGCAGAACAAGAATCGTCGACATTCCTGTGGCAAATGCCGAGTTCGCCAGCGTCGTGCCGAGACCGGAATCGAGAACGGCACGAAACTGCTCGAGCGTCGGGGTGAAGAACAACTTCGGCGGATCCGTGTAGGCGTCTGCCTCGGTCTTGAATGCGGTCAGGACCATCCAGAAGACCGGGAAGAAGAATCCCAGAGCGGCGATCCACGCCACGACCGACCACGGACTGAACTTACTGCTCTTCTTTTTCTTGACGACGGGTTTGTCGGTCGTCACGCTTGTCGTCTCTACGGCAGTCATCACGCCGCCTCCTCGCTGCCGGTGAAGCTCTTGAAGATCAATCGGAGCGCAAGTGTCGACACGATGATGGTCGCGATCACTGTCACGACACCCATCGCCGCAGCTTGACCTACGTCGAAGCCGAGGAACGCGCGCTGGTAGATGTAGAACGGCAGGTTCGAACTGGCCACGCCTGGCCCGCCCGACGTCATCATGTACACCGCGTCAAAGGTGTTCACGAGGTAGATCGCACCCAGAACTGCACCGAGTTCGATGAAACGGCGCAGGTGCGGCAGTGTCAGTTCGCGGAACATCGCAAACGGCTTGGCTCCGTCCACCCGTGCGGCTTCGAGGATGTCTCGGGGCATGGACTGCAAGCCGGCCAGAATGAGCAGCATCATGAAAGGCGTCCACTGCCAGATCAGATTGATCATGACGGCGGCGAGCGGAAACTTGCTGACCCAGTCGACCTGGCCGACACCGAAAGGCTGGAGGACGAAGTTCACGATACCGAACACCGGGTCGAACATTGTTGTCTTCCAGAGCAATACGCCAGCGACGGGGGTGATGAGAAACGGCGTGATCAGCAGTGTCCGCACGATCCCGCGACCGAGGAAGGCTCTGTCGAGTAGCAGTGCCAACGCGAGTCCGAGGATCACCGAAACGATGACCGTCCCCACGATCATGATGACCGTGTTGACCGCGACTTCCCGAAACTGACTGTCCTTGAAAACCTCGATGTAGTTGTCGAACCCGTTGAAGTGCCGCGATCCCGGCCGGACAAGGTTCCACGACTGCGTCGAGTAGTAGAGGGTGAACAGAAACGGAATCTGGGTGACGACGATCGAAAAGATCAACGCCGGCAACAGGGGACCTCTACGACGCCAACCCTCGGCGCGGGAGATCTTCTTTTCGACACGGACCGGTGGCGCGTCGTCCACCGTAGTTCTGGGCTCGGCAACCGTAGTCATCGGTTCTCCTGATAGGTCTTGCCGACCACCTCGGCATACTGCTGGGATTGTTCGAGTGCTTCTTTCACGCTCTTCTGACCCGCGATGGCCGCACTGATCTGCTGGCTGACGCGAGTGCCCAGGTCCTGAAACTCAGGGATGGTTAGGAACTGGACGCCGGTGTACGGAACCGGTTGCACTGTAGGGTTTTTCGGATCTGCATTGTTGATCGATTCGAGGGTGATCGGACCGAATGCCTGTGCGGCCTCTTGATATTCCGGAATCTCGTAGGTCGATAGGCGACTTCCCGGAGGAACTCTCGACCAGCCGAGTTCGGTTCCGACCTTCTGGATGTAGTCCTTGTTCGTCATCCAGGAAATGAACTTCCAGGCATCATCTTTGTTCTTTGCCGACTCCGGGATTCCGAGCGCCCACGTGTAGAGCCAACCAGGATCGGACTTCTCGACCTTCGGGGCCTTCGCATATCCGATGTTGCCGACTACCTTCGACGACGCAGGGTCCTCGAGAACCGACACAGCCGACGTCGCGTCGTACCACATCGCCGTGTTGCCTTGCGCGAATTGTGTTGCACATTCACCGAATCCGCTTGTGGCGGGACCCGGCTGACCGTGCTCCTTGACCGTGTCCACGTAGAACTGAACCGCATCCTCGACCTGCGGACTGGTCAGCTGCGCATTCCAATTCTCGTCGTACCAGCGTCCACCGAAGGTGTTGATCACTGTGTTCAGCGGTGCGAGTACCTCACCCCAGCCAGGCTTTCCGCGCAAGCAGATTCCCGCCATCTTGGCATCCGGGTTGTCGAACTGCGCTGCCCAACCTGCGACTTCTTGCCACGTCGGGTCTTCGGGAACTGTTATCCCCGCCTGATCGAACAGATCCTTGCGGTACATCAGGAACGACGACTCCCCGTAGAACGGAACCGCGTACATACTGTCCTCGTATGACAGAGAAGTCTTGATCGACGGTACGAAGTCGTCCTCGTCAAAACCGGGCGTCTTGTCTGCATACTCGGACAGGTTCGTGAGCCAACCGTTGGCGGCCCACTGAGGTGTCTCGTAGTTGCTGATCATCACGACGTCGAACTCACCGCCGCCGGTTGCCGTCGAGGCCGTGATCTTGGCGCGCGCCTGGTTCTCGGAAAGGCTGACGAATTTGAGGTCGATGCCAGGGTTCTCGGCTTCGAAAGCCGGCGCCAGTTTGATGGCGTCCTGCATCTGCGAGTTCGACACCATCGCGATGGTGACTGTTCGTTCGCCGGAACCACCGAGCGCACCAGCGCCCGCACATCCCGACACCAGGAGGCAGAGCGCCGCCGCGGCAGCGCCCCACACTCGTCTTCCTGTTTTCACGGATTACCTTCCTTCACACTTGCGTGTCAGTCGCGCGCTCGGACCGCGAAACTCGTGAGATCGCTAGCCTTCGAGCAGCCACTGGGCGCACTCGACGTCGGTGACGAGTACGTTTGCCAAACCTCCGCGCAATGCGCCCAGAACGGCCTGGCGTTTGTGTGTTCCCCCCGAAATCAGAATCGTCTGATCGCAGGATTTCACTGCGTCGAGCGATACGGAGACCGTTCGCTCAGGCAGTGGCCCCTCCACTGGATTGCCGTCGATCGTGTAGAAACGGCCGCCGATTTCACCGACAGCGCCTCGACTTTCCAACTCGTCCAGCATGGTCGAGTCGACGAAGCTACCGGCAAACAAGGTCGTGGCAGTCGAGACGGCACCAACTCCGAAAACCATGATGTCGGAATCAGTTCCGGCATGCAGCGCCTTCGAGATCACCGAGTCGTTTCGCATCGACTCCACAGTCGCCGGGTCGGCATACAGCGGAGCGTTGAGACGAATAGGATTGGCCTGCAACTGTTGTGCACATCGGCCGATGGTGAAGTCGACACCGGTTTGGTAGTCGGTCACCGTCATGGAGCCGTCAAGTTGTACCACAGCCGAGCACTTCGCGGCCTTGTCTGGCAAAGATCCTGCTACCGCAACGGTTTCCGGACCCCAGGTAAACCCGAGAACGCTCGACGGCTGCAGACGACGAACCAGAACTTCCGCTGCTCTTCGACCGAGTGCGTCGAAGTCCGGGTCGTCCGCATCCGAAATCGCTTCGGGGACGATCAACACTTCGGCCAACCCGAAGTGCTTCTCCAGCTTCGATTCCAACTCCGTGTTCACCGAACCTTCGAGCTCCGGCGGTACCAAAATCTCGACCCTGACCAAACCTTGCGTCCGCGCCCTGGCCAACAGTCGCCCGGCTGTCGGCCGCGAGACGCCCAACTTCGCTGCAATCTCCGCCTGAGTGGCACCTTCGAGGTGATACATGGTCGCTGCCCGCAAGGCGAGCCGCACATCTTCGGAAGCGGGCAACTTCGACGTCTTGAGTCCTGTGGGCTGAGCCGACTGGTTCACGCGGTCTCCTTGTGCATCAGGTTCAAAGTTTCTTGATCGTGAGCAAATGCTCACTAGATGTTCTTATGCTCATTAAGCTAACATCTACGTTGTGACCCACACAACAGTTTCCGGAGAATCCGTCGATCTACCTGCGACAATTCGGGCAAATGTCCTCGTCGAGACCGGAAAGATGCAGATGGTCGAGAGACCACGACCGTCCCCGAAGGCGGGTGAAGTCCTCGTTCGCATCCATGCCGTGGGCGTGTGCGGGTCGGACGCGCACTACTTTCACGAAGGTCGCATCGGCCCTTACGTAGTCAACTCACCGCTCGTTCTCGGACACGAAGCATCGGGACGCATCGCTGCGGTCGGTGACGGCGTCGACCCAAGACGCATCGGGCAGCGTGTCTCCATCGAGCCTCAGAAGCCCGATCCGACAAGTCCCGAATCCAAGGCAGGCAGATACAACCTCTGCCCTCATATGGAGTTCTTCGCGACGCCGCCGATCGACGGTGCGCTGACCGACTACGTCACGATCGGTGCCGACTTCGCCCATCCCATCGCAGATTCCGTGTCCTACGAGGCAGCTGCGCTGTTCGAGCCACTTTCCGTAGGGATCGCCTCAGCCCAGAAGGCGGGGATCACTGCCGGCTCTCGGGTGTTGATCGCCGGCGCCGGCCCGGTAGGAATCGTGACGACGCAGGTGGCCAAGGCATTCGGCGCGACGGAAGTCATCGTCTCGGACATCGACGCGGCCCGGCGTGATGTGGCACTGAAATTCGGCGCAACAACCGTCGTTGATCCACGTGAGAGCGACGTACGCTCGCTGGCCGTCGACGCATTCATCGACGCGTCGGGTGCCACGGCCGCAGTGATCGACGGGATTCACGCAGTTCGGCCCGCTGGAACCGTCGTTCTGGTCGGAATGGGTGCCGACGAGATACCGTTGCCGGTCCCGATCATTCAGAATCGCGAACTGATGTTGACCGGAGTGTTCCGGTACGCCAACACGTGGCCGATCGCCGCCGCATTGGTCGCTACCGGGCGCGTCGATCTGGACTCGATGGTCACAGCACGCTTTTCACTCGAACAGTCGCAAGAGGCCCTGGTGGCCGATCGCATTCTCGGCAGCATCAAAGCCGTAGTCATCGTCGCCGAAGGAGACTAGTACTTTCATGGAACTCAATACGAAGACCCTGTTCGACTTCGATGCTGCACTCGAAGTGCCGAACTACGACCGGAGCAAAGTCACTACTGGCATAGTGCATTTCGGTGTCGGAGGCTTTCACCGTGCACACCAGGCCATGTACATCGATGATCTCCTGCGACGCGGTGAGGGCTTCGACTGGGGAATCTGCGGAGTGGGAGTGATGCCGTCGGACAAGCGGATGAAAGACGCTCTCCGCGCGCAGGACTGCCTCTACACGCTGGCGCTCAAGCATTCTGACGGAACCCTCGAGGCCCGGGTCATCGGGTCGATCGTCGAGTACCTGTTCGCTCCGGAGGATCCGGAGGCGGTGATCGAAAAGATGGCATCCGAATCGACGAAAATCGTATCTCTCACCATCACCGAGGGCGGATACAACATCTCGCACACTACGGGTGAGTTCGACGCGTCCGATCCCGATGTAATGCACGATCTCGAGCCGGGAACACTCCCCCACACCACCTTCGGTCTGATTTGTGCGGCACTCGCACTCCGTCGCGACCGGGGCCTCGCCCCGTTCACGATCATGAGTTGCGACAACATCGAAGGCAACGGATCGGTCGCCAGGACGGCAGTCGGAGCGTTCGCCGCCCTGAAGGATCCCGAACTTGCGGAGTGGATCGACGAGAACGGCGCCTTCCCCAACTCCATGGTCGACCGGATCACACCCGTCACGACAGCCGAGGTGACCACCGAGATCGCCGAGACGTTTGGCGTGGAAGATCAGTGGCCGGTCGCGGCTGAGCCGTTCACCGCGTGGTTCCTCGAGGACGAGTTCACCTCAGGCAGGCCACCTCTGGAGAATGCCGGCGTCAATCTCGTGCCGGATGTTCGCCCGTACGAACTGATGAAACTGCGCCTTCTCAATGCCGGCCATCAAGGCATCGCGTACTTCGGCTACCTTGCCGGATACCGCCTGGTCCACGAGGCATGCCAGGACGAACTCTTGTCGGGGTTCCTGCTCGACTACATGAATCTCGAAGCGACGCCGACCCTTGACCCGGTACCCGGCGTCGACCTCGATCAGTACAAGAAGACCCTCATCGAAAGATTCTCGAACCCCCAGATCCGCGACACGATTGCACGTCTGTGTGCCGAGTCGTCCGATCGAATTCCCAAGTGGCTGTTGCCCGTCATCCGGAACCAACTCGACACCGGTGGGTCGATCAACCTGTCCACCGCAATTGTCGCTAGCTGGGCCCGCTACGCCGAGGGCACAGACGAGAACGGAGATCCCATCACCGTCGTCGATCAGCTGTCGGACACTCTGGTGCCGCTCGCCCAGAAACAGTCGAGCGACCCGTTGGCCTTCATCGGGTACCGCCAAGTGTTCGGCGATCTCGTGGACGATCGCCGATTTGTCGCTAGCTTCCGAAAGACCCTCGACTCATTGCACTCCGTCGGAGCCAGAAGAACCCTCGAGGAGGTGCGCGGGCTCTGACTACACCGAGACGTCGTGCAGGTGATGGATCGGATCGTGAATGAAGTAGGCCGCCAACGATTCGACGGTGAACGCCGATCCGTCACTGCGGAGACCCCGTCGTTGGCGGCTACCCTCTGGCACGGTTTCGAAGGCATTCGCGACCTCCGCCGCGGCGTCGGACAATTCCGATGCCACCTTTGCCGGATCTTGGTCGTTGTACCGCTCGGCCTCGGCTGTTGCGTCCTGATCCCAGTTCTCGAATCGCGGATCGTCGAATTCGAGCATCTGTTCCAACCGCACCTTGAAGATCCGGAACACGTCGCGTACGTGGGCGGAATACTCCAGCGCTGACCATGTTTCGCTGTCCGGTCGCTCCGTCACATTCTCTCGCTCCAGTACCTCGGCCCACGAGACGGCATTGCTACGCACAAGATCTGGAACATCCGCGAACGCCACAGCGGACGAATCAAACCCGCACTCGGCGCATGGGCGTTCGAGGACCCAGGTCCAGTTCTTTGTATCCGGGGTGATCGGCATGGATCGAGAATAGTCCGCCAGGGCGGGGTCAGTCTGCTTCGATTGGCCGATGAAGCGAATCATGATCGCTATTGCGACTCCATTCGTGCTGATGCTTACTTCGTGTGGCGGGGACGTGGGCGACGCGGAACCCCACGAACTCGCCTTCACGTGCGACGACGCACATGCGTACCTCGAAGTTTTCGGGACGGTCGAGGCGGCGTTGGCCCGGCTACAGAGCCCTGGATGGAACGATGTCCCTGAACTCGTGGGTTCCGCCAGCGCCTGGGCAACGTTCACACCACAACAGCAGACTGCGATAGTCAATTCACTTCATGCGGCTTCCCGAGGTGAATGTTGATCCGTATTTCTGTGCCGGTATCGGCATCTGACTCCGTCGACAAGATTTGCCGGTCGATACTCGGATCGGCCGAAGAACTGGGACCTACTCCGACTGATTCCGCGTCACCGATCGATCGAGTCCGCGATGACACGAGCGGACCGCACGACGACTGAAGAGGATTCGACGCTGAGGCGCGTGAGCGCACCCAAGAAGCCTTCGAAGCAGCGAAATCGGGATCGTGCGACCGAGCAACGCCGGAGGCCTGATTCGCCGGTCGCACAACAGAATTACAAACGACGACGTAACTACGTCATTCCGTTCGTGACAAAATACTCGTTCGTCGGCGACGGACCGATCACTTCGATTTCCTCGACGGGTCTCGTCGCCCCTCACGTGAAGGGCGTCGAGTCGACATGTACCCCTTCCGAACGCAGTAAATGCTCGGCCGCACAAATCAACAGGGAAAGGGATTCGTACGAGAGTCCCTCGATCGCATGCATCAGCCTGTCAGGCGCCGGAATCGACCGGTCGACCGGCGAACCCTCGGATCTCCGCACAGAAAGCACGGTCGAGAGTTCTCGTTGATTCACCACCTGACCTGCGCTGTTCGCTCGCTCGAACATGGCATTCAGCCGCTGGACCAGTTCCTCACCTTCAGGCGATCGAATAGTGTTGCCAAACAGCCTGTTTCCATGATCGGCTTCGACACCAGGCCCGATCGAGTTCTTGATTGTCACAGTATGTTCTCCGTTACGTTGGTCTGTCAGGTTGATCAGGGGTGCGACCCGGCGCAATTCACAGAGCCTTTATCCGTGCCGCCCAACGGCGTCGCGTCCATCGACAGCAGACGAATCTCCCCCGGCGCCCATCGGCTTCCGGTAGCGAGACCTTGAAGTTGCTGTTCACTTGCAGTTCGTCGTTACACTTTAACAATAGTTGTAACGCATCGACAAGTGTTTTGTTCCGATTGCCCGGTTTTGCACCCGATCAAGGCAACTACTGAGCTCTCGCGGGCTGCGGATTCTGCAATTCACGAAGCTCGGCAAAATGGATCCGACGCAGACAAGGACGGCGAGACAGCCCTCGTTGGCTCTCATTTCCAGTGATCGAGCACGAAGTGCTCAATGGTGATGGCCCAAGTCCGACAGCGCTTTTCAGACAGAGAAAGGGCCCCGCAGTTGCGGGGCCCACTATCGTTGCCGTTCCTCGCGTGGAGTCGTTTCCGACAGTCGGCTGCCGGTCAGCGCGTCAACATTTGGGTGCAGCCGAGCCGCGGGGGGGACGGCTCGACTGCCTTGTACCTACACCGGTAGGCACGTCTAAAGCGTGACACTTCTGTACGTCGAGCACATACGCTGAAATACCCGGATAGGTACCTACTTTTCCTTCACGTCCGGCACGTCGCTCGCTCGGTTGCGCCCAATTGCACTGCGCTCCCGATACTTGTCGAGGATTGGGTATCCGGATCCGAGACTTTCACCTCGTCCGAGATCGACGATCGCGGTACGACATTTACTTGTGTAGCCACGAAGGATCAACTCAGCCGTACCCGCATGCGCGTTGCGTGCGATTCAATACCAACTATGTGTGGGCAACTGCACCAACTACCTGTGGGCAACTGCCCTGTTGATTGCACTCTGCGCACTTGTCGCCGTTGCGATCGTCGGCAGCATGACTTTCGACAAAAGTCATTGGGTCTGACCTGCGGGCTCACGGCAACTGAACGTGGGGCGGGCGGGGCTCGAACCCGCGACCAATGGATTATGAGTCCACGGCTCTAACCGACTGAGCTACCGCCCCATCCGGATGCGATGCATCGCGGCGAATCCGAATGCTACCGGCACATCCGACGCGGATCACAATCGGGCAGGCGGTGACGCGTTGCACTCTTTCGAGTCGAGTCTTCCAAGGTTGGTCGGCACAGGCGCGATGAGCCGATACCGTGGGAGTGCACACCCCACGGAACAGGATCACCACATGAAGCTTGCACTGACCGAATTCAAGAACTCGAAGGCCACGATCCGGATCATCATGTCCGACGGCGCGAAACTGAACGGCACCGTCACCGATTTCACCGAAGACACTCTCGTTCTCAATTCTCCGAATGGTGTCTACTACATCAACCCCAGCCACATCATCCGGCTGTTCGAGCCGTCGGATCGCGCAGCGAAGTAGGCGCACCGGTCAAACAGTTCGACGGTTCCACCGAAAGCCCGACGCAGACACTTGCGTCGGGCTTTGGTGTATCTGTCGCCAATATCTTCGCGTCGCGTTCACGGGTGCTGATGCCGCCTATCCTCTCCGACATGGCGAACGACAGCGGACCACCTGAACTCGTGTTGTTCGACTTGGGCGGTGTGCTGTGTCGATTCGAGCCTGACCGTCGCGCCGCAGAACTGGCTGCGGCCATCGGCGTCACGGAAGACGAGATTCATGCCCTCGTGTTCGCGTCCGGGTTCGACCAGGAATGCGATCTCGGCATTCACTCCGAAACCGCGATCCTGGAACGCTTTCGACGACTCGGGTTTCCTGGTGACCGCGACGAGCTACGCCGAGCCTGGGCCAAGGCCTTCATCCCGGACCGCGCGGTCATCGATCTCGCAATCGCGCTTCGAAGCGAGGGGGTCGTGGTCGCCACACTCTCCGACAACGGACCTGTTCTCTTGGCCGCCATCGAGAGTGTCGTAACTCCATCGGCAATCGACGAGCATGTTTTCTCCTGCATGCTCGGAGCTACCAAACCCGAACCTGCGGCCTTCCTGGCTGCGCTGGAGTTGCTCGATGCGCGTCCACAGCAGACCTTCTTCGTCGACGACAACCCGGTGAACGTCCTCAGCGCTCGACGGCTGGGAATTCGCGGCGAACAAGCAAACAAGGCGGCAGACGTCGAATCGGCACTTCGATCGGTGGGTCTGCTGCGAGCGCACTAGGTCAGATCAAAACAAGAAAGCCCCCCACCCGATTTCTCAGGTGAGGGGCTTTGCTGCTCCCCCGGCTGGACTCGAACCAGCAACCGTCCGATTAACAGTCGGAAGCTCTGCCAATTGAGCTACAGGGGATTGTCTTGCTCGCTTCGCCCGTTCCGGCGTTGCCTGAGAAACTGTAGCGAATCCTTCACCGAAGTACCAAATCGCCTGCCCAGCGAGTCATCAGGCAGGATGGAGTCAGGACGATCGGTGCTGGAGGGAAGCAGGAATGATGCGTTTGTTGATCGGTGTTGCAGCTGGGTACGTCCTGGGAACCAAAGCGGGCCGCGCACGATACGAGCAGATCAGCCGGGCCGCGAAGGCGGTGGCCACCAGTCCGGCCACCAAGAAGGTGTTGGACGCGTCACGGCAGAAGCTGGCCGACTCACTGAGTACTCAGCCCAAGCTCGAGCCGATGAAGCCGATCAACGAGGAGACTACGATTCTGGTCCCCCACGACCAGTTGAAGAAAAACCGCTAGGTCAGACGCTTTGGTCGCCGACAGCCTGCTCACGCAGCTGTCGGCGATACTGCTCCAGCGCCACGAGGTCGCCGAACAGTGAGTTGTACTCCTCGGGGGCTGCAGCAGGTGAAACGCGCTGAAGCTTGGATTTGAGGTCGGCAACCTGCTCGCCCACCCACGCTTCCTGCAGTCGTGCGAGCACTCCGTTGATGTAGCGCGGAACCGTGTCTTCGTCACACGGCATCGGTTCGACGGCCAGCTCAGATACAACCGAGGCCACCGTCATGTCTTCGACGCCCTTGGTGACGACTTCGATCCACTCGGCGCCGCCGAGTCCCTTGCTCGTTCCACCGGCGTCAGCCATTGCCTGTCTGATGACAACGTAGGCGGGGTGGGTGAACGTCTCGGGCGGCAACGAGTCGAAGACACTGCCGGCGATGCCAGGGTGCTGCAATGCGGCCTTGAGGACAGCTCGCTGCGTCGAGAGCGCGGGATCGTTGGGCCGGGGCCTGGAGATTCCGATCGGCAGCGCAAGCGCATCGGCAGCAGGTTGGTCGACAACCTGACGACGCTTGGGCGCCGGTGACGATCCGCGCGTCGACGCCCGTTTGCGAGCTTCGTCACGCACGCGTCGTCGAACCGACGGAAGATCGTCCCAACCGACCCATCCGCACAACAGATTCGCGTAGCTGTCGCGCAGAGTTGATTCCTTGATCTGCGCAACGACGGGCACGGTACGACGCAGTGCCTCGACACGACCTTCAGCGGTCTCCAGATCGTGTTCGGTGAGGATGGACTTCACCACGAACTCGAACATCGGAGTGCGCCGTGCCACGAGGTCGCGAACGGCGGCGTCACCAGACTTCAGTCGCAGATCGCACGGGTCCATTCCGTCGGGCGCGACGGCGACGAACGTCTGCCCGGCCATCTTTTGATCACCCTCGAACGCCTTCATCGCAGCGGCCTGCCCCGCGGCATCACCGTCGAAGGTGTAGATGATTTCACCGCGAAAGTAGCTGTCGTCCATCAGGAGTCGACGGAGCATCGCAAGGTGCTCCTCACCGAAGGCGGTCCCGCACGAAGCGACGGCGGTCTTGACGCCGGCCAAATGCATCGCCATGACGTCGGTGTAACCCTCGACGACTACCGCCTGGTGTCCCTTGGCGATGTCGCGCTTGGCGAGGTCCAAGCCGAACAGGACCTGAGACTTCTTGTAGAGAATCGTTTCCGGCGTGTTGACGTACTTACCCGGCATGGTGTCGTCGTCGAAGAGCTTGCGGGCACCGAAGCCGATGACGTCACCGGCGACGCTGCGGATCGGCCACAGAAGTCGGCGATGGAACCGGTCGATCGGACCTCGCCGGCCTTCTTTGGACAGCCCGGCTGCTTCTAGTTCTTTGAACTCGAAACCTTTGGACATCAAGTGTTTTGTGAGAGTGTCCCAACCTTCTGGCGCGTATCCACACCCGAACTGCAGGGCCGCTGCACCGTCGAAGTTTCTCTCGGTGAGGTAGTCGCGAGCCGCCTGGGCATCGGGTTCGCGCAGACGAGCGGCGTAGAACTCCTGAGCCGCCGCGTTTGCTGCGATCAAGCGTGCACGGGTGCCGCGATCGCGCTGAACGGACGGTCCGCCGCCCTCGTACGAAATCGTGTAGCTGAGTCGATCCGCCAACTGCTCGACGGCCTCTACGAAGCTGATGTGATCCATCTTCTGCAGGAACGAGTACACGTCACCACCCTCACCGCAGCCGAAGCAGTGGTAGAGGCCGTGGTTGGGTCGCACGTGGAACGACGGCGACTTCTCGTCGTGAAAGGGACACAGACCTTTGATCGAATCGCCACCGGCACGCTTGAGTGAAACGTATTCACCGACGATGTCCTCGATGCGAGTGCGTTCGCGAATGGCCGCGATGTCTCTGTCAGAAATTCGGCCCGCCACGTACATCAGTCTAGGCGGTCCCCCGGCACCTCCTGACAACGATATGTTGATGGCCGACTCTGCACCGCAGCGATGGGACCGACGATGACTGAAAACGCCTCGAGCGCGCACGAAGGGCGATCAGGAACCCGATTCGGCGTGTACGAGTTGCGTAGCCTCCTCGGCCGAGGCGGAATGGGTGAAGTGTACGAGGCGTACGACACCTCGAAGGATCGCCTGGTCGCACTCAAGTTGCTCCATCGAGAGCTTGCGGCCGACCCGTCATTCCAAGCTCGTTTCCGCCGAGAATCTCGCGCCACCGCCGCCCTGAACGAACCGCACGTGATCCCGGTGCATGACTGGGGCGAAATCGACGGAGTCCTCTTCATCGACATGCGTTTGGTCGAAGGCCACACATTGCGAGCCGAGTTGACCGAATTCGGCCGACTCACGCCTGTACGAGCCGTCGACATCGTCTCGCAAATCGCGTCGGCGTTGGACGCCGCCCATGCCCGCGGGCTCATCCATCGTGACGTCAAACCAGACAACATCATTCTCACGAACAACGGCTTCGCCTACCTCGTCGACTTCGGAATCGCATACTCACAGACGGACACGAAGATCACCACCGAGGGAAGCGCAGTCGGTTCGTATGCATACATGGCGCCGGAGCGGTTCGGAATCGAAACGCCGACGGCCGCAGCGGATGTCTATTCCCTGGCTTGTGTCCTCTACCAATCACTCACCGGAACAACACCTTTCAACACCACAAGCATCGAGCATCTGGTCAATTCGCACCTGAACGCTCCGCCGCCACGCCCCACACTGGCGGTTCCGTCGCTCCCGCAAGGCCTTGACGCCACCGTGGCTCGCGGCATGGCAAAGGATCCCGCACACCGCTATCCGACTACGGGAGCGCTCGCACTCCAAGCGCGGCAGGCCCTCTCGACGACCCACACCCCCGGTGCCGCCGGCGGATTGCAACCCACGATCGTCGGGCAGCCCACCTACACCACGGCGAATCCCGCTCACGGGAACTACACGCACATCGTGACAAAGACCAAGCGAAACCGAGCACCGATCGCGATCGGTGCGGCTGGAGTTGCACTCGTTCTGGCCGCAGGAGGCACGGCGGCCTGGGTGACGCTGGGGAATTCGGGCCCCGAATCACCAACCGCTGTAGCAGCTTCCACCGCCACGTCGGCACTGGCACCCATTCAGGATCCGGTCAGAACGCCGAAGCTCGAGCCGCTACCCACCGCCGGACAGCAGGCAACCACCACCACGCGGGCGCCGAACCCCGCCACGAAGAACGGCGATCTCGGGGTGAGCAAGCCGATCACCGTCCCCTCATGCAAAGGAACCGGAATCGTGGTGTTGGCCAATGCCACCGATCCGGCAACGTACGCCAGCGAGATCCAGAACTACCTCGACGCGTTCCCCGGCTCGAAATACCTACGCACAGACCAGTCCTGCCCGTCACTGCGTCAAGTCTCCGATTCGGGGACGGCGATCTACACGGTGTATCGCGAATCCGGGAACACCGAGTCGAAGATCTGCAAGGACGTTCGCGCAGCAGGTGGCGACGCTTACGGCAAGTGGCTCGATACCACTACCGACCCGTCGACGCGGATGACTTGCTGAGGGCGTAAGTGGCTCAGCCCCAGCTGGCCTGCGCGCCCAGGCTCGCTTTGTCCACCCGTTCGAGCCGACTCTCCGTGTACGACGCGATCTGATCCACCACCACCCGGACCCGAGCACCGTCGTCTGCGGCGCGTTCCCACGCGGGCAGCAGGATCGGATCGAGCCCGGCCGGCGCAGTTGCCAGCAGCCATTCCGCGACGCGATGAACACGATCACGCTGCCGATCCTGACGCGCTTTGTGTCCGGCGTCGGACATCACGTAGTACAGCGCCACGGTCTTGAGCAATGCCACCTCGGATGCGACGGCCTCGGGTATGTCGAGGTCGGCTTGATAGCGCGAGAGGGGTCGGTCACCGTGTGTCAGCCGGGTGCTGGCGATCGCCGCGGTGGCGAAGCGTCCCACCAATTCACTCGTCAGATTCTTCAACGCGACGGAACTTCCGAGTGTTCCGTCGAAACTTCCGACCCCGCGTACGACGGGGAGTTCGGACAGCCGTTGGGCGGCTTCGATCAGATCGTCGACTACCAATCCGCGAAACTCGGAGGCCCCCAGTTCTGCCAGTGCGCGCTGCTCGGACGGATCGGCAAGCGAGCGAAGGTCGATGCGGCCTGCGATCACCCCGTCCTCCACGTCGTGCACGGAATAGGCGATGTCATCGGCCCAGTCCATGACCTGAGCTTCCAGGCATTGCCGACGCTCGGGCGCTCCCTCGCGAACCCAGGCGAGCACCTCTGCGTCGTCGTCGTATGCCCCGAACTTCGCGCCGGGCTCAGGGCGGGTCCAGGGATACTTGATGGCTGCGTCGAGTGACGCCCTGGTGAGATTGAGGCCTGCGCTCAGACCGTCGGGGCGCAGGATCTTGGGTTCGAGGCTGGTCAAGATCCGCAGATTCTGCGCATTGCCCTCGAAACCTCCGCAGTCCTTGGCGACTTCGTCGAGGGCCTTCTCGCCGTTGTGACCGTACGGTGGGTGCCCGATGTCGTGCGCGAGACCGGCGAGGTCCACCAGGTCCGGATCGCAACCGAGTCCGTCGGCGATCCCTCGCCCGATCTGTGCGACCTCCATCGAGTGCGTCAACCGCGTGCGAGGTGTGTCACCGTCGCGCGGGCCGACAACCTGGGTCTTGTCGGCCAAGCGCCGCAAAGCCGCGGAGTGTTGGACACGCGCCCGATCTCGCGAGAAGTCCGAACGATGCTGCGCCGCTGCGATCTGCGAACCCGGCAACCCCGCTCGCTTCGGCGCCTCGACGACACGACGTTCGAGGTCGTGTTCGGAGTAGGTGCCGCCTCCGTAGGTGGTGTGAGCTGTCATGGTCTCTATTGCCCTGCCGTGTAGGGGAAGTCTGCCGAGAAGTGCGTGAGCTGATACCAGAGCAGCGCGCCGGTTTCGCGAGCGATTCCGTGCAACTGGGATTCGCGGGTGAAGACAGCCGGGCCCTGACGAGTAGGTGCGGTCCACGCCTGGAGTCCTGTGTCGCGGGCCATCGTCCGCGTTCGCAAGGAGTGCCACGGGTCACTGACCAGGACGGCGGAATTGATTCCCTGCGAAGACATCTCGGCACTGACTGCGTCGATGCTGAGCAGTGTGTCCGAACCGGTCTCCACCGCGGTGATCGCACTCGAAGGAATTCCGCGATCGGTCAGATACATCTTTCCCGACGCCGCTTCGGTGTACTCGTCGCCTTCTTGTTTACCGCCGACAGTGATGATCTGCGGAGCCACTCCGCGCTTGTACAGCTTGTACGCCTGCTCGAGTCGGGCCTCGAAGACGGACGACGGAGTGCCGGAATACTGAGCCGCGCCCAGAACGACTATCGCGTCGGCCGGCCGCGTGTCGTCGATGCGCGCCACCTGCCACACCCGGAACGCAGTACCCCCGACCAGAACCACGGCCATCAACACCGCACCGGCGATCAGACGGCGCGTCCAGCGAGCCAATCCTGCCCCGAAGCCGCCCGCCCGCGAGGGTGATGGGTCGTGGGGGCGGTTACCGAAAGCAGGTTTCACTCCCGCAATTCTGCCAGTTCGCAGCGATCACCTCCGATGCCGACGCGCCACAACGGATAGATTTGCGTCATGGCCCTCGCACCACACTTCGCGCAGTTGTCCTCGGTAGAGCAGAGTCGGACAACCACCCGACCCGTTCGGCGTCGGGGAAGCGCCGCCGCCGTCGCTGCGATTTTCGCTTTGCTGGCGCTCGTCTTCAGTCCTGCGCTCGCCTCGGCGGACGCCCCGATGGTGTTGCCGAATCACATCACCGACACCTCCGGGGTCCTCGATTCCGGGCAACGCAGCGATATACAAGCCGCGATCGATCAACTCGGCGAAGACCACCAGATCGATCTGTGGGTCGCGTTCGTCCCCGATTTCAACAACCTGGGTGGCCAGGCGTGGGCACAGCAGACAGCCACGAAGTCGACGCTGAGTACCAAGTCCGTCCTGCTTGCAGTTGCCACGGCGGAGCGTGCTTACTACCTCGATGTGCCCGCTGAGCTGAGCAACATCACGGATTCCGACATCGAATCGATCAATACCGACGCGGTGGAACCGGCTCTTGCCGAGGATGATTGGACCGGCGCGGCAATTGCCGCGGCCGGCGCACTCGGCGACGCGAACAACACGAGCGGCGGAATGGGAGTCGGAACACTCCTCATCGCGGGCGGCGCTGTGGTGGTCGGGACGGGCGGTGTGGTCCTGTACTCACGTAAGCGCAAGAACGACAAGAACCGTAAGCGCAAGAACGACAAGAACAAGGCAAGCGTCGAAGCCGCGAAGAACATCTCCCCCGACGACATCGCCAGCCTCAACGCACTCCCGCTGCCGACGCTCGACGAACGCGCGAAGGAGATCCTCGTCGAGACGGACAACGCGATCGCCGGCAGCCAGGAGGAGCTCGATCTGGCCCGCAGCGAGTTCGGAGATTCCGCCGTCGCACCCTTCTCGGCAGCATTCGACAAGGCCAAGGCCACCCTCGCCGAAGCCTTCGCGATCAGGCAGCGACTCGACGACGCCATCCCGGAAACTCCCGATCAACGCCGACAGATGCTGATCGACATCATTTCCTCGTGCGGTCGAGCCGACCAAGAACTCGAAGCTCGCGTCGAGGAGTTCGACGGGCTTCGCGACCTTCTCATCAACGCCCCCGCACGTCTCGATGCGTTGACGCAGAGTGTTGTTTCTCTCAGCGTGCGCTTGCCCGAATCCGAGGCGATTCTGACCAAATTGAAGGATCAATTCCCCGCGCCGACGCTGGCATCTGTCGTGAACAACGTCACGATGGCCAGTGAACGCCTGACGCTCGCCGAGAAGTCGATCGAGGAAGGCCGCGATGCCACCGCGCTGCCGGCCGGTAAGCAAGGCGCTGCCGTCACTGCGATTCGCACGGCCGAAGCCGCCCTCGATCAGGCACGCAAGCTACTCGACGGCGTCGATCACGCCGCCGACGACATCCGAAATGCCATCGCGACACTTCCGTCCGCGATGGACGACGTCCAACAGGGCATCACCGCTGCGGACGCTTACCTGGCGCAAGGCGGGCAGAAGTTGGCGGACGCGAAGGCCGCAGCCCAGGCAGCGTTGGCGAATGCTCAGACGTCGAAGGACAGCGATCCGCTGACAGCCTTCAACCAGATCGTCGCAGCCGACGCCCAACTCGACGCGCTTCTTGCCGACGCTCAGGAGCAGAAGCAGCAGCTCGAACGTGCACAGCAGCGCCTCGCCCAGGACATTCTGGCCGCACAGGCTCAGGTGACCGCTGCAGGCGACTTCCTCGGAACCAGGCGCGGCGCGATCGGGGCGGAGGCGCGCACTCGCTACGCCGAGGCTCAGCGGCACCTGCAGGCGGCCCAGCAATTGCAGGCCTCGGATCCGTCGAAGGCACTGCAACACGCCCAGGCCGCGACCACCTTGGCGACGCACTCACTTCGCGCCGCGCAGAACGACGTCAACACCTGGGAAGCAAACCAACGACCCCGCGGTGGCGGCGGCGATGCGACGGGAGCGATCCTCGGCGGCATCCTGATCAACAGCATTCTGCGAGGTGGCGGCGGGCCCCGCTCGTACGGCGGACCGAGCAGCAGCGGACGCTCCGGTCGCGGTGGCGGCGGCGGTGGTTTCGGCGGCGGGGGCGGCGGCCGAACCAGTCGAGGCGGCGGCGGCCGGTTCTGACGGATCCCGTCGAGGTAGTAAAATCCCTACTTTGTTCACGACCGCACTCGTCGTACGCTTCATCCGGCAAGTCGGGATCACAGATCATACGAAGGTGTTATGGAAAGCGTCGCCCCGCAGATAACCGTCGTTGTACCTACATACAACGAGCGTGAGAACCTGCCAAAGCTCGTCGATCGCCTCGCCGCGTTGAAGATCCCGAACCTGCACGTCCTCGTGGTGGATGACAACTCCCCCGACGGCACGGGTGAGGTTGCGGACAAGTTGGGTATCGACGGTCCCATCCCGGTCGGAGTGCTTCACCGCACGGTCAAGGACGGTCTCGGCCGTGCTTACGTCGCGGGCATGAGCCGGGCTCTGGCGGAGAACGCAGATATCGTCATTCAGATGGACGCAGATCTCTCGCACCCGTCCGAGGCGATCCCCGCCATGATCGAGATCCTCACCACTACCGATGCGGCAGTCGTTCTCGGCTCCCGCTATGTCGAAGGCGGCGCAGTCGCCGGCGACTGGCCGTGGCACCGCAAGGCTTTGTCCGCCTGGGCGAACTTCTACGTCAACGCCATTCTGCGACTGCACGTCAAGGATGCGACCGCCGGCTTCAAGGCGTGGCATGCAAAGACCTTGCGCGACATCGACGTCGAATCGGTGCAGAGCAACGGCTACGCGTTCCAGGTCGAGATGAACTACCGAGTTGTTCAGCGCGGCATGAAGATCGCCGAAACGCCCATCCGCTTCGAGGAGCGCACCGAAGGCGTCTCCAAGATGAGTCTCTCGGTTCAGTTGGAGTCTGCACTGGTGCCGTGGAAGCTCAAGTTCGGCAAGAAGTCCCTGTGACCTCGGCGGCCGATCGAAAGTAGTCGGCCGTCTGCGTGTCCGACGGGTAGAACGATTCGATCGCAATCTCTGCGAGCGTGACGTCGCGCGGCGTACCGAACACTGTGGTGGTGCTGAACATCGCCAGTTCGGTATCGCCGACGCGTAGACGCAACGGAACCAGCAGGGAATTCGCGCGGTCGTCGTGCCAGTCTCCGCCGCTGGGATAGGCGCGCAGCTCGTCGAGCAACGACGATAGCTGCGCATCCGCACTGACCTCCACTTCCCGAGCCAGCCTTGTGAGCAGGTGGGCCCGCCACTGCGCGAGGTTCACGATCCGCGGCGCCATGCCCTCGGGATGCAAGCTCAGACGCAATACGTTCACCGGTGGTTCCAGGAGGAAATCAGCGGCGCCCGCGGTCAAAATTCCCACGGCCTGGTTCCCGGCGACCATCTCCCACTGCTGATCGACCACCACGGCCGGATACGGGTCATGCGCGTCGATGATGCGATCGATGGCCTCACTGACCGCTGACATCGGCGCTTCTGCCAACGACTTCTGCGAGTACTCCGGCGCGTGGCCACTTGCCAGCAGAAGCGTGTTCTGTTGTCGTAGAGGAACATCCAGACATTCGGACAGGTGAAGAATCATGTCCCGGCTTGGCTTGGAGCGGCCGGTTTCGATGAAGCTCAGATGCCTGGTCGACACTCCTGCCGCGGCCGAGAGACCCAACTGAGTGAGCCTTCGCCGCTCCCGCCACCGCTTGAGTTCGGAGCCCACGTCCATCGTCTCGAAGGTCATTCTTTCAAGTTAGCGACCCGAGGTAGCCGAGGCCATGACCTCAGAGGTAATCGACCCGAAGCAGTTTCGGAGGAACAGTGGTCTCAGCCGGCGAGGCCGCCGGACATTCACCACCGGAAACTGATCAAGGGAGCGACCATGAGCGACTTAGACGCAATCGCCGACGCCTACATCGACATGTGGAACGAAACCGATACCACCGCCCGTAAAGCACGGGTCGAGCAATTGTTCGCACCCGGCGGTCGCTACACCGATCCGCTCGCGGACGTCACCGGACACGATCAGATCGACGCGATGATCGACGCTGTGCAGCAACAATTTCCGGGCATGCACTTCACCCTCGTCGGACCGGTGGACGCGCATCACCGACAGGCCCGATTCGGTTGGGCTCTCGGCCCGTCGGGGGCCGAGTCACTGATCGACGGATTCGACGTACTCGAACGCGACGACGACGGCCGGGTGACGCTTGTCCTCGGGTTTCTCGACAAGGTGCCTTCGGCCTGAATCGGGACTACCACCGACAGCGTTCGTCACGAAGGTTGTCGGTGGTTCGTGGCATCATCGGTGCCGATGAACGCCGACGGATTTACCTGGTCCACACCGATTCCCGAGTCCGAGGGTGCTGAGTACGACGCTCACACGCTGACCGTCAACGGCCTTCCCACCGTCTATCGAACCGCCAAGACGACGCCGACCAAGCTCGGTCAGTTCGTCACACTGTGGCGCCGTTCCGAGGCCGGGCCCATCCGCCCATTCGACACCAGCGACCGCGTGATGCTGTTCGTGGTGAAGGTATACGACGAAGAGCATTCGGGGCACTTCGTCTTTCCCGTCGAAACCCTCGTCGAACACGACATCGTCTCGACGAACTTCTCCGGCGGTAAGCGCGCTGTCCGGGTCTATGCGCCCTGGGTTACGCCGACCAGCGCGCAAGCAGTCAGAACTCAGCGCTGGCAGATTCGGCATTTCGGCGAGTTCCCTGATGTACTCAGCTCGACTGTGTTCAGCTCAACTGATACGTCGCGATGATGACGCCTGTTGTCGTAGGGACGCTGTCGGTGAGGGTGAACTGAGCGAGCGCAGCTCCGTCGGGGAACAATCTGCGCCCGGTTCCGAGAACCAGCGGATGTATCAGCAGAGTGTAGGTGTCGACGAGACGCCGATCAGCCAAGGACGTGATCAAGTCGCCACTGCCCAGAATCACCAGATCCGGGCCCTCACTTTCCTTGAGCGTGGCGACCGCGTCGGCGGCATCACCTTTCAACAAGGTCGAGTTCTTCCACGGCAGCGGTTCACCCAAAGTCCTTGAAACTACGTATTTCTGCGTGTTGTCGAGCACCTCGGTAAACGGATTGTCGGTCTGAAACGGCCAGTACGAGGCGAAGTTTTCGTAGGTTCTGCGTCCGAACAGCAACTCCGATTTCTTCGCCATCCCCTCCCCCATCTTCTGCGCCATGACGGAATCGTTGAAGGGTGCTGCCCACCCACCGTGCTCGAATCCGCCACGACGGTCCTCGTCCGGCCCACCAGGTGCCTGCATGACACCGTCGAGAGTCACGCTGTTGGTCACGCTGAGTTTTCTCATAACTTCGATCCTGCGCCTGAAGGACCATCGGGGAAAGAGAAAACGGGCGGTCCTTCTCGATTGAGAAGGACCGCCCGTCAGCTTAGAACGAGAATCAGGAGCCGATCAGCCGTGCGGCCAGGTAGCTTTCCACCTGATCGAGGGCGACGCGTTCCTGCGCCATGGAGTCACGCTCACGCACCGTCACAGCCTGGTCTTCGAGAGTGTCGAAGTCGACCGTGATGCAGAACGGTGTGCCGATCTCGTCCTGGCGACGGTAACGACGACCGATGGCGCCGGCGTCGTCGAACTCGACGTTCCAATTCTGACGCAGCTGCGCTGCAAGATCTTTGGCCTTCGGCGTCAGGTCCGCGTTACGCGAGAGCGGCAGAACGGCAGCCTTCACGGGAGCGAGTCGACGATCCAGGCGGAGCACTGTGCGCTTGTCGACGCCGCCCTTGGAGTTGGGCGCTTCGTCCTCGGTGTAGGCGTCGACCAGGAAGGCCATCAGCGAACGCGTGAGACCGGCCGCCGGCTCGATGACGTAGGGCGTGTACCGCTCGCCCGTCGTCTGGTCGTAGTAGTTCAGCTCGGTGCCCGAGTGCTTGGAGTGCGTCGAGAGATCGAAGTCGGTACGGTTCGCGATGCCCTCGAGCTCGCCCCATTCGCTGCCCTGGAAGTGGAAGCGGTACTCGATGTCGGTCGTGCCCTTCGAGTAGTGCGAAAGCTTTTCCGGCGCATGCTCGTACAGACGCAGGTTGTCCTTGTTGATACCGAGGCCGGTGTACCAGTCAAGGCGGTAGTCGATCCAGTACTGATGCCACTGCTCGTCCTCGCCCGGCTTGACGAAGAATTCCATCTCCATCTGCTCGAACTCGCGGGTGCGGAAGATGAAGTTGCCGGGGGTGATCTCGTTGCGGAAGCTCTTGCCGATCTGACCGATGCCGAACGGCGGCTTCTTACGCGAGGTGGTCAGCACGTTGGCGAAGTTCACGAAGATGCCCTGTGCGGTCTCGGGGCGCAGGTAGTGCATGCCCTCTTCGCTCTCGACAGGGCCGAGGTACGTCTTGAGCATCATGTTGAAGTCGCGCGGCTCGGTCCACTGGCCGACGGTGCCGCAGTCGGGGCAACCGATGACATCCATCGAGACGTCGTCCGGGTTGTCGAGCTTCTTCTTCTCCGCGTACGCCTCCTGCAGGTGATCCTGACGGTGACGCTTGTGACAGTTGAGGCACTCGACGAGCGGGTCGTTGAAGACACCGACGTGACCGGACGCGACCCACACCTCGCGGGGCAGGATCACCGACGAGTCGAGGCCGACGACGTCCTCGCGGCTGGTGACCATGTTGCGCCACCACTGGCGCTTGATGTTCTCCTTGAGCTCGACACCCAATGGGCCGTAGTCCCATGCGGACTTGGTACCGCCGTAGATCTCACCGCAGGGGTAGACCAGGCCTCGCCGCTTGGCGAGATTGACAACGGCTTCGATCTTGGACTTGGGTGCCACTCGATTGCTCTCCATCTGGGTAATAGATGCATGATTTTCGTGCGCTTTTCGCACCATCAGCCTATCTGGCGGCTGCCACGCACTTCCGTCCAAGGTTGACATGCATACTTGTGCATATCAAAATGAAAGTGATTTGCAATAATGTGGTGAGATGGCTATGCCCGGACATCATGATCTACCCCTCGAAGGAGCCTCGCTGTGAGCATTGCGGATACCGGCGATCTCCACAAAAGCCATGATCATTCCGACCTCGGACACACGCACGACCCGTTCGAAGCCGCACCGCCCGCGCCCGTGCCGCCCAAGGAAACCCTGGCGGCCGCCGGCGAAATTCTGCGGGCGCTCGCTGCACCCGTTCGGATCGCGATCGTGCTTCAGTTGCACGAGTCGGAGCGTTGCGTTCACGAACTCGTCGGAGCTCTCGGTGTCACTCAGCCACTCATCAGCCAGCATCTGCGCGTACTCAAAGCAGCGGGCGTCGTCCGCGGCGAGCGCAACGGACGAGAAGTTCTCTATCGACTCGTCGACGATCACCTCGCACACATCGTCGTCGACGCTGTCGCCCACGCCGAAGAAGGATGAGATTCCACCGCATGAACACCCCGGGCAGTACGACCTCGAAACGTGGACCGGCCACAGTCGGCGTTCGTTCCACGAAACAGCGCAGCGCCATCTCCGCCCTGCTCGACGACATCGACGAATTCAAGTCGGCACAGGAATTGCACGACGAACTGCGCAAGCGAGGTGAAGGCATCGGCCTGACCACCGTCTACCGCACGCTGCAGGCACTCTCCGACGCCGGAACCATCGACGTCCTACGCACCGACACAGGTGAGTCCGTCTACCGACGCTGCTCCTCCGGGCACCACCATCACCTGGTGTGCCGCAACTGCGGATTCACCGTCGAGGTCGAGGGCCCGACGGTCGAGCAGTGGTCACAGACCATCGCCGAGGACAACGGTTTCACCGAAGTGAGTCACACCATCGAGATCTTCGGCACCTGCCGCGACTGCGCCGCCGCCTGAGAGCGTCAGGGAATCAAACCCTGCCGGGCGGTATCGGCACCGGTGAGCGCCAGTAGCAACATCGTGGTCAGTGCCTCGTCGTCCAGTCCGGCGGCAGGGAACGTGTAACGCAGGATGACGTCCGCCAGACTGCCGTGGCCGAACACCGCGATGGAGCCGAATTGGATGGTGCGATTCCGCTCGGCCACCTTGCGATGCAGTGCCGCGCTCACCGGTCGGTCCCATGCGAGAACACACGTCATGGACAGCACGTCCAGACCCTCGGACAGATTCATCGCCTGGATGGAACACAGCGCGCCGGAGTACTGGAAACCCAGTGATCCGTCGGCAGCCACATCGACCGTCACGAAATGCGCCAGCGAGGCGGCCGCGCGTTCTTGTAGGCGGGCTGCTTCGTCGGTGGTGTCGGTCATGTTCTCCCCTGTCATTTGACGCCACCGAATCTACGGTCACGTGAGGCGTACTCGACGCAGGCGGCCCAAAGGTCGCGGCGGTCGAAATCGGGAAACAGCTTCTCCTGGTACACCATTTCGGCGTAGGCAGATTGCCAGATCAAGAAATTGGACGTCCGCTGTTCCCCCGACGGACGCAGGAAGAGATCGACGTCGGGCATTTCGGGTTCGTCGAGGTACTTGGCAACCGTCGCCTCGGTGATCTTGTCCGGATTGATCTCACCGGCCGCGACACGCTTCGCGATTTCCTTTACCGCATCGGCAATTTCGGCCCGGCCGCCGTAGTTCACACACATGGTCAAGTTCATGACGGTGTTGTTCTTGGTCAGTTCTTCGGCGATCTCGAGTTCCTTGATCACGCTGGCCCACAGGCGTGGCTTACGACCGGCCCAGCGAACACGCACACCCATTTCGTTCATCTCGTCGCGTCGACGGCGGATGACATCACGGTTGAAGCCCATCAGGAATCGAACCTCGTCGGGACTGCGCTTCCAGTTCTCGGTGGAGAAGGCGTAAGCGGAGAGCCACTCGACACCCATCTCGATGCACCCGCAGACGGTGTCCATCAGGACAGCTTCGCCGCGTTCGTGCCCGGCGGTTCGGGGCAGACCGCGCTCCTGCGCCCATCGTCCGTTGCCGTCCATCACCAAAGCGACGTGGCGCGGGATCAGTTCGGTCTGCAGGATCGGCGGGGTCGCCCCGGACGGATGTGGGTCCGGTGGTCGGATCACCCGGTCAGCAGCAGAATCAAGCGGAGTTCGCGGTTCGCGTCGTCGAATCACGTGTTCCATCCTGCCTCACGGGCAAGTCGACCTCGACGGCTGCATGCGGCCTCGAACGCTCGATCAGCGGCAACGTCCGCAATTGGCGCTCGAGATGCCACTGCAGGTGTGCCGCGACCAGTCCGCTGGCTTGCGTCCGCAGCGTCGCGGGCGCCGAATCGGTACCCTCCCACTCCCCTCGGAGCAGGGCTTCCATCAAGTCGAGCACTCCGGGCGACGGCGTCGCAGCACCCGCCGGGCGGCAATAGGTACACACGGCTCCGCCTGCGGCGACATGAAAGGCCCGGTGCGGTCCAGGAGCACTGCAGCGGGCGCACTCTTCGAGGGCAGGCGCCCAACCCGCATAGCCCATGGCTCTCAACAAGAACGCGTCGAGCACGAACTCGACCGGTCGTGCCTGCTCGGCGATCGCACGCAGTGCTCCCACCGTCAATCGCTGAAGCTGCGGGGCCGGCGCGCGTTCCTCGCCGGCCAACCGCTCGGCAGTTTCGAGTACGGCGCAGGCCGTGGTGTACCGGCTGTAGTCGTCGACGATGTCGGTGGCGAATGCGTCGACCGTCTGCACCTGAGTGATGATGTCGAGATTCTTGCCCGGAAGTAGTTGCACGTCGATGTGAGCAAACGGTTCGAGTCTGGCACCGAATTTGGAGGTGGTTCGGCGGACACCTTTGGCCACGGCACGTACCAACCCGAACTGACGGGTGAGCAACGTGACGATGTGGTCGGCTTCGCCCAGTTTGTGCAGGCGCAGCACCACCGCCGTGTCTCGATACAACCTCACTCGACCAGTGTCCCACGTTGTACCGACGACCGATCCCGATGCCGCGCCCGATGACAAGTCGGAAACACGGCAGGTCCGTCCGGATAGACTGGCGCGATGCCGAGCGACGCAATTGTGCAACCTGTCACTGCAGAGTTGACCGGTCGCGAAGCGCGGTGGGAGCGACACAACTCCGAGCGTCAGAAACGGATACTCACCTCGGCGGTCGAACTGATCGAAGAGCGTGCGGCAGGTGCCGAGGTGTCCGTCCAGCAGATCGCCGATCGTGCCGGCCTCGCCAAGTCGGTGGTGTACCGCCAATTCAGCGGCCGAGACGACCTCGATCGACGAGTGCGAGCGTTCGTGCTCGGCCAATTTGCGGCGGCCCTGGATGCTTCGATGAGCATTTCGGTAGGCACTCTCGACCAGATCCTGACCCGAACCATCAGCGCCGTCGCCGAGTGGATCACCGAGCATCCGCGGATTCACGAGTTCATGGGTACCGGCCCCACCGACTACGACGACGAGAGCATCGACGCGATCAGCAGTCTGAAGGCCACAATCGCCGACTCCGCCCTCACCACTATCACCGAAGTCGGTCGATCCGTGGGGATCGACTCCTCACCCTTCGATTCACTACCGTTCGCAGTGGTGACAATGGTCGAGGGCACGCTCACCCACTGGGTCCGAAGCACCGATCCGAAGCCGAGCCGCGAAGAGATCGTCGCCGACCTCGCGAAATACACCTGGTACATGTTCGACGGCGTTGCCCGCTCGAGCGGACTACAGATCGATCCCCATGTCGAATTGTCCACGCTCATAGCCGAGCTGGTGTCCTCCGACGGAGGAACTTCGCGGCCGGACTAGATCCGGGTCTTGTCGGAACGCTTCGGCTCGCCGCGGTAGCGGGCGTAGTCGCCGTCGATGCGCAGCTTTCGCCACGCACGCTTCGACACCGGATTCATCAATCCGAGTTCGTCTGCCAGGGCTCGCATTTCGCCGAAGTAGTTACCCAGGATGCGGCGTGAATGCGGGCTCCCCCAGAAGGCGCTCTTCATCACCTCGTCCGGGATTCCGAATTCTTCGGCGAATTCCTTTGGCGGTGACATGATTTCACCCGCAAGCCAACGCATCGCGCCGGGGAAGGCGACCGATGTGATGGCTCGACTCGTACGACTGAGTCTGGGGACGTGATTGCGCAGGAACTCGTGAGCAAACGAGATGTGTCTCGCTTCTTCGGCGATATGGATCTCCATGGTGCGGAGCATCGCCGGCGGCGTGTCCTTACCCTCACGGATGAGATCCTTCTGGAAGTGGTCGATCGGTTCTTCACCAGCCAGAATGCCGATGAAGAAGATGACCGGGAACTTTGCTCCCAGCACTCCGATGATCGGCGACAGTCGCCGGAACATCGGACGCATACCCGGCACGTCGATGTCCATGCGATTGACGAGTTCCTGGAACATCTGGATGTGATTGCACTCTTCGGTCATCTCGTGCAGGCAGTACCGGAACTCAGGCGACTGGTTGGGTAGCGCCATGATGTATTGCAGCATTCCCCGGATCAAGATGCTCTCGAAGGCCGAACCCACCTTGGTCACGTTCGCCTGACGCCACATTCCCATGGCGATTCGACGCTCCAACGACTGATCCTGGTACCACTGCGTCGCCCCGAGGGGGTCCGACACGGACGAGAGCACCCATCTCGGATCATGCGGATCGATCGCGAACTCTGGTGAATCCCAGTCGATGTCGAGATAGGGATCGAAACTGCGGGCAACTGAGCCCTCGGACAAAGTCTGCAGTACCTGGTGGTACGGCTTTTCCACTTCGATCGACGCTGACCGAGCCATCGGTGTCTCCTCACGGCCAGTCCGTCGATTGCAGTCGACGGACTTGAATGAGGTCAAACATAATGGGACACCGCGTCCCACGCAACCCCCTCGGGGGCCTATTTCATGCCCGACGCAGCGGGATGATCTCGCGAACCTTCACGTCCCGGAGATACAGTCCCGCCCACATGACGATTCCGGTGTAGACGGCAAACAGGGTCGTGCTCAGCAGAGGCTGTTCAGCTCGAAGGTTGGTCAACACCGCTCCCCCCAGGTAACCGGTGAGCAGAATCGCGCCGAGTATCGACGTTCGCGGAATCACGTACAGCGCAAGGCAGATCAGTTGCACCACCCCAGCCGTCAATGCCAGCGAGTCCGGCAACCCAAGTTCAGCCGACGCATCCTTGACTGTCTGAAGGTTGAGAATGTGGATGATGCCGTCGAAGAGCATGAAAACGACGAACAGCCCACTCAGGACGTGTCCGAGCTTGCGAGCCGTGGCCGAAGGTGTCGTCGTCGTGGCGTTACCGGAAACAGTTTCGTTGTGGACGGGCTGGGTGGTCATCGGAATCTCCTGGGGCGAAGGCGAGCGGCCGGTTGCCACTTCGCTTGCAATTACGACTCCCGAGCGATCGAAAACTCATCGCGCCGGCCGTTACAACGCACCCGGCGTTCAGGACGATTCACCTCACGTGGTCTGATGGACGGTGACACGGGGTGCCGAAAAAGTCGGCTGAGATCAGACCCGATGAACCTGACCAGTTAGCACTGGCGGAGGGATGTCGACGTGACCGAACAGCAATTTCAGCGCGCATTGAACCTCGACGAGCAGATCGTTCTGATCACCGGTGGCGCCCGCGGGCTCGGCGCCGCACTGAGCCGAGCATTCTCCCGCTCGGGCGCCCGCGTAATCGTGAACTACAACAAGAGCCACGATGCCGCCGAGGCCCTGGTCGCCGAACTGGGTGAGGATCGCACCTTCGCAGTCCAGGCGGACGTGACGGACCGCAGTTCCGTCGACCAGTTGTTCTCCGCTGCACGCGAGAGATTCGACGCACCGATCTCGACCGTGGTCGACAATGCACTGGTCGACTTCTCGTTCAACGGCGATGCACGGCCGAACGCGGACACGATCACCTGGGCCGACTTCGACTCTCAACTACGCGGAGCTGTTGCCGGAACACTCAATACCACCCAGGCAGCGCTACCAGGCATGCGCGAACTCGGCTTCGGCCGAATCATCACTGTCGGAACCAATCTGGTCCAGAATCCGGTAGTTCCGTACCACGACTACACCGCTGCCAAGGCCGCACTGTTGGCACTGACACGGACGCTGTCCGCCGACCTCGGTCCGGACGGGATCACAGTCAACATGGTCTCGGGCGGCTTGCTCCGCACCACCGATGCGAGCGCCGCAACACCCGAAGCCGTCTTCGACATGATCGCTGCAAGCACTCCCCTGCGCCGAGTCACCACGCCGGACGAATTTGCCGACGCTGCACTCTTTTTCGCCTCACCATGGTCACGGGCCGTGACCGGTCAGAACCTGGTTGTCGACGGCGGACTCGTCAAGAACTGATGGGCGCGCAATTACGGATAGGTGCGTTCCTGCTCGGGTGCGGACATCACAGTGCGGCATGGCGTCATCGCGACTCACCGGTCGAAAGTCTCGGCGACATCACGTATTACGAGTCGCTCGCCCAGATCGCCGAACGCGGAAAGCTGGACGCCGTCTTCTTCGCTGACGGTCACAGTGTTCGCGAACCGGAGTCGGGTGCGTCGTGGTTTCTCGAGCCGATCACCGCATTGACTGCCATGGCACGAGCGACAGCGGACATCGGCCTGGTGACCACCATTTCCACCACTTTCTACACGCCGTTTCACGCGGCGCGACTGTTGGCCTCGCTCGATCACATCAGCGGCGGACGGGCCGGCTGGAACGTCGTGACCTCGATGTTCGACCAGGAGGCGCGCAACCACGGACTCGAGGCGATGCCCGATCATGCATCCCGATACGAACGAGCCGACGAATTTGTCGAAGTGGCCCTCGCATTGTGGGATTCATGGTCGGAAGACGCGCTGATTCTCGACCGGTCGGGGCGTTTTGCCGACGCAAACAGGATTTCTCGAATCAATCACGACGGCAAACATTTTCGGGTGGACGGGCCGTTGACGGTTCCGCACTCCCCGCAAGGCCGGCCGGTCTTGTTCCAAGCCGGGGCGTCCGAGCAGGGCCGCGATCTGGCGGCGCGTCGCGCCGAGGCAATCTATTCGGTTGCCTACGACTTACCCAGCGCACAGACCTACTACGCGGACGTGAAATCGAGAATCGAGCGAGCCGGCCGGGATTCGAACTCTGTCGCCGTGATGCCGGGACTGGTCACCTACGTCGGCAGCACCGTCGCCGAGGCCAGGGCGAAGAAGGCCGAACTCGATCTCCTGCTGCCCACCGAACAGTCGATACGCCAACTCTCGTTGTTCACCGGACAGGATTGCGAGAACTGGGATCTCGACGGGCCCGTGCCCCCGTTGCCTCCACTCGAAGCGTTCACAGGGCCGCAGGGACGCTACGCCACTATTTTGCGGATCGTCGAGAAGGACGCACCGACTGTGCGGGAACTCCTCGGGACGCTGGCTGCGGGTGGTGGTCACGCAACGATGATCGGAACACCGGAGTCGATTGCCGACGAGATGGGATCCTGGTTGAACGGCCGCGGTGCCGACGGTTTCAATCTGATGCCGCCGACCTATCCGCAGGGTCTGGAAGATTTTGTCGATCACGTGATTCCGGTGCTGCAGGCGCGTGGGTTGTTCCGTCGCGAATACGAGGGAGCGACTCTGCGAGAAAACCTCACCTAGTCCGGCAGTAGCGGCACCGACAGGTCCGGATCGCGTCCCAGGAGCACTCCCCTCGTGAGGGCCGCGGAGCCGAACTTCTTCCGGACACTGTCCATTGCCGAGTCGAGGGCGGCAGTGTCCGGACCCGCGAATCCTGGACCGTCGAAGGGCAATTCGAGTTGTTCGGCGCCGTCCCGATCCAGGTTGGAGACAGCGACACCGATCAACGTGATGCCCTTGTCCGCGATCATCGGTATCGCTTCGTCCAGCAGCACCATCGAGGCGCTCAGCAATTCCGCTGTGTCGGCGGTGGACCGGCGCAGCGTGTGAGATCGAGTTGCCCGCGTGAAATCCGCGAAGCGGAGCCGGAGCGTGACCGTGCGCCCCGTCCGCTGCGCCGAACGCATGCGTCGACTGACACGGTCGACAAGGGACATCAACGACGCATCGAGTTCTGCGCGGGGATGGGATCCGCGACCCAGCGCATTCTGAGCACCCATCGAACTGCGGCCACGATAGGCGCGGACGGGGCGCGGATCTCGATTGTGTGAGAGTGCGTAGAGATGGCGACCGGCGCCGCCCCCGAGAATCGAGACGATCGAGGATTCGTCGTGCCGAGCGATGTCACCCACCGTCACGATGTCGAAGTTTCGCAGCTTCTGGGCCGTGATCTTGCCGACGCCCCACAGCTTCTCGACCGGCAAGGGATGCAGGAACTCGGTCTCGCCCTCCGGCGGCACTCGCAGCAATCCGTCGGGTTTCGCGAATGCACTGGCGACCTTGGCCAGGAACTTGGTGCGTGCGATTCCGACCGTGATCGGTAGTCCGACCTGCTCGGCCACATCGCGTCTGAGGTTGGCTCCGATCTGCAGCGGGTTTCCCACGATCTTGGCGAGCCCGCCGACCTCGAGAAAGGCCTCGTCTATGGAGATTCCTTCGACCAGCGGCGACGTGTCGTGAAAGACGTCGAACACGTCTTTGCTCGCCTGCGAGTACGCCGACATTCGCGGAGGGACGACTATCGCCTGAGGACACAGTGATCGGGCCTGACCACCGCTCATGGCTGTGCGAACCCCGAACGCCTTGGCCTCGTAGCTTGCCGCCAAGACCACCCCACCACCGACGATGACCGGCCTGCCGGCCAGAGTCGGGTCGTCGCGTTGCTCGACTGATGCGTAGAACGAATCGAGGTCCGCATGCAGGATTGTTGCGTCACCTGTGGACCGACTACCGCCAGAATGATTACCGCCGGAACGAGCACCGCCAGGGTGATTACCTGGCGTTTCTTGATCCAGCGGTTCATGCGACACGAACATATGTTCCCATGCGCCACCGACACAATGAAAGGCCGCAAATAGATTCCATGGAATTAATCACGAATCGGGCGTACGGTGAGAAAATGATTCCACGGAATGCATATCGGTTCGGAGTCTGCTCGTGACCAGATCAGCCCTGAGCAGGCACTTCGACAACCTCGTCCGCTTCGAAACCGAACTGTGGACGGCCGTCGACCAGCGACTCCGAATCGAGCACGACCTGCCACTGAGTCGATTCGAGCCGATGCAGATCATCGACAGGCTCGGCTCCTGTCGGGTCTTCGACATCGCCGAGGCCCTCGCGATCACCGTCGGTGGCACGAGCAAGCTGGTGGATCGAATCGAAGCGGCTGGACACTGCCGTCGAAAATCCAATCCCACCGACAAACGATCCTCACTCATCGAGTTGACTCCCGAGGGCAATGAGCTGTTGCGGCGGGCGAAGGCAACGTTCGACGGCGAATTGGAGCGCCGTCTCGGTTCCGTGCTGACGCCCGACGCTCTCGATCGATTCGGCGCCACACTGGCCACGCTGCGTGAAGCCAATCGAAACCTGACACCGACCACGAAGGAAAAAGCATGACCGACACAATGCGCGCAATCGTGCTCGACGCCCCCGGCCCGCCAGAAGCATTGACTATCAAAGTGATTCCGATACCCGTGCCGATTGCGGGCTGGGTACTGGTCCGGGTGAAGGCTTTCGGCCTCAATCGATCCGAACTTCACACCCGCCTCGGCCTCGCCGAAGGCGTGACATTCCCGAGGGTGCTGGGCATCGAGGCCGTCGGCGAAGTGGTGAACTGCCCCGGCGGGGAGCTCACCGAAGGCCGGCAAGTCGCCGCCATGATGGGTGGGATGGGGAGGACGTTCGACGGCGGTTATGCCGAGTACACGTGCGTTCCCGTCAGTCAGGTCGTTCCCTTCTCGAGCGAACTGGACTGGTCGACAGTGGGAGCTGTTCCCGAGATGCTGCAGACGTCCTACGGCTCGCTGACGGTAGGACTGGACGCGAAATCCGGTCAATCCCTGTTGATCCGGGGAGGAACCTCCTCGGTCGGCATGGCAACCGCAGTCCTGGCGAAGCAGTGGGGACTCACTGTCCTTGCGACCACCCGAGATGCGAACAAAGCGTCGTCGTTGACCGCGATCGGGGTTGACCACGTTATCGTCGACGACGGTGCTGTGGCCGGCCAGGTTCGAGACATCCTCCCGGGCGGTGTTGATCTGGCCCTCGAATTGGTCGGAACACCAACACTTCCCGACACGTTGCGCGCGACCCGCGTTCACGGCACCGTGTGTTTCACGGGAATGCTGTCCAACGAGTGGACAGTCAAAGACTTTTATCCGATCGACTACATTCCACGCGGAGTGCGATTGACCTCGTACGGTGGGGACGCGTCCGACCTGCCTGCCGGCGTACTGCAAGACTTCCTCTCCGCTGTGGCGTCAGGCGAGGCGGTGGTACCGATCGACGAGGTGTTCGCGTTCGAGGACATCGCGCGAGCACATGCCAAGATGGAAGCCGGTACGGCACGTGGCAAATTGGTAGTTGTGCTCTGACCTGGCTTCTCACACCACGAATCGATAACCCATTCCTGCCTCGGTGATCAGATGCTTGGGGTTCGCCGGGTCATCCTCGAGCTTCCGACGAAGTTGAGCCAGGTAGACACGTAGATAGTGGGTCTCGGTGTCGTACGCCGGTCCCCACACTTCCCGAAGCAACTCCTTCTGCCCGACCAGCTTTCCGCGGTTGCGCACAAGCATCTCGAGCATGCCCCACTCGGTCGGAGTCAGGTGCACCTGTTCACCGCGCCGACTCACTGTTTTCGCAGCCAAGTCCACCGTGAAGGACGCGGTCTCGACCGACGGTTCCGAAGTGTCCGCCGCGGAGGTTCCCCGCCTCGCCGCAGCGCGCACGCGGGCCAGAAACTCGTCCATCCCGAAGGGCTTGGTGACGTAGTCGTCCGCACCGGCGTCGAGAGCCTCGACCTTGTCCGCGGAATCCGTGCGCGCCGACAGCACGATGACCGGCGCCGTGCACCAGCCACGCAGGCCGGCAAGCACTTCGGTGCCGTCCATGTCGGGCAGTCCGAGATCGAGTACCACGACGTCCGGTGGACGCTCGGCAGCAGCCCGCAAGGCACCGGCGCCCGTCGACGCGGTCACCACCTCGTACCCGCGCACCGAAAGATTGATACGCAGAGCTCGCAGAATCTGCGGTTCGTCGTCCACTACCAGGATTCGACTCATGATCCATTCCCATTCGTACCGGCCGCAGCCAACTCCACGATCATCGTCAATCCCCCACCAGGTGTGTCTGTGGCGCTGACAGTTCCGCCCATCGCATCGACAAATCCGCGCACCACGGAAAGTCCGAGGCCCACTCCGCCGGTGTTGTCGCGATCTCCCATCCGTTGGAACGGCTGGAACATCGTTTCGGCCTCACCTCGCGGAACACCCGGGCCCGTATCGGCAACACTGATCACCACACGATCACCGAGTTGCGCCGCCCCGACGCGCACCGGGGTTTCTCCCCCGTAGCGCAGAGCGTTGTCGACGATGTTCGCAATCACCCGCTCGAGCAGACCTTGATCTGCCTGCACTGCAACGGTACCCACGTCGACGACTACACTTCGAGCCCGCGAATCCGAGCGTCCACCGATGCCGAGGCCCAGCAACGCGCGGTGAACCACCTCGTCCAGATACACCGGCCGCAGCGTGGGTTTCACCACCCCGGCGGCAAGTCGGGACGAGTCGAGCAAGTTCCCGACCAGCGCCGTCAACTGATCCGCCGACTCCTCGATGGTTGCCAACAATTCAGCGGTGTCTTCGGGCGAGAACTCGATGTCGTCGCTGCGCAGACTCGACACCGCCGCCTTCACTCCGGCGAGAGGCGTTCGCAGGTCATGGCTTACCGCTGACAGCAGGGCTCGACGCAGTTGATCAGCCTCGGTGAGCGCGGCAGCCTTGCTCGCCTCGACTGTCAGTTTCTCCTGG
Source organism: Rhodococcus sp. MPR-R1B (assembly GCF_058793255.1). Taxonomy (NCBI): domain Bacteria; kingdom Bacillati; phylum Actinomycetota; class Actinomycetes; order Mycobacteriales; family Nocardiaceae; genus Rhodococcus; species Rhodococcus sp. MPR-R1B. The sequence continues at coordinate 135,690 of NZ_JBXAFO010000004.1, forward strand.
CGGATCATCCCAACTGCTTGGTGAGCCACCACCGTCAGCACTCGTCGATCCCGCGCACTCAGGTCGGGCCCAGCCAACAACAGCGCGTATTCCCCGTCGTTGACCTCACAGACCGTATCCGCTTCGTCGTCCGTGGTCGGCGGCTGCGTACCCACGGCGGCGATGACTCCGTCGTCGTGATGAATGACGGAAACCCCTCGCTGGCGATAGATTTCGAGTGCCTTCGCCAGAAGTGTCGACAGATCCGCTCCGCGGAGAACTGATCCCGCGAACAGTGTGAGCAGTTCGGCTTCCTCGGATGCGCGCTTCGCCTCGCGGGCGCGCTTTGCTGCGGCGTCGACCAGAACGGCAACTGCCACAGCCACGATCAACAGCACGACAGTGGTGATGAAGTTGTCAGGTTCGGCGATGGTGAAGCTGTACCGCGGATCGGTGAAGAAGTAATTGAGCAGCAGTCCCGAGATCAGGGCCGACAATATCGCCGGGCCGACGCCGCCGAGGAGGGCGACCAGAACGACCACGACGAAGAACAGCGCGTTCTCGCCGTTGACCCCGGAGATTCGGTCGACGAGACCCATGATCGCGGCCGCGAGCGAAGGCACGACGATCGCCGCAATCCACGACAGGACCCGGCGCTCCGAGCGCCCCAGCACCGAAATGCGTCGTCGCGCCGTCGCTTCCTCGTGCGTGACCATGTGAACGTCGATACCACCGGACTGCTGAACCACCGCGGCGCCGATCCCCTCGTCGAGGATGCGCGCCAGCCGAGAACGTCGAGACGTTCCCAGAACCAACTGTGTGGCGTTCTCCTCGCGGGCGAATTCGAGAAGCGTCGACGGTACGTCGTCACCGACAACGGTGTGAAGCGTGGCGCCGACCCCGACGGCCAACGCGCGCACCTTGCCCATCTCCGGGGCCGAGACTCCGGTAAGTCCGTCACCGCGTACGACGTGGACCACCATCAGTTCGGCACTCGATTTCGACGCGATACGGGATGCGCGTCGTACCAGCGTTTCCGACTCCGGTCCCCCGGTCACGGCAACGACGACACGCTCGCGCGCCTCCCAGGTATCGGTGATCTTGTTCTCGGCCCGGTACTTCGCCAGGGCGGCGTCCACCTGATCGGCCACCCACAGCAGAGCCAGTTCGCGTAGCGCCGTGAGGTTTCCGCGTCTGAAGTAGTTACCCAATGCCGCATCGACACGCTCCGGCGAATACACGTTGCCGTGAGAAAGTCTGCGGCGCAGCGCCTCCGGAGTGATGTCGACCAGCTCGACCTGCGCCGCACTACGCACTATCGCGTCCGGAACCGTCTCCTGCTGAACCACGCCGGTGATGTGCGCGACAACGTCGTTGAGGCTTTCGAGGTGTTGCACGTTGACCGTGGACAGGACGTCGATCCCGGCTTCGAGCAGTTCCTGTACGTCCTGCCAGCGCTTGTGATTCTCACTCCCCGGCGTGTTGGTGTGTGCCAACTCGTCCACGAGGACAAGGGCCGGCCGCCGAGCCAACACGGCCTCGACGTCCAGTTCCGGCATCCGTGTTCCGCGATAGTCCACCAGCTTCGGCGGAATGATCTCGAGGTCACCGATCTGCGCCGCCGTGCGGGCGCGGCCGTGTGTCTCCACAACGGCCGCGACCACGTCACAGCCACGATCTCGACGCCGATGAGCCTCACCGAGCATCGCGAAGGTCTTTCCGACGCCGGGGGCAGCGCCGAGGTAGATACGCAATTCACCACGTTTGCGTGCCCTACCGAAAGATTGACCGACCTTCTCCGAAGAACTCACGTGACAATCATCCACCAGTCGTCGGCGCAGCACACGTAGGTGCCGTCAATCCGAGTGCCAGGTTCAATTCCAGGACGTTGACTCGCTCGGCTCCGAGAAATCCGAGTTGCCGACCGTCGGTGTGCTCAGCCACCAAGTCCCGCACCTGGTCTTCCGAGATGCCGTTGTTCGCCGCCACCCTCGCGACCTGCAGCTCGGCGTACGCCGGACTGATGTGGGGATCGATACCCGAGCCCGAACCGGTGACTGCGTCGACGGGAACCGATGCCGGGTCGACGCCCTCACGTGCCGCGATGGCTGCCCGGCGCTCGATGATGAATCCGGCCAGAATCTCGCTGCTCGGCCCCTGGTTGGACGGCAGTGCCGCAGCGGGATCACCGGTGGCAAAAGGATCCTCGTCCGAAACGGATCCGACAACGCGGTTGTGGAAGAACGGGTCCTGCTGCCCTTCGGCAACCTGCGGATCAACACCCACCCAGGCACTGCCGACCACGCAACCGGCGGCATCAGTGACCGGTGAGCCTTCGGCAGATCCGGAGCTGATCCGGCTGACCCCCCACACCGCGGCGGGATAGCTCACACCGAGAACGACCGTGAGTGCAAGTAATACGAGCAAACCCGCCCATACCTGTTTGGCAAAACCGATAGTGAAACGCATGTCAGGTCACCCAATTCCAGGAATCAAACGCACGACGAGATCGATCAACCAGATACCGACGAACGGTGTGATCACACCGCCGAGACCGTAGACGAGCAGGTTACGTCCGAGCAACTGCGATGCTGTCGACGGTCGGTATCGAACACCCTTGAGTGCCAACGGAATCAACCCGATGATCACCAAGGCGTTGAAGATCACGGCCGAGACGATCGCCGATTCGGGGGTGGCGAGCCGCATGATGTTCAACGCGTCCAGCTGCGGGTAGATGCCGCTGAACAACGCCGGCAGGATTGCGAAGTACTTCGCCAGGTCGTTCGCCAACGAGAATGTGGTCAAGGCGCCACGGGTGATCAGCAATTGCTTGCCGATTTCCACTACCTCGATCAACTTGGTGGGATCGGAATCGAGATCGACCATGTTCCCGGCCTCTTTGGCTGCCGAGGTTCCCGTGTTCATCGCGACCCCGACATCCGCCTGAGCAAGGGCGGGCGCATCATTGGTCCCGTCACCGGTCATCGCGACGAGACGTCCGCCTTCCTGCTCCTTCCGGATCAGGGCCAGTTTGTCTTCCGGGGTGGCCTCCGCCATGAAGTCGTCGACGCCCGCCTCATCGGCAATCGCCTTCGCGGTCAACGGATTGTCGCCGGTGATCATGATCGTGCGAATACCCATCGCCCGGAGTTCGGCGAACCTGTCAGCCATTCCCGGCTTGACGACGTCGGACAACGCGATCACGCCGAGGATCGAGGTGCTCTCACCGTGCTTGACGGCAACTACCAGTGGTGTTCCGCCGGCTTGGGCGATGTCGTTCACGGTATCGGTCACCGCGGTCTCTGCATGTCCACCGCCACTGACGACCCAGTTCATCACCGCATCTGCTGCACCCTTTCGGATTTGGCGTCCGGAGTGGTCGAGTCCGCTCATCCGCGTTTGTGCCGTGAAGGGAACGAACTCGGCGCGTTCCTCGTCGAGCGTCGGTTCGGCCGCGAGAGAGAACTCTGCTGCGCACAACTCGACGATGCTCCGTCCCTCGGGAGTTCCGTCAGCCAGGCTCGACAAGCGCGCTGCCGCAGCAAGATCGTCGGCGGATACGCCGGGTGCCGGGTGGAGCGCGGTCGCCCGGCGGTTGCCGAAGGTGATGGTTCCGGTCTTGTCCATCAACAGGGTGTCGATGTCGCCCGCAGCTTCCACGGCACGCCCCGACATCGCGAGAACGTTGCGCTGGACGAGGCGGTCCATGCCCGCGATACCGATTGCCGAGAGCAGCGCTCCGATGGTCGTCGGGATCAGGCAGACGAGGAGTGCGATCAGCTTGATCGGATCCTGCTCGTGCCCCGCGTACAAGCCCATCGGGCCGATGGCTACGACGGCGAGGAGGAAGATGACCGTCAACGACGCGAGCAGGATGTTGAGCGCAATCTCGTTGGGTGTCTTCTGACGCGAGGCGCCTTCGACGAGCGCGATCATCCGGTCCACGAACGAACTGCCCGGTGCTGCGGTGATTTCCACGACGATCCGGTCGGAGAGAACCGTCGTACCACCGGTGACGGCGCAGCGGTCGCCACCGGATTCACGGACTACCGGGGCGGATTCACCGGTGATCGCTGATTCGTCCACGGAGGCAATACCTTCGACCACGTCGCCGTCGCCGGGGATGACCTCGCCGGCAACCACGATCACCCGGTCGCCGACCACCAGTTCGGTGCCGGAAACCGATTCGATCGCGCCGCTCATCGTGATCCGATGTGCTGTGGTGTCCTGCTTGACCTTGCGCAGGCTGGCCGCCTGAGCCTTGCCTCGCCCTTCGGCCACGGATTCGGCGAGGTTCGCGAAGATCACCGTGAACCAGAGCCACAGGGTGATCACCCATGAGAACACCGAGGGATCGGCGATCGCCATGACGGTGGTGATGACGGAACCGACGAACACCACGAACATGACCGGGTTACGCGCCAAGTGGCGTGGATCGAGTTTGCGTACGGCCCCCGGCAACGCGGTGATCATCTGCCGCGGGTTGAATACGCCTGCGTGTACTTGACGGGACTGCCCTGGATCAACCTTGTCGGCAGCGTCTTGCGCTACCACGGGTTTCTCACTGATACGCACGGTCATTGAAGAGCCTCCGCTAGCGGGCCCAGCGCGAGGGCCGGGAAGAATGTAAGTGCAGCAACAAGAACGACGGTTCCGGTCAACAGGCCGGTGAACATCGGACCGGATGTGGGGAGGGTGCCGGCCGTCGGCGCCACCTTCTTCTGAGAGGCCAGCGCACCGGCCAGAGCGAGAACGAAGATGATGGGCAGGAATCGGCCCAGAAGCATGCAGATTCCGAGAGACGACTGGAACCAGTCGCTGGTGACGGTCAGACCGCCGAACGCGCTGCCGTTGTTGTTCGAGGCGGAAGCGAAAGCGTAGAGCACCTCGCTGAACCCGTGGATCGATCCCGGCGTGCCCGGATCTCCCCCGTTGCCTTGATAACCGGTGGTCGAACCAAGGATCACGGTGATGGCGGTACCGATCAGGACCAGTGCGGGCATGACCAGGATCGACAGCGCTGCAAGGGTTATCTCGCGTCGACCCAACTTCTTGCCGAGGTATTCGGGCGTGCGACCGACCAACAGTCCGCCGACGAACACTGCGATCAGCGCCAGCACAAGAATCCCGTAGAGGCCGGTTCCGACTCCGCCCGGCGCGATTTCGCCGAGCAACATGTTGAGCAGGACCGCGCCGCCGCCGAGGGGCGACATGCTGTCGTGGGCCGAGTTCACCGCACCCGTCGACGTTCCCGTGGTCGCCACCGCGAACAATGCCGATCCGGGGATTCCGAAGCGAACTTCCTTGCCCTCCATCATCGAACCAGCTGCTGTGGCGGCAACACCGCGTGCGCCGGATTCGGCAGCGAGCGTCACCGCGAGCAGTCCGCTCCACAGGATTCCCATCACTGCGAGCAGGGTGAGGCCTTGCCTACGATCACCGACGAGAGTTCCGAATGTTCGTGTGAGGCAGACCGGAATCAACAGGATCGCCAGAATCTCGACGATATTGCTCAGCGGGGTGGGGTTCTCGAACGGGTGCGCCGAGTTGGCAGCCAAGATCCCGCCGCCGTTCGTGCCGAGTTCCTTGATCGCTTCCTGGGACGCGACGGGAGCTAGTGCATTGGTCACCGCATTGCCGTCGAGGCCGGTGGAGGCGAAACCGTTGTGGAACGACTGAATCACTCCCTGGCTCAACAGGATCAGGGCGATCACGAAGGAGAACGGGAGGAGGATGCGCAGAGAACCACGCGTCAGATCGACCCAGAAGTTGCCGATCTCGCCGCCCCGGGCAACCCGAATGAAGCCACGAACCAATGCGATGGCCACCGCCATCCCGACTGCGGCAGAGACGAAGTTCTGCACCGCCAGGCCGACGGGCTGCACGAAGTTGCTCATCGTCGTTTCCGGCGTGTACGACTGCCAGTTCGTGTTCGCCACAAAGGAAATCGCGGTGTTGAAGGCAACGGCAGGGCTGACGCCGGACAGTCCGTCACTCAGCGGTAGTACACCCTGAATCCGTTGGAGAAAGTACAAGAACAATGCGCTCGCCAACGAGAATCCGAGAACGCTTGCGGCGTAGCCGTACCACGTCTGCTCGGCCCGCGAGTCGATCCGGCCGACGCGGTAGATCACACTCTCGACCCGCAGATCCCGCGTCGACGAGTAAACGCGTGCCATGTAGTCGCCCACCGGAACGTAGGCAATTGCCAGAACGGCGAGGACAAAAGCGATCTGCAGGCCGGCTGCAAGAGCGGGCGACATCAGAACCTCTCAGGATCTACGAGTGCAACGAGCAGATAAATGACCAATGCCGCGGCGACGGCGATCAGAACCACGCTGACCACACCGGCAACCGTCATTTGGGAGCGCTCGCCTGTAGGGCGCGCAGCACCAGCGCGCACACGAGAAAACCACCGAGAATCAGAGCAACGTAGGCCAGATCGGCCATGAGCTTCCCTCTTCGAAATCTTTTGCCGTGCTGCTGTGCATCGCAGCCATGACGCTCGGTCGCCCTCGACCGGATGCGCTCTCTCAGCTTCGACCTCCAGAGAGGCCGATTCCGTGTCTCTGACGATCCACTTACGCACTGACCTGGCGTCTTGACGCGATCTTGACGCGGAACCCAAGTTCGCTAATACTGAAACAAGTTACTGTTCGTTCGAACGAACAGTTTTGCGAAGGGAACCTGATGACTTCTCGAACCGACCACGATCTCGCCCCCGGCCTTGTCGACCAGGTTGCGAGTCTGGCTTCGGGTGCTACCTCGTCCGTCGCGGCCACGGAGGCAACGCTGAGCCGGATCGAGGCCACTCAGCCTCACCTCAATGCGTTCAAGATCGTGCGGCGCGAGAAGGCACTCGAAGAAGCTGCCGAGTCCGACAGGCGTCTCGCACTCGGCGAGCGCCTACCTCTTCTCGGCGTGCCGATCGCAGTGAAGGACGATGTCGACATCACCGGCGAACCCACCGCCTTCGGTTGCCCTGGCGATTTCCCGGCCAAGACCGAGGACTCGGAGATGGTTCGACGCCTCCGCGACGCCGGTGCAGTGATCGTAGGCAAGACCAACAGCCCGGAACTGGGCCAGTGGCCGCTCACGAGCGGTTCAGCCTTCGGTTACACGCGCAATCCGTGGTCGCGTCACCACACTCCAGGCGGATCGTCGGGCGGCACCGCCGCGGCCGTCGCTGCCGGATTGGTCAGCGCCGGAATCGGTTCCGACGGAGCCGGTTCCATCCGAATCCCCGCGGCCTGGACCAACCTCGTCGGAATCAAACCGCAGCGCGGGCGCATCTCCACCTGGCCCGACGCCGAAGCCTTCTACGGCCTGACGGTCAACGGCCCGCTCGCTCGCACCGTCGCCGACGCGGCACTGCTGCTCGACGTCGCTGCCGGCAACCACGACGGCGATCTCCACAAGCCGACACCGGTCACCGTCAGCGACGCGGTGGGACGCGACCCCGGAAAGCTGAAAATCGCTCTTTCCCTTCGTAATCCGTTCACCGCCACTCCTGTGAAGCTGGACCCGGAAGTGCGCCTGGCCGTGCATTCGATCGCCGACACGCTGCGGGAACTCGGACACCACGTCGTCGTCGACGATCCCGCATACGGCCTGATCTTCGGCCTGAACTTTCTGCCCCGCTCACTCGTCGGGGTCCACGACTGGCTCGGACGCGTTCCCGACCCGACACTGGTCGATGCCCGAACACGCGGAAATGCACAGAACGGCAAGCTACTTCGTGGTGCGCCACTGCGCGCGGCCCGCGCGGCCGAACCGCGGATGCGAAAGCGGATCGGAGCGATCTTCGACACCTACGACGTCGTCCTGGCACCCACGACGGCAACTCCACCGATCATGGCGACCGCGATCGACGGCATCGGTGGTTGGGACACTGACAAGGTCATGACCGGCGCCTGCCCGTACGCGTGGCCGTGGAACGTCCTCGGCTGGCCCTCGGTCAACGTGCCGGCCGGATTCAGCAAGGCCGGCCTGCCCATCGGTGCGCAGTTGATGGGCAACGAGAACACCGAACCTCTGTTGGTCTCCCTCGCTTCACAATTGGAATCGGTCCTGCGTTGGGATCAGGTCCGACCCGAGCCGTGGTGGTGACCCGATGAGTAACCGGGACGTTCGCGAGCGAATACTCGACGCCGTTCTGCACGTCGTCGGTACCGACGGCATCCCGGGTGTGAGCAACCGGCGCATCGCCGCGCAGGCCGGCGTCTCACTCGGATCGATCACGTATCACTTCGCGAGCCAGTCGGACATGCTTCGCGCTGCTCTGTCTCGATTCGTGACAGACGAGACGACGCGCCTGCGCGCCTTGGCCGAGGAGTACCGCGACAAAGGTCTCAGCGTCGAGGATGCCGCGGCAATAGCTGAGAAGGTGACGCGAGATCTTTCGTTCTCGGCCGAGCGAATCGCGCCGTTCGAGATGTACATCGCCGCCGGCCGCGACCACGAACTCCACGAAGTTGCGGTCGAATGCTTTGCCGCCTACGACGATTTGACCGTCACGATTCTGACGGCACTCGGCGTACCGGATCCCGAATCGATTGCATCGACGCTCGTTGCCGTCATCACTGGACTCCAACTCCGACGCCTGGCCACCGGCGTCGACGAGCAGGACATCGGCGCGGCGATCCTCAGGGTCCTACGGCCCCTGTGAGTGGTTAGGCAGTCCCTGGACTCCCTAACCGCTCACGGGGCCGGAGGCCCTAGAAGCCCAGCCGGCCGAGCTGCTTCGGGTCGCGCTGCCAGTCCTTGGCGACCTTGACGTGCAACTCCAGGAAGATCCGCACACCGAGCAGCTTCTCGATCTGCAGGCGCGCACTGGTACCGACTTCCCGCAGACGCGCTCCGCCCTTACCGATGACGATGCCCTTCTGGCTGGGCCGCTCGACGTAGAGCAACGCGTGGACGTCCAGCATCTCGCCCTGCTTCTCGGTGCGTCCTTCGCGCGGGATGACCTCCTCGATCACCACGGCCAGGGAGTGCGGCAATTCCTCACCGAGACCCTCGAGCGCAGCCTCACGGATGAGTTCGGCCATGAGCACCTCTTCGGGCTCGTCCGTCAATTCGCCGTCCGGGTAGAAGGCCGGGCCCTCGTCCATCAGACCGGCGAGGACGTCGACCAGGATCTCGACCTGTTCGCCCGACTTCGCGGACACCGGAACGACCTCGGATTCGGGACCGAGCAAGGTGGACAGCGCGAGCAACTGCTTTCCGACGGCGTCGCGGCTGACCTTGTCGATCTTGGTGACGATGCCGACCAGCTTGGTCTTGGGCGCCATCTGACGGATCTGCTGCACGATCCAGCGGTCTCCGGGCCCGATGGCCTCGTCGGCCGGGATGCACAGGCAGATGACGTCGACCTCGGAGTACGTGTCACGAACCAGGTCGTTGAGGCGCTGCCCGAGCAATGTGCGCGGCTTGTGCAGTCCAGGGGTGTCCACCAGGATCAGCTGCGCATGCTCGCGGTGAACGATGCCACGAATCGTATGGCGCGTCGTCTGCGGGCGCGAGGACGTGATCGCGATCTTGCTGCCGACCAACGCATTGGTCAGCGTGGACTTACCCGTATTGGGTCGACCCACGAAACACACGAAGCCTGACCGGAATTCGTTCTTGCTCATAACTGCTCCTCGCTGAACACTCGCTCAGTCATCGGTGTCTTCTGTCTCTTCGTCTTCGGACCGCGGGATACGCTGCACGAACACCGTGCTGATGCGTACCCGACCTCGGCCCGTGTTGGTTCCCTCACCGCGCAGGATCAAACCGTCGTATTCCACCTCGGAACCAGGAAGCGGAACTCGGCCGAGCACGTATCCGATCAGCCCGCCGACGGTCTCCACCTCGTCGAGTTCGAGTTCGAGATCGAACAATTCGCCGAGGTCTTCGATGGGAAGTCTCGCGGATACGCGGAACATTCCGTCACCGAGATCCTCGATGGGCGGCGTCTCGTCCTCGTCGTACTCGTCGGCGATCTCACCGACGATCTCTTCGATGACGTCCTCGATCGTGACCAGCCCGGCGATTCCGCCGTACTCGTCGACAAGGATCGCCATGTGATTGCGGTCGCGCTGCATCTCGGCCAGCAAGCTGTCGAGTGGCTTCGAATCGGGAACGAAGACCGCCGGCCGCATGACGTCGCAGACGTTGACGTTCCGGCCGCCGTCGGGCAGGTGGTAGGTCTGCTTGACCAGATCCTTGAGGTAGACGACACCGAGCACGTCGTCGACGTTCTCCCCGATGACCGGCAAGCGCGAGTGACCACTGCGCACGGCCAACGACGTCGCCTGTCCGGCATTCTTGTCATTTTCGATCCACACCATGTCGGTGCGAGGCACCATCACCTCGCGTGCCGACGTGTCTCCGAGTTCGAAGACGGACTGGATCATTCGGCGTTCTTCGTCGGCGACGACACCGCGTTCCTGCGCCATGTCCACGAGTTCACGCAACTCGATTTCCGAAGCGAACGGACCGTTGCGGAAGCCCTTACCCGGGGTCAAGGCGTTACCCACGAGGATCAGGACGCGACTGATCGGCCCGAGCAGAACACCGATCCACAGCAGTGGCAACGACGCGGCCATCGCGATGGAGTACGCATGTTGGCGCCCAAGCGTTCTCGGTCCGACACCGATGACCACGTACGAGACGAGAACCATGATCACCGCGGTGACGGTCAGCGCCCAGCCCAACGAGAGGATGTCGATCAGACCGCCAACTAGTACGACGGTGGCCGTGATCTCGCACAAAATGCGAAGCAGGACCATCAGATTCACGTATCGCGGACGATCGGTCAGAATGCGCTGCACGCGCGCGGCGCCGGCTCGCTCTTCCTTTGCCATCTCGTCGATGCGCGCCGACGAAATGGTGTTGAGCGCCGAGTCGACGGCCGCGAAGACACCACCGACCGGGACAAGAGCAATCGCCAGAACAAAGAGCGCTATGGCGCTACTCACTACAGAACCCCCGGATAACTGTTATCGGTCCACTCCGTCGACGAAACCGGTCTTACCGAGCAGCTTCTGATCGCGTTCGGCCAGTGCTGCTTCGCGGTCGATACGGCGAAGGTCTTCGTACCACTCTTCGAGGAGGCTGTTCTGCAAGCCGAACATCTCCTTCTCCTCTTCCGGCTCCGCGTGGTCGTAGCCGAGGAGGTGCAACACACCGTGGACGGTCAGGAGGGCAAGTTCGTGAGCCAGTGAATGCCCGGCCTTGTCAGCCTGATCCGCGGCAAAAGACGGACACAACACGATGTCACCGAGCATCGACGGTCCAGGCTCCGGGGAATCAGGACGGCCACCCGGCTCGAGTTCGTCCATCGGGAACGACATGACGTCGGTCGGGCCCGGCAGGTCCATCCAGCGAACGTGCAGATCCGCCATCGTCGCGGAGTCGACGAGAACCATCGACAGCTCGGCCGCCGGATGGACATCCATCCGAGCGATCACGAAACGGGCAACGCTGATCAACTCCGGTTCGGAGATGTCCATGCCCGATTCGTTCGAGACCTCGATGCTCATGTGCGACGCTCTTTCCTGGGAAAAGTAGGGGTTGATGCGTCGATCAGCCTACCGTCGCGGTGAATGAGCATGTGCAGCGCGGCGCTGCGCCCGGTTTCCGACCGCTAACTCGCCGGACCGATCCGATTCGTGACGCTCGTAAGCGTCGACGATGTGGGAGACCAGCCGATGACGTACGACGTCACTGCTGTCGAGGGTGGCGAAATGAATATCGTCGATCCCGGTGAGGATTTCGGATGCCGCACGCAGACCCGAACGGGCTCCACCAGGTAGATCGACCTGGGTCACGTCTCCGGTGACCACGATCTTGGAACCGAACCCGAGACGGGTCAGGAACATCTTCATCTGCTCGGCCGTGGTGTTCTGCGCTTCGTCCAAGATGATGAAGGCGTCGTTGAGCGTCCGGCCGCGCATGTAAGCGAGCGGAGCGACCTCGATGACTCCGGCCTGCATCAACTTCGGAATCGCCTCGGGATCCATCATGTCGTGCAATGCGTCGTGCAGCGGGCGCAGATACGGATCGATCTTCTCGTGCAGCGTGCCGGGCAGAAAGCCCAGTCGCTCGCCGGCCTCGACTGCCGGCCTGGTCAGGATGATCCGAGAGACCTGCTTGGCCTGCAACGCCTGAACGGCCTTGGCCATGGCGAGGTAGGTCTTGCCGGTACCGGCCGGGCCGACTCCGAACACGATGGTGTTCTCGTCGATGGCGTCGACGTAGCGTTTCTGGTTGAGGGTCTTGGGCCGAATCGTCTTGCCCCGACGCGAAAGAATGTCGAGGGAGAGCACCTCGGCCGGAGACTCGCCGACCTCGTTGGTGAGCATGCCGATGGTTCGTCGAACAGCATCCGGTGCGATGGGTTGCCCCCGACCGGCCAGCGACGCCAATTCACTGAACACACGTTCTGCCAGCGCAACGTCTGCAGCCGTCCCCGACAATGAGACAGTTCCGCCACGTACGTGAATGTCGGCACGAAGCTCACGTTCGATCGCGGTGAGGTTCTCGTCCGTCGCCCCCAGGATTTGGCGCACGGTCTCCGGCGCCAGATCCATACTCGAGCGGACGGTGCGCTCTGCGGGCAGAGCGCGATCGGTGATGGTGGTTACACGGTTCCCGTCGAGTTCACTGTGTTCACTCACGTGGTGAATATGGCCTGCTTTCTGGTCCGATCAGCCCACTCGACTCGTGAGCCTCGATACTTCGAAGTCTAGCGCCAGAGTCGGACACGGCCCACTTGTTAATCGTCCCGGCCTAATCCTCGCGGCGACCGGACGGCAGCGATTCTCGGATCCATTCCGACGCTTCGGCGACGATCTCGGCGCTTCTATCCGGACTGATACCCGCGATGACCAGGCATACGGCGGCAAAGGATTCGCCAGAGTCGGTGATGAGCCCACTGTTGGCCTGATCGAACAAAGTGATCGTGATCGCCTCGGTCATCGCTACCAGAGTCTCGGCCGGCAGGTATGTCGAGAAGGTGCCGTCACGCTGACCTCGCTCGACGACGCTGATACTCACGGCGCGCGCGGGCTCCATCAAATCGAGAATCCGCTGCTCCCCCAACTCTTTGCGAGCAAAACTGAGCAGCATCCGGAATCGATCACCGACCGGCCATGACAGCAATGCCAGAACGGCAGTCGCCAGATCGGGGCGCTCGGGCGGCTCACCGGCTTGGCTCAGCGCAGCAACGAGATCGGTCGACGCCTCGTCCACGATGCCGTTGATCAGCGCCTCACGGCTGTCGAAATGCGCGTACACGGTTCGTCTGACCACACCGGCAGCCTTTGCGACGTCGTCCATGCTCGCATCCGGATCAGCAGCGAACGCCGTGATCGCCGCCTCGATGATGCGATTGCGATTCGCCGCGGCCTGACTACGACGCTGCCTTCCGCCCGATTCGGCAGTTCCCGAAACGACTGTGCCCGAATGCGTCAACGCGCGTTCCACCTCTTTCGACTGCCCAACTGTGATCTAGGTCAATCATAGTTGCACATCGGTGTGCAAGTTATTAACTTACACATCAGTGTGCAAATAGATCGAGGAGTCTCTTCGATCATCAGGAACGGAGTCGCGTCATGACGACACTCATGAGCAAACCTGTCTCGGAGATGGACCAGCCGTACTCACGGCGGTGGGCCGCGCTCGGGGTGTTGTGCCTGAGTCTGCTGATCGTCGTGATGGCGAATACCGCGCTGATCGTCGCGGCGCCGGACATGACCAGAGACCTCGGGCTCACCAGCACGCAACTGCAATGGGTCATCGACGGCTACACAGTCCCCTACGCCGCGCTGATGTTGCTGTTCGGCGTGATCGGTGACAAGTACAGTCGCCGCGGAGCGCTTCTGGCCGGACTCGCCGTGTTCGCCGGCGGCGCCGTCTTCGGCAGTATCGCGGACACCACCAACGCCGCCATCGCGGCACGAATGATCATGGGCGTCGGCGCCGCGATCATCATGCCCGCGACGCTCTCGCTTCTGGTCGCGACCTTTCCCAAAGCGGAGCGATCACGCGCCATCGCGGCGTGGGCGGCGACGTCGGGTCTGGCGATTGCCCTCGGCCCGCTGTTGGCCGGATGGATTCTCGACAGCCATTCCTGGAGCATCACTTTCCTGATCAACGTCCCGATCGCCGCAGTCGCTGCCGTCGCCGCCGTAATCCTGGTGCCTCCGAGCAAGGCCGAGCACCTGGGCCGGATCGACTGGATCGGCGGAGCACTCTCGGTGGTCACCATCGGCTCGCTCGTGTACTCGATCATCAACGGATTCCACTTCGGGTGGACCGGCGGACCCATCGGCGCCGCCATGCTCGCTGCGATCGGCCTCGTCTCGTTCGTCGTCTGGGAACTGCGTCACCCGCAGCCACTGCTCGACGTCCGCAAACTCGGCCAGCGCATGGTCGGCGGCGCGACACTCGCCGTACTTCTGCTCTTCCTGGCCGCCTTCGGTGCCATCTACTTCATCTCACAGCAGTTCCAGTTCATCCTCGGCTACGGCGCACTCGAAACCGGTGTTCGTCTGCTGCCCTTGGCAATTGCCGTTTCGATCGGCGCCGTGGTCAGTGGCCGGATCACTCCGCTGATCGGCGTCCGGGCATCCATCGTCGGCGGCATGGTCGTCGCCGCGGTCGGTGTTCTGATTCTCACGCAGGTAGACGGCGATTCGGGCTACTGGATGTTCGCTGTCCCACTGATCCTGCTCGGCTTGGGCATCGGCTTGAGTGAACCGCCGGCCACCGACGCCATCATGGACAACTTCTCCGAGGACGATCTCGGCGCTGCTGGTGGCCTCAACGACACCGCCATCGAACTCGGCGGCTCGCTGGGAATCGCGATCCTGGGCTCGATCCTCGCCGCGAGCTACAAGGATTCGATCGCAGGATTCATCAGCGGCATGCAGGTTCCGCAGTTGACGGGTGAGCTGGCGCAACAGGCCGCATACGCGATGGAGGTGTCCGGAGAATCCGTCGGCGGCGCTTCGTTGGTCGCCGAAGAGATGGCAGGCAACCCCTTGGCTGCAGCTCAGGCAGCGCCGTTGCTCGACGCCGCCGGCAGTGCCTACGCCGACGCGATTTCGGCGGCCAGTTGGGCGGGCGGTCTTGCACTGTTCGTGGGGGCAGTTGTCGTGGCGTTCATCCTGCCGGGCAAGAAGGCCCCTGTGCAAGAAGGCCCCGTGTCAGTCTGACGTGCTCGGAGCCAGCGGGTCTTCGGCGAGAACCAACTCGCGGGAGACCCGCCAGGACTCGGTCGAGGGTGAGAGGAATGCGTCGTGTCCTTCGCCCTCGATCACGCGCAGTGCCACGGGATCACCAGCCGCTTCGGCAGCCTTCGCATACCGGGAGCTCACCTTGGCCGGCACCTGCAGATCCTCCGCACCCGTGACGCACACAACGGGTACGCCGATCGGCAGTCGATGCTGTGGCGACGCATTGCGATACAGATCCGGGTCCGCTTCGAACGGAACGCCGAACAGATCCTCGATGAAACTGATCCGTCGTCCACGCTCGCCTGCCGACGCCAGATCGAGTGCGGCAGCCTGCGCGATGACCCGTTCAGGCCGGGTGAACGTGTCCTTCTCCCCCGCCAGCCACACTGCAAGATGTCCGCCGGCCGAATGCCCGAGCAGGCGAATCTGATTCAGATCGAATTCGGCCGAGGACTTCGCGGCAACCAGTCCGGGGATTTCGTCGTACGCCGTTTTCACGTCGGCGGACATTTCCGGCCAACCACCGCCCGCCCCGAGGCGGCGGTATTCGATGTTCCACACTGCGACGCCGTGCCGCGCGAGTTCGACGGCAAATGCGGTGCCCAGATTCAATCCGTACTGCCCGCTCCAGAAGCCTCCGTGGATCTGCATGACGATCGGAATCGGGCCGTCAACCGCCTCGTCGGGAACGTAGAGATGCCCGAACTGTTGCTCGTGTCGGCCGTACGGAATCTTGAATCGAGGCACCGAGGAAATCTATCTCAGGCGAGGGCGCTGCCTGCGGCCCAGTCTGCCCACGAGAGGGTCCAGTCGCCGTTCTGCCACACCTCCAGCGGAGCCCCGCCGGTGTTCTTGATCTCGACGACATCTCCTGGCTGCGAGAAATCGAAGAACCATTTGGCATTGGCCGCACTGAGATTGAGGCAACCGTGCGAGGTGTCGGTGTTTCCCTGCGCCCAGACGGTGCTCTCCAACTCGTGAAGATAGATACCGTCCGTGCTGATGCGGGTGGCCCAGTTGATGGATTCCTTGTAGCCCAGGCGCGAGTTGATCGGCAGACCGTAGGTCGACGAATCCATGATGACGGGATTGGCCTTGTCCATCACGGTGTACGTGCCGGGCTGGGTCCAGAACGAGAGCGTCGTGCCGCCGATCGTTTCGGTGCCGCCCATACCCATCGAGGTCGGCATCTCCTTGATCACCTGACCGTTTTCGTAGACGGTCACCATCTTGGTGTTGTCGTCGGCGACCGAGACGTGGGAGTCGCCGATCTTGAAGGACACGGTGTCGTCCTGTTGGCCGTACAGTCCGTTGCCCAACTGCTTGCCGTAGATGTTCGCGTTCACCGAGACCGTCGTGCCTGGTGCGTAGTAATTCTGCGGACGCCAGTGAACGTTCTGACCGTCGACCCAGTACCACGATCCTTGTACGGGCGGATTGGTGGTGACCACCAGAGACTTCTCGGCCGCGGCTTTGTCACCGATCAACTCGTCGAAATGAACGGCGACGACCGTGCCGACGCCGTACGTGCCACCGTCCGAAATCGAGGCGCCACCGGTGGTGTTGATGTACGCGCGAGTCTGATTACTCGGCGCGACGGTGGTCAGCGTCGTGTTCTTGGTCGTGGCAACACCATTCGCGTCGACGGCATCGACGACAAGCTTGTAGGTCTTGCCGTATCCGAGTGGTTCGCTCGGCTTCCAGGACGTCTTGTCAGGCGTCGTGATACCGGCGACTTCCTTACCTTCGGGATTGGTCAGCGCGACGGTCGTCAGTGTTCCCTTCGCGACCTGGACCTCGATGGGATCGAGGGGGCTCACGGGGGTTCCGCCGTCGGCGGGAGTGACGGTGACGAGCGCCTCGCTGGTCGGTGTGGTGGTGACGGCATTACCGGAAGAGCCAGGATTGTCTCCGGTGGAGACGGTGCACCCCGCAACCAGCATCATCGCCGCCGCGGCACACACCGCTCCGGCAATTCGCATATGCGCACGTGACAACATCTGGCCTCCTGAAATCCCCGAACCAACTCACGCCGAAGGCGACCCCCGACGTCCTTACGATAGTGCGCAAATCTGACACTTCGCTGAGCGCCGGATCCGATTCAGCTCGGGATCACACCAACGTCAGTGCAGTCACAACAAGATCAGTGCAGTCACAACAAGATCAGTGCAGTGGCCGTGGTCCCCAGCGATCGGTCAGCACTCCGATTGCGCCGAGAGCGACGGCTCCGGCCGTCGACGTGCGCAGGACCGTCGGCCCGAGAAGCACCGGAGTGGCCCCGGCCTCCGACAACGCACTGATCTCCGAATCGTCGAGCCCACCTTCGGGACCGACAACGAGAAATACCTCGTCCGCGCTCGCCAACGGCAAGCCGGCCAACGGCGTCGTCGCCGATTCGTGAAGCACCGCAACCACAGCGCCGCGGGCAACGGCGTCGCGAACCAACGCGATCACCGCCGCCGTCTTGTGCAGATCCGAAATCTCCGGAACGAACGCGCGTCTGGACTGCTTCGCCGCAGACACTGCGGCACTTCGCCAGCGTGCGACGCCCTTGGCGAGCTTCGGGCCTTCCCATTTGGCGACACAACGCAGGGACTGCCACGGAATCACGGCGTCGATACCGGCCTCGGTGGCCAGTTCGACGGCCAACTCGGAGCGCTCGGCCTTGGGCAGTGCCTGAATCAGGGTCACCAACGGCTTGGGCTGCTCGAGAACCTGAACGTCGCTGACCAACAGTTCGAGGCGATCCTTGCCGACGCTCGTCACCTCGGCGTCGGCTACCCGGCCACGGCCGTCGGCCAACACCAAACGCTCGCCGACACCGATCCGGCGGACAGTGGCCGCGTGGCGACCCTCCTGCCCGTCCAGAACTGCGATTTCACCGACGCCGGGAACCGGGTCGAGAAAGAAGACCGTTGCGGCCACCGTCAGCGGCCGCTGAATGCTTCGCGAAGACGCGAGAACAGACCACCGCTGTTCTGCGACGTCGTCGAAACGACCTCGGCCTCGTCACGATCGCGGAGCAGCTTGAATTCCTTGAGCAGCTTGGACTGCTTGTGATCGAGGCGGCTCGGGATGACCACCTCGAGGTGAGCGTGGACGTCGCCGCGCACTCCCGACCGCAGTTTCGGCATACCGTGACCGCGAAGAACAGCAACGTGCCCGGGCTGGGTGCCTGGCTCGATGGTGATTTCCTTGGGGCCGTCGATGATGGTGTCGACGGTGACGCTGGTACCCAGTGCTGCGTCGACCATGGGAACACGGATGGTGCAGTGCAGGTCTTCACCGTCCCGAACGAAGACGTCGTGCTGCTGCTCGACGATCTCGACGTAGAGGTCGCCGGGGTGTCCGCCGCCTGGGCCGACTTCACCCTGCGCAGTCAAACGGATGCGCATGCCACCGGCAACGCCCGCCGGAACCTTCACCGTGATGTCGCGCTTGGCCCGAACTCGGCCGTCGCCGCCACACTTGTGGCAGGGATCCGGGATGGTCTCACCGGCACCGCGGCACGTCGGGCAGGGACGCGAGGTCATGACCTGGCCGAGGAACGAGCGCTGGATGGACTGAACTTCGCCGGCACCGTTGCAGGTCTCACAGCGGACAGGCTTGGAGTCGCCGTTGGTTCCGGCTCCGGTGCAGCTGTCGCACAGAATGGCCGTCTCGACGGTCACGTGCTTGCTGACGCCCGTCGCACATTCTGCGAGGGTCAGCTTGGTGCGAAGCAACGAGTCGGCGCCGGGCTGAACGCGACCGCGCGGCCCACGACCTGCGCCGCCACCGCCGCCGAAGAATGCTTCGAAGACGTCGCCGAGGCCACCGCCTCCGAATCCGCCACCGAAGCCACCACCTCCGCCGCCACCGGACTCGAGCGGGTCTCCGCCGAGATCGACGATGCGACGCTTCTCCGGGTCGGTCAGGACCTCGTAGGCCGTTGAGATCTCCTTGAACTTGGCCTGCGCAGCCTCGTCAGGGTTGACGTCCGGGTGCAGTTCGCGTGCCAGCTTGCGGTAAGCGCGCTTGAGCTCCTGGTCTGTCGCGTTCTTGCCGACGCCGAGCAATCCGTAGTAATCCCGTGCCACGTTGAGTCTCTCGTCCTTCTCTTACTTCTAGGTTTTCCTCAGTCCTCGCGAGGAGGTGTGCCGACCAAATGTCGACGTCCGTCATCGCTCGGAGAGAACTTCGCCGATGTATCTGGCAACGGCGGCAACCGATGCAATTGTTCCCGGATAGTCCATCCGAGTGGGTCCGAGCACACCGACACCACCGAAAACGGTACCGGCCGCGCCGTAGCCAGTCGAAATCACGGAGGTTCCGCGCATCTGTTCGACCTGCGTCTCTTCACCGATCTGAACGGTGACCGTGCCGGAATTCTGCGTCGCAGCGAGCAGTTTGAGGACCACTACCTGCTCTTCCAGTGCTTCGAGCACTGCGCGCAGCGAACCGGGGAAGCCGGCCAGACCGGAGAAATCGGCGGCGTTGCGCGTGAGGTTGGAGGTTCCGCCCAGGACGAGGCGATCTTCCGGATGTTCGACCAGGGTCTCGACCAGAACCGTTGCCGACCGGATCACGGCGTCGCGCAGGTCGGCCGGAGACTCGTCGGCCAGTTCCGCCACGGCAATCGACGCGGCGGCCAGGCGCTTGCCTTCCAGGGCCCCGCCGAGAAGCGCGCGCAACCGGGACAGGTCTTCGTCTTCGAGGACGTCCCCGAGTTCGACGATTCGCTGATCGACGCGGCCGGAATCGGTGATGAGAACGAGGAGCAGGCGCGCCGGCGTCAATGCGACCACCTCGAGGTGGCGAACCGACGACGCGGACAGCGACGGATATTGGACAACCGCGACCTGACGGGTCAGTTGCGCGAGCAGTCGCACCCCACGACGCAGAACGTCGTCGAGGTCGACACCCGACTCCAAGAACTCCAGGATCGCTCGGCGCTCGGGCCCGGACATGGGCTTGACGTCGGCGATGCGATCGACGAATTCGCGGTATCCCTTGTCGGTGGGGACGCGGCCGGAACTGGTGTGCGGTTGGGCGATGTAGCCCTCGGCCTCGAGGAATGCCATGTCGTTGCGCACAGTGGCGCTCGACACTCCGAGGTTGTGACGCTCGACCAGGGCCTTGGATCCCACCGGGTCCTGGGTGGAGACGTAATCGGCCACGATTGCACGTAAGACCTCGAAACGCCTGTCGTCGGTACTCGACATCGTTGCCACCTCCGTTTCCTGAACAGAACGAACACCGACATTTACACATCGGTTCCCACTGGCAGTCTAATCGCCCGAGCGCCAGAGACGGCTGTTGCCCTTACTGTGGAGTGAGATCGGCGAAGGGTCGATCGCACAACCATGGACAAGGCGGCACATGATCTTCAAAGGCGTGATGGACGGCAAACCGTATCCCGATCACGGACTGTCTCTACGCGACTGGTCGAAGTTCCCTCCACGTCAGGTTCGACTCGACGAGATCGTGACCACCACGAAGGTCCTCGAACTCGATCGCCTGCTGTCGGAGGACTCGACCTTCTACGGCGATCTGTTCCCTCACGCAGTGCAGTGGCGCGGCACTCTCTACCTCGAGGACGGCCTGCACCGAGCGGTTCGTTCGGCCCTGCGAAACCGCGTCGTGCTGCACGCGCGTGTCTTCGACTTCGACGCGATGCCCGGTGTCATCGAGGGCGTCCGCTGACGCTCACGCGACTCAGGCGCCGAGACTCAACCGACGAACGCGAGCAGTGCGGGATTCGGCTGCCCCGGCCAGGTTCCGGTGAGCGTCGCCGAGCCTGACACTCGATCTGCGTCGATCACTCTCACCACGGTCAATTCCAGTTCTCCCGCGCTGATGATCGAGTCGGTGCCGACTGTCGAGCAGGTCACCGATTCGACGTCCGGTACGGAAGCGCCGGCCGTACCGCTGCCTACTACGTGAGCCGTCACCGGGATGTGATCGGCGGAGTCCGCGAAAACCAGATCGACTCCGGCCCCACCGGTCAGAATCGCGGTCGCCACCACGCTCACGTAGACCGGATCGCAGCAAGCGTCGTACACCCACCGCTCGCCCAGTACCGAATGATCCATGGTTGCGATCAGCGCAGTCTCCGCCCCGTCCAGCGGAGCACCACGATAAGTGAGCGGGACCTGAAGAATTCGACCGTCGGCAGAGCGGAGCAGGTGCGTCTCGATTCCGACCTCGCCGTCCGGGTCGTCGAAACGATAGGCGTCGACGCGTTCGAGCGTCGAACAGTCGACCGACCCGACCCATGGCTGCTTGGGCACCCACGCTCGGAGCAGGTCGTTCTTGGACGGATTCAGCTGCGCACGATGAATGATGGCCACCACGGCCACATTACGCGGCGAAGGATGGTGCCGCGTCAGGTCAGGATCGTGCGAATCACCGCATCAGCGAGCAGGCGGCCACGGTCGGTGAGAACCACGTGATCGTTCTCGATCGCGGCCAACCCGTCGACTACCACCTGTTCGGCCGAAAGGCGTTCGGATGCAGACAGTTCCGACAACGGAAGTCCCGTACGCAACCGCGCGGTCAACATGACGCGCTCCATGTGTTCGTCCTCGGCGGTCAAGTCTTCGCTGCCGCCGACGGGAAGTTCACCGAGGGCCAACTGTTCCGCGTACCGTGCCGGGTGCTTGACGTTCCACCACCGCACTCCGCCGACGTGACTGTGCGCGCCCGGTCCGGCGCCCCACCAGTCACCACCGTCCCAGTAGCCGAGGTTGTGACGGCACCGGGTGTCACCGGAGTCCGCGGTTTCCGCCTTTGCCCAGTTGGAGACCTCGTACCAGTGCAAGCCGGCCTCGGACAGGCGTGAATCGATTCGTTCGTATCGTGAGGCCAGCACGTCGTCGTCCGGCGCGGGCAGCTCGCCGCGCCTGACCTTGCGAGCCATGGCGGTGCCGTCCTCGACGATCAACGCGTAGGCCGAGACGTGGTCGACATCGGCGGAGAGAACCGCGTCGAGTGAGGCGTCCAGATCTTGGTCTCGCTCCCCCGGCGTTCCATAGATCAAATCCAAGTTCACGTGCGAAAAACCAGCTGCGCGAGCCTCTTTCGCGGCAGCGACGGCGCGGCCGGGAGTGTGGGTGCGGTCGAGGATCTTCAGGACGTGCTGAGCCGCGGACTGCATGCCGAGGGAAATGCGGGTGAATCCCGCACTGCGGAGGGCGTCGAAGAATTCCGGCGACGTCGATTCGGGGTTCGATTCCGTGGTCACTTCGGCGCCGGACGCCAAGCCGAAGCTGCTGCGAACCGCCGACAGCACGTCGGACAGCCCGTCGCCACCGAGCAGCGACGGCGTTCCACCGCCCACGAACACCGTCTTCGCCGCCGGGGCGCCCGTCATCTCGGCCGCGAGATCGAGTTCGCGTCGCAGACCCTCCAGCCACGACTGCGGCGACGCCGAGGTTCCGAGCTCACCAGCCGTGTAGGTGTTGAAATCGCAGTACCCACACCTGGTGGCACAGAACGGGACGTGGATGTAGATCCCGAACGGCCGTTTCCCGACACCCTCGAGCGATCGCGCGGGCAAGGCGAAGGGGGTCGCCTCGCTCTGTCGAGTGGGAGTCGTGCTGGTGGCATTCACGCCTCCAGTGTCCCAGCATCCGGAACGCACACCTATTCAGCCTGCGATGCAGGTCGGCGCGTGGCCTGAACTCGATATTTCCCCCGTTTTTCGTGGAAATATGCGCCCGAGTCGGAATTATCGAGTTGACGTGGCACAATGGTCCGCATGACCGGACTCGGAGTGCGACTTGTGGCGCGTCGCCATGTCGACTTCAAGCGTGTGTGCAGCTCGTCGTGTCTGCACCTGTGTAGCTGTTGATCTTTCACTGATCTTCCAGCCTTTCCCGCTCATCTCCATCTGCTTCACCGAAACAACTCTCTGCAGAGACACGTCGTTTCAGAGATACAGCTTCTCCAGCTGTTCGTTTTCGTGAGCACACCTGCCGGCCGCGAGCTTTCCGAGACCGAGGACAGCCCCCTCGATTTCCGACACGGACCGGTGCGTCCCGATCAGACACCGCCACAGTTCGTCGATAGTGCGTGCCGCGTGCCGATCAACCGCCCAGATCCAGGAGTTCATCGATGACGTCGACCACCGACGCCGCCACACCCGCCGATTCGGCAGCACCTGCCGAAGCCCGGCCCGCACGCGCTGCACGTCCCGCCAAGCGTCGCGCCGAAGGTCAGTGGGCCCTCGGTTACCGCGAGCCGCTCAACGCCAACGAGCAGGCCAAGAAGGACGACAACCCGCTCAACGTTCGGGCCCGCATCGAGAACATCTACTCCAAGCAGGGCTTCGACAGCATCGACAAGGGCGACCTTCGCGGCCGCTTCCGCTGGTGGGGTCTCTACACCCAGCGCGAAGAAGGCTACGACGGCACCTTCACCGGCGACGAGAACATCGACCTGCTCGAGGCCAAATACTTCATGATGCGCGTGCGTTGCGACGCCGGCGCTCTCAACGTCGAGCAGCTGCGCACCATCGCCGGCATCTCGAAGGAATTCGGCCGGAACACCGCCGACCTGTCCGACCGCGAAAACGTCCAGTTCCACTGGATCGAGGTCGAGAACGTTCCGGAGATCTGGAAGCGGCTCGAAGCCGTCGGACTCAAGACCACCGAAGCGTGCGGTGACTGCCCCCGCGTCGTCCTCGGTTCTCCCCTGGCCGGCGAATCGCTCGACGAGGTCCTCGATCCCACCCCGGCGATCGACGAGATCGTGCGCCGCTACATCGGCGACCCCAAGTACTCCAACCTGCCGCGCAAGTTCAAGACCGCCATCTCCGGTCAGCAGGACGTCGTTCACGAGATCAACGACATCGCCTTCATCGGCGTGAACCACCCCGAACACGGCCCGGGCCTCGACCTCTGGGTCGGCGGCGGACTGTCCACCAACCCGATGCTGGCGCAGCGCGTCGGCGCCTGGATTCCGCTCGACGAGGTCCCCGATGTCTGGGAGGGAGTCGTCTCGATCTTCCGTGACTACGGCTACCGCCGTCTGCGCGCGAAGGCAAGGCTCAAGTTCCTCATCAAGGACTGGGGCATCGAAAAGTTCCGCGAGGTTCTCGAGACGGAGTACCTCAAGCGCCCGCTCATCGACGGCCCCGCGCCGGAGAAGCCCAAGCGCCCGATCGATCACGTCGGTATCCAGAAGACCCGCAACGGCCACAACGCAGTCGGTTTCGCTCCGATCGCCGGCCGCGTCTCGGGAGACATCCTGGCTCAGGTCGCCGACGCCGCCGAGAAGGCCGGCAGCGACCGGATCCGCTTCACTCCGTACCAGAAGCTGATCATCCTCGACGTCGCCGACGAGACGCTCGAGCCGCTCATCGCCGATCTCGACGCGCTGGGTCTTCCCGCCCGTCCGTCGCACTGGCGCAAGAACCTGATGGCCTGCTCCGGCATCGAGTTCTGCAAGCTCTCGTTCGCCGAGACCCGCAAGCGTTCGCAGGTGCTCGTGCCCGAACTCGAACAGCGTCTTGCCGACATCAACAGCCAGCTCGACGTGCCGATCACCATCAACATCAACGGTTGCCCCAACTCCTGCGCTCGCTCGCAGATCGCCGACATCGGCTTCAAGGGCCAACTCGTCGACGACGGTGAGGGGAATCAAGTCGAGGGTTTCCAGGTTCATCTGGGAGGCAGCCTCGGATTCGACAGCGCCTTCGGACGCAAGCTGCGCCAGCACAAGGTCACCAGCGTCGAGATGGGTGACTACATCGACCGCGTCGTACGTCAGTTCGTCAAGAACCGCAACGAAGGTGAACGGTTCGCCGAATGGGCAGTGCGCGCAGACGAAGGAGATTTGCGATGACAGTGGACATTTCGCGAGCAACTGCCGACGAGCTTCGGTCCATCGCCGAGCGCGGTGCCGTAGAACTCGACGGAGCCAGCGCGCAGGAACTGTTGCAGTGGACCGAGGACACGTTCGGCGACTCGTACATTGTTGCGTCGAACATGCAGGATGGAGTGCTGGTTCACCTTGCCGCACAGGTGCATCCGGGCGTCGACGTACTCTTCCTCGACACCGGCTATCACTTCCCCGAAACCATCGGCACGCGTGACGCGGTCGAGCAGGTGTACGGCGTCAACGTCATCAACGCTCGTGCGCTGGCAAGCGTCGCCGAGCAGGATGTCGCCGAGGGCAAGGATCTGTTCGCCCGTGATCCCAACCGCTGCTGCGCACTACGCAAAGTCGCGCCGCTCAAGCAGACACTGTCCGGGTACAGCGCGTGGGTGACCGGCATCCGCCGCGTCGAAGCGCCCACCCGCGCCAACGCTCCCCTGATCTCCTTCGACGAAGCCTTCGGACTCGTGAAGATCAACCCGATCGCTCCCTGGTCGGACGAGGAGATGCAGAACTACATCGACACCAATTCCATCCTCGTCAATCCCCTTGTCGACGAGGGATATCCGTCCATCGGCTGCGCACCCTGCACCAGCAAGCCAGCCCCCGGCAGCGATCCGCGTAGCGGTCGTTGGGCCGGTGCCTCCAAGACAGAATGCGGGTTGCACGCATCATGACAGTTGACTTGACACCTTCACGGCCTCAGCTCGACGGCACACAGTTCGATACTCTCGACGCCCTCGAGTCCGAAGCGATCCACATCTTCCGAGAGGTGGCCGGCGAATTCGAACGCCCGGTCATTCTCTTCTCGGGCGGTAAGGACTCCACCGTGCTGCTGCACCTGGCGATCAAGGCCTTCTGGCCTGCGCCGTTGCCGTTCACCCTGCTGCATGTCGACACCGGCCACAACCTGCAGGAAGTCCTCGACTTCCGCGACCACGTGGTGGCCAAGTACAACCTGCGCCTGCACGTGGCCAGCGTCGAGGAGTACATCGCGGACGGCCGCCTCACCGAGCGCCCCGACGGTATCCGCAACCCGCTGCAGACCGTGCCGTTGCTGGACGCGATCTCGGAGAATCGCTTCGACGCCGTCTTCGGTGGTGCTCGCCGCGACGAGGAGCGCGCCCGCGCCAAGGAGCGGATCTTCTCACTGCGCAACGCTTTCGGCCAGTGGGATCCCAAGAAGCAGCGCCCGGAGCTGTGGAACCTCTACAACGGTCGCCACTC
The DNA here is from genome assembly GCF_058793255.1 of Rhodococcus sp. MPR-R1B. Classification (NCBI taxonomy): domain Bacteria; kingdom Bacillati; phylum Actinomycetota; class Actinomycetes; order Mycobacteriales; family Nocardiaceae; genus Rhodococcus; species Rhodococcus sp. MPR-R1B. Next base: position 161,984 of record NZ_JBXAFO010000004.1, read on the forward strand.
CCCCGGCGAGCAGGTGCGCGTCTTCCCGCTCAGCAACTTCACCGAGCTGGACATCTGGCGCTACATCGCCCGCGACAACGTCGAACTCGCCAGCATCTACTACGCCCACCAGCGTCCGGTGTACCAGCGCGACGGCATGTGGATGACCCCCGGAGTCTGGGGTGGTCCGGCTGACAGCGAAGAGCTGCAGACCCTTTCGGTGCGATACCGCACCGTCGGCGACGGTTCGACCACCGGTGCTGTTCTCTCCGATGCGGCCGACAACGAAGCGATCCTCGCCGAGGTTGCGGCATCACGTTTGACCGAGCGCGGCGCGACCCGTGGCGACGACCGAGTTTCCGAAGCGGCCATGGAAGACCGCAAGCGAGAGGGCTACTTCTGATGAGCGATCTGCTCAGACTGGCAACTGCCGGCAGCGTCGACGACGGAAAGTCCACACTCGTGGGCCGCCTGTTGTACGACACGAAATCCGTTCTCGCCGACCAGATCGACGCCGTGACCCGTGCGTCGGTGGACCGCGGTCTCGACACCCCTGACCTGTCGCTCCTGGTGGACGGACTGCGCGCCGAGCGTGAGCAGGGCATCACCATCGACGTGGCGTACCGCTACTTCGCGACCCCCAAGCGCACCTTCGTGCTCGCCGATACACCGGGCCACGTGCAGTACACCCGCAACACGGTCTCCGGTGCCTCGACGGCTCAGCTCGTGATCCTGCTGGTCGATGCTCGCAAGGGCGTCATCGCGCAGACTCGCAGGCACGCAGCGGTTCTCGCGTTGCTCGGTGTCCCGAAGCTCGTTCTCGCCGTGAACAAGATCGACCTCGTCGAGAACCCCGAAGAGGTCTTCACCTCGATCTCCGCCGAGTTCAACGAACTCACCAGCTCACTGGGCTGGGCAAGCGAAGACGTCGTCGAGATCCCGGTGTCGGCACTGCACGGTGACAACGTCGCCATCCGCTCCGACAAGACCCCGTACTACACCGGCCCCACGCTGATCGAGCACCTCGAGTCGATTCCGGTCGACGCCGAGCCACATCGCGTCGGTCTACGTTTCCCGGTGCAGTACGTGATCCGCCCCCGCACCGCAGAGTTCCTCGACTACCGCGGCTACGCCGGTCAGGTCGCTGCCGGTTCCGTCGTGCCCGGCGACGAAGTGGTGATCCTGCCCTCGGGTACGCGCACCACCGTCACACGTATCGACACGGCCGACGGCGAACTGGACGTCGCCCACGCCGGACGCAGCGTCACGCTGATCCTGGCCGACGACGTCGACGTCTCTCGCGGCGACACCATCGCATCGCCGTCCGACGCACCCGAGCCGATCGGCGAATTCGACGCCACTGTCTGCTGGCTGGCCGAGAAGTCACTGCGCCCCGGTGCACGTCTGCTGCTCAAGCACGGCACGCGAACGACGCAGGCCATCGTGGGCAGCTTGGTGGAACGCTTCAACGAGCAGGACCTCACCACGGATCAGGGTCCGGACACTCTCGAGCTCAACGAGATCGGCAAGATCTCCATCCGGGTGGCCGAGCCGATCGTGGCTGACGACTACGCCGTGAACCGCCACACCGGCAGCTTCCTGCTGATCGATCCCGCTGGTGGAAACACTCTCGCAGCCGGCCTGGTGGGCGACGTCATTTCCGCTGTCGAATTGGGCGAGCGCGTCTAAGTCGATGGTTCCGCTCATCGCTGTCGCGCACGGCAGCCGTGACCCCCGTTCTGCTCGGGTGATCGCGGCTGCTGTGGCAGCTCTTCGTGAAGTCCGGCCAGACCTCGATGTCCGGCTGGCGTTTCTCGACCTCAATGCACCGTCCATCGATCAGGTCCTGGACGGAGTTGCACACGACGGCCACACTCACGCCGTTGTTGTTCCGATGCTGCTGGGCAATGCCTTCCACGCTCGGGTAGATCTGCCCGGACTCTTGGCCACTGCCGCGACACGCCACCCCCAGTTGACCGTGTTCCAAGCAGACGTACTGGGTCGCGATGCTCGGCTGATCGAGGCAGTACGCGAGCGAATTCTCGAAGCGGGTGCCCGGCCGGACGATCCGTCGGTCGGTGTCGCTCTTGCGGCAGTCGGCTCGTCCGACGCGCGCGCCAATGCCGCGACCGCAGAATTGGCGTCCACTCTCCTCGGCGGAACCAACTGGTCGGGCGTTCGAATCTGTTTCGCAACATCCGCGGAACCGACAGTTACCCAGGCGATCTCCGCACTCGAGCAGGACGGCGCCGAACGTGTTGTCGTCGCGCCGTGGTTCTTGGCTCCCGGCCTACTGACCGATCGACTCAGCGCTGCCGCAGCAACTGCATGTCCGCGCGCGCGTTTCGCCGACACGATCGGTGGGCACTCTCTACTGATCGAAACGATGATCGACCGTTACCGACAAGTCGCTGATGCACTACCCGACCGTCTGGTCCGCTCCGCCTGATCCGGTTTCACAGGCCGTTATCAGATTGTTACCGTAGTGTTGGATCTGTCCAGCTCGCGAAGGTACCTCCTTCGCCTGCGAAACAGATCTTTGGGTGCAATCCCCTCAGAGCGCCGCGAGAGGGAACACCATCACTCACAATCTTCGCCTCGGCACAGCCGGCATCGCATGGGTCCTGTCGGTGCTCTACCTGCTTGTCGAAATCTTCACAGCCGGAGCATGGAAGACGCCGTACAGCTTCGCGCGCGACTCCATCAGTTCGCTGGGCGTGACGACATGCAGCGTGGATTCGTGTTCGCCGATGCACGACGTGATGAACGCGGCCTTCATGATCCTCGGTGCGCTCACCATCCTCGGTGCAGCCTTGCTGCACAAGTACATTCCGGACGGTCGTGCGAAGAAGTGGATTCTCGGTCTTGCCGTCGTCGTTGCATTGAGCACCGCGGCCACCGGCCTCTTCCCGGCGAACGACGGGACCTTCGTTCATTGGACCGCCGTACTTCCCGGCTTCGTCGCACGTCATGCCGTTCTCGTCCTCATGGCAATTCAATTCTGGAAGCACAGCAAATGGATCGCAGTGTGGTCGGGGCTGTGCGCGGCTACCGGAATCGTAGGTGCCGTACTGCTTCTCGGACGAACCCTCACTTTCGGCCTTGGTGAACGCCTGACGCTGTACCCGCTGCCTATGTGGATGGCCGTCACCGGCGTCGCAGCCCTGCTTGCGTTGATGCGCCGAACCGTGTTGAAGAACGTGGAACTGACACTGTCCGGTAACGGATTCATCACCGCTCTGTTGTCGTTGCGCCCGCGTCGATCTCGCGCGGCAGTGCCCACCGACGTTCTCGCACCACGGGAGCTGACCGGTTTGTAGCGAACCGGGGGTGAGCAGGGACACACTGGTAAGGAGGCGACGCGAGGAGACTTCCATGACCAGTGCATCTGTTCGACACGGAATCGTGGCCGGTATCGACGGCTCGGCAAGCGCGGTCAACGCCGCGAGGTGGGCAGCTTCGGCTGCAAAGAGATTCGACGAACCACTTCGCCTGACCCACGTGCTGCCAGGACAACCCGAGTCCGGTGGCGGTACCAACGTCACCGACGAAGAGATGTTCGACCACCACCTTCGCGTCGAGGGTGCAAAACTGCTCGACGAGGCCGAGGACGCCATCCGCGATGATCACACCGACGTCACCGTCGAACGTGGCCTCGTGACCGGTACTCCCGCAACCACACTCGTCGAACTCTCGAAGTCGGCTCGCATCGTTGCACTGGGTCAGGCCGGCACCAGCGAAATGCAGTCCGTGTTTCTCGGATCCGACACCATTCGGGTGGTCAACCGCGCGCACTGTCCCGTGGCCGTATTCCGCGGTACGGGTGATCACGCGATGGCCGACACCAGGCCCATCGTCGTCGGCGTCGACGGGAGCAAGCTCAGCGAACTCGCCGTCGCGCATGCCTTCGAATTTGCCGCGTTCCTCGGCGCACCTTTGGTTGCGGTCCACACGTGGAACGAGCACGCCTCGCTGGGCGGGTATTCCGAAGCCAGGCGCTTCGTCGACTGGGGACCGTACGAACAGCATGAGCACGCCCTGCTGTCCGAGTGCCTCGCCGGCTGGACGGAGAAGTACCCCGATGTCGAAGTCACCCGGAGTGTCCAGCGCAGCGGACCGATGAAGGCACTGCTCGAGCACTCGGCGGAAGCGCAACTCGTAGTCGTCGGTAGCCACGGCCGCAGCCCGTTCATGGCGTCGATAGTCGGATCGACCAGTCAGAGCCTCATCCACCACGCCCAGTGCCCGGTCCTCGTCTGCCGAGAGGGCTGAACTCGTCTCGCTGTTGCCCGACCCCCACCTCTGAGCGAACGGCACTTTCGGCGCCATCAGGAGGCCGAAAGTGCCGTTCGCTCAAACAGGAGTGGGGGTACAACAGGTCGAACAGGGCGAGCGGGTCATACCTGGCCGACCACGCTCACCGTGACCGGCTCCTGCACCGGCGTCGACACCGGGGTCTCCGGCAGATCCGGCACCCGGGTAGCACGCGCGTACACCGTCTCCCCCGCCTCGAGGTGCAGCGCTGCACTGTCACCGCGCGTGACCTGAGCCGAGAAGAGCTCGCCGGTTGCCTCGTTGCGCAGGTCCACTCGAACCTCGAAGCCGAGGTACACGACGCGCTCGACGGTTGCGCGTGTGACGCCGAGCGACTCGGCCGTTCCGGATTCCTGCGCGAGAGCCATGCTCGGATCGCGGCCGAGACGGATGTCGTGCGGACGGACCAACTGCCCGTTGAGCTTCGCGACGGATCCGAGGAAGGACATCACGAAGTCGTTGGACGGGCGGTCGTACAGGTCGGCAGGTTCACCGATCTGCTCGATCCGCCCCTTGTTCAGCACCGCGATGCGGTCGGCGACGTCGAGAGCCTCTTCCTGGTCGTGGGTGACCAGGACGGTGGTGACGTGCACCTCGTCGTGCAGGCGACGCAACCACGTGCGCAGGTCGGCACGCACCTTCGCGTCGAGCGCGCCGAAGGGCTCGTCGAGCAGGAGCACCTGCGGATCCACAGCCAGAGCGCGTGCCAACGCCATGCGCTGACGCTGACCGCCGGAGAGCTGCGCGGGGTACCGATGCTGAAAGCCGTCGAGACCGACGATCCCCAGTAGTTCGTTGACCTTCTTCTCGATCTCCGGCTTCGGGCGCTTGCGGATCTTGAGCCCGAACGCCACGTTGTCGCGCACGGTCATGTGCTTGAACGCCGCGTAGTGCTGGAACACGAAACCGATGTCACGCTTCTGCGGCGACACGCCGGTGACGTCCTTGCCTGCGATGGTGATGGTTCCCGAATCGAGTTCTTCGAGCCCTGCGATCGAACGCAGCAACGTCGACTTTCCCGAGCCACTGGGCCCGAGCAATGCCGTCAACGAACCCGAGGGAATGTTGACCGTCACGTCGTCGAGCGCCGCGAAATCACCGTAGTTCTTGCGGGCCCCGGTCACTGTGATCATGTGGTGCTCCTCTTACGGTCCAGCAGCGTCATCAGCAACAGGACAATGATGGCGATGCCCATCAGCAGCGTTGCCGCCGAATACGCACCAAAGGTGTTGTGGTCGTCGATGTATCGCGAGTGCACCAGCAACGTCAGTGTCTGGGATACCCCCGGGAAGCCGGAAGAGACCATGATGACTGCGCCGAATTCACCGAGCGAACGCGCCACCGTCAACACGATTCCGTATGTCAAGCCCCAACGGATCGCGGGCAAGGTGATCCGCCAGAACGTCTGCCAACCAGAGGCACCGAGCGTCGCGGCTGCTTGTTCCTGCTCGTCGCCGATCTCGTGAAGTACGGGTTCGACTTCCCGGACGACAAAGGGGAGCGTCACGAAAATCGTCGCGATCACCATGCCTGGCAAACCGAAGATGACCTTGAACCCCAACGATTCGATTCCGCCGAACCAACCGTTGGCACCCCACAGAAGAATCAAGGACACACCGACGACGACGGGCGAGACTGCGAAGGGCAGGTCGACCACCGACTGCAGAACTCCGCGGCCCGGGAACCGACCACGGACAAGAGCGAGTGCGGTGACCACACCGAACACGACGTTGATCGGGACCACGATCGCCACGATGATCAGCGAAAGATTCAGCGCGGAGATCGCTGCCGGTGTCGTGATCGATTCGAGAAACGGGCCGATTCCGTTCTCGAACGTTCGCGTCAGGATCACACCGATCGGCACGACCAGCAACACGAACAGGTAGACGAGAGCGATGGTCCGCAGACCGATCTTCGATCCTCTGGACACGTTCATCGGGAACTCTCCTCACGTCGCTGTCCCCGCGATGCGAAGATTCGCAGGACGAACAGCGTCACGAATGCGATGGCCAGCAACGCTACCGAGACGGCAGCGGCGTTGGTCGGACGATCGATCTCGATCTGCTGCTGAATGTACTGCGACGTCATCTGTGTCACGCGTGGGATGTTGCCGCCGATCAGAACGACCGAGCCGTATTCACCGATCGCTCTGGCGAACGCGAGGCCCGCACCGGAGATGACGGCAGGCGCCAACGTCGGGAGAACAACCGAGCGAAAGATCGTCCAGTTGGAAGCTCCCAACGACGCAGCGGCTTCCTCGACTTCGCGGTCGACCTCCATCAGCACCGGCTGCACGGAACGGACGACGAACGGCAAGGTCACGAAGGCCAATGCCACGATCAGTCCGGGCTGAGTTGCATTGAGATGGATGTCGATCGGTGACTGCGGGCCGTAGAGGGACAGCAGCACGATCGATGCCACGATGGTCGGTAGCGCGAACGGCAGATCGATCATCGAGTTGACGATGCGCTTGCCCGGGAAGTCGTCCCGGACCAGCACCCACGCGATGATCGTGCCCATCACGACGTTGATCAATGCCACGATCACCGAGACCAACAACGTCACGCGCAACGACGCCAAGGCGACGGGTGCGGTGACGGCGTCCCAGAATCCGGAGATCCCCTCGTCGAACGCGGTGGCGGTCAACGCGGCGAGCGGAAGCAGAACGATGACGGAGAGCCACAGGGTGGCCACTCCGATTCCGAGCGGCCCCACACTCCCCGTGACCCGCGCGAGTTTTCGCCGACGAGCCACGGGGGTGGGGTCAATAGTGTCAGTCACGTCAGTCTTACTTGGTCGCGTTGTCGTAGATCACTGCGATCGAACCGGTGTCCTTGGTGAACAGAGCACTGTCCACGGCCTTCCAGCCGCCGAGGTCTGCAATGGTCCACAGCTTGGTCGGCTCGGGGAACTTGTCGGTGAACTTGGCAGCGACGGCGGGATCAACGGGACGGAATCCTGCTTCGGCCCAGAGCGTCTGACCCTCGGTCGTGTACAGGTAGTCCTTGAACGCGGTCGCCTTGTCGAGGACCTTGCTGTTCGAGATCACGGCAACGGGGTTCTCGATCTTGAAGGTCGTGGGCGGGGTGACGTGCTCGACCGGGTCGCCGTTGCCTTCGATGAACAGTGCCTCGTTCTCGTAACTGATCAGAACGTCACCGCTACCCTGCAGGAAGGCTTCCGAAGCCTCGCGTCCCGACTTGGGCTGGATCTTGACGTGGTCGTTGACCAAGGCGGTGACGTAGTCGAGACCCGCCTGCGGGTTCTTGCCACCGTCGCTCTTGGCGGCGTACGGCGCCAAGAGGTTCCACTTGGCCGAGCCGGAGCTGAACGGGTTCGGCGTGACGACCTCGAGGCCGGGCTGAAGCAGGTCGTCCCAGTCTTTGATGCCCTTCGGGTTGCCCGGACGCGTCACGATGGTGACTACCGATCCGAACGGAATTCCGTTGTAGGCGTCCTGGTTCCAGTTCTGATCTACCAGACCGGCATCGACCAGACGGGTGATGTCGGGCTCGACGGAGAAGTTGACGAAGTCTGCCTCGGCACCGTCCTTCACCTTGCGCGACTGGTCGCCCGAGGCGCCGTAGGAAGGATTGAAGTTGACGTTCTTGCCCTCGTCGGTCGCCTGGAAGGCTGCGGTGAGCTTGTCGAAGCCAGGCTTCGGCACGGCGTAGGCGAACAGGTTGATCGTGCCGGCGCTACCGTCGCTGGCGGCGCTGTCACCACCCACGGTGTCGCTCGAGCCACCACTGCACGCTGTGAGTACCACGGCCCCCATGGTCGCGATAGCAGTGAGAAGTGTGCGGGAACGGCGTTTCATTGCAGATACCTTCCTGAAAGGACTGACAAACGAGGGTTGGTCAAACGACAAGTCCGAGACCTCTGGGGCTGATTCCATCGGGATGTTCAGACATGGAGAGCCGACGGGCGATGAGCCCTGAAACGGGGGCGCGAGTTACGCGCAGAGAAGTTCGAGTGGGGTGCGCAGCACCACCGGAGAGGTCGAACTCAGGAAATCAACAACAGGCGACGTCAGCGACGTCGAGCATGCCGACAGCAATCAACGCCAACTGGTGGCGGATTACGGGAGCTGTTGCTTCGGACACGCGGTGGACTTTAGCAGAGCACCGGCGCCCGCTCTAATCGGGAGAACTAACGGGTGAGAAGCCACGCGACGATCACGAGGAGAATCAGGGCTATCAGGGCGAGAGTGACCCGTGAGCGGGGCATCAGCTTTCCTCTACTTCTCGAGAATTCCTACGCAACCAGCCGAAGAGCGGCAGAGCGAGAACGGCGGCCAACGCGCGATCCAGACCGATGGCCACCAGGCGGCACAGCGGAACGACGACGATCAGGACCAACGCGACCTGCGGGATGAACGGGAGCCCCGCCATCCACAGCTCGAAGCTGTCCCACCAATCCGCAATCCGATCCACGCCAACACCCTATCCTTCGGACGATACGGTCCCGACAGCGTGTGGATTGGACGTGTGCCGATTCTGGCCGGATGATGGCCGAATGAGTGCTGACGACGAAGTGGTGCAGACGATTCCTCCCGCCTCCACGGGTCACCATCGAAGCAACTTTCCCCCGATCGACGACTATGCGTTTCTTTCCGATTGCGAAACCTCGTGCCTGATTGCCCGTAACGGATCTGTCGAGTGGATGTGCGTTCCCCGCCCGGACTCCCCCAGCGTGTTCGGTGCCATCCTCGACCGCAGCGCAGGCCATTTCCGTATCGGCCCCTACGGCCAGAACGTGCCGGCCGCTCGGCGCTATCTGCCGGGTGGACTCATTCTCGAGACCACCTGGCAGACCGAGACCGGCTGGCTCGTCGTCCGCGACGCCCTGGTTCTCGGTCCCTGGCACAACGTCGACAAGCGATCGAACACGCACAAGCGCACACCGACCGACTGGGATGCCGAACACACCCTTCTCCGTACGGTCAAATGCGTCAGCGGCACCGTCGAACTCGAGATGAGCTGTGAGCCCGCGTTCGACTATCACCGTGGCACGGCGAATTGGGAGTACACCGGAAAGGTCTACGAGGAAGCAACGGCAACGTGTCGCTCCGCCAAGCCCGGAGACCATCCCACTCTGCGCTTGACCACCGACCTACGACTGGGTCTGGAAGGTCGTGAAGCACGAGCGCGGACGCGACTGGTCGAAGGCGACAACGTGTACGTCGCGCTCTCGTGGTCGGATCTTCCCGCGCCGCAGACGTTCGACGAGGCCGCCGACAAGATGTGGCAGACGTCCAAGTCCTGGCGTGAGTGGGTGACGATCGGCAAGTTCCCCGATCACCCGTGGCGCGGATACCTACAGCGCAGTGCGCTCACACTCAAGGGGCTCACCTACGCACCGACCGGAGCCCTACTCGCGGCTTCGACGACCTCGCTACCGGAAACACCAGGCGGAGAACGCAACTGGGACTATCGCTACGCGTGGGTTCGCGATTCCACCTTCGCACTGTGGGGCCTCTACACGCTCGGGTTGGACCGTGAGGCCAACGACTTCTTCAACTTCATCTACGACGTGTCGAGTTCGGACAACGGTCAGCCACATCCCTTGCAGGTGATGTACGGCATCGGCGGCGAGCGCACGCTCGAGGAATCCGAACTCAACCATCTGTCCGGCTACGACGGCGCCCGTCCGGTGCGTATCGGCAACGGGGCGTTCGATCAACAGCAGCACGACATCTGGGGCACCATGCTCGACTCGGTGTACCTCCACATCCGTACCCGCGAGCGCGTCCCCGAGGCGTTGTGGCCGCTACTCAAGAAGCAGGTCGAGGAAGCGATCAAGCATTGGCGCCAGCCCGACCGCGGGATCTGGGAGGTGCGCGGTGAACCGCAGCACTTCACGTCGTCGAAGATCATGTGCTGGGTCGCTCTCGATCGCGGCGCCAAGCTGGCAGAGATGCAGGGCGAGAAGAGCTTTGCACAGCAATGGACGGCCATCGCCGACGACATCAAGGCCGACATCCTCGCGCACGGTGTCGACTCGCGCGGAGTTCTGACACAGCGGTACGGCCACGATTCACTCGACGCGTCGCTCTTGTTGGCACCGCTGCTGCGCTTCCTGCCGGCCGACGATCCGCGCATCCGGGCAACGGTGCTGGCGATCGCCGACGAGCTCACCGAAGAGGGGTTGGTCCTGCGCTATCGCGTCGACACCACCGACGACGGATTGAGCGGTGAAGAAGGAACGTTCACCATCTGTTCCTTCTGGTTGGTGTCCGCCCTCGTCGAGATCGGCGAACTGGATCGGGCAAAGCATCTCTGCGAGCGTCTGCTCGGGTTCGCGAGCCCGCTCAAGCTGTACGCGGAGGAGATCGACGCGCACACCGGTCGCCATCTGGGTAACTTCCCGCAGGCGTTCACACACCTGGCGCTGATCAACGCCGTGGTCCACGTGATCCGCGCCGAGGAAGCTGCCGAAGCCGGAGCTTTCCAGCCCGCGCACAACGCGACCTAGACCCCTGCTGTGCGCCTTTATTAACCGCCCGCGGTTAATAAAGGCGCACAGCAGGTCTAGCCGGCCACCGCTTCGAGCTGCGGCGTGATCGATTCGAGCGAGTACTTCAGCGACAGCGACGACGGAGTGTTCAACCCGGCGACAGTCGGATAGTCGACGATGGCCAATCCGCCACCCTTGACTGCAGGCAGGTCGGCAAACCCCGGCAGCTTCATCATGTCGTCGAGCGACCCGCCGTTGGGCAGCAGCACCACGACGTCGGCGCTGAGAGCGTCGACCCGTTCCGGGCTGAGTATCAGCCGGCCACCGGTCACACCGGCCTCGTCGACCAGCTTGGGCGGCAACGACATTCCCAGACGCGTGAACAGTCCCGAAGCACCGTCCTTGGGATCAGCGACGATCACCAACTGCGACGTCGGGAAGACGTACTGCGACAAAAGAGCGGTCTTACCCTTCAGCCCCGGCAACCGCTGTGCGAGCGCATCGATCTGCCCGTTTGTCGCCTCGACGATCTCGTCGGCTCGCGACTCCTTGTCGAGAACCCGGCCGAGAATCTCCACCTGGTCCTGCCACGGATCGACCTGGACGTCGGACAGACCGGCAATGGTCGGAGCGATCTTGCTCAACTGGTCGAAATCGTCCTGATCGGCGACGGAGAACCCGCCGAGAATCAGATCGGGATCCAAGGCTGCAATTTCTTCAGCTTTGAGCGGGACACCGAACTGCTGGATCGCCGAGCGATCGAGTTCCTTCGCCGACGCGTCCACGCCACTCTCCCACGGGAACAGACCACGCTCGTCGCCCATCGGGCCGGCAGCCAGGTACCCCACCGGCTGGATTCCGAGTTCGAGCAGAGCGTCGAGCCACTGGGTGTCGGCCGCGACGATGCGCGTCGGCGTCCCGGTGATCGTGGTGGCGCCGAACTTGTGGTCGATCGTGGTGACCCGACCGTCCGCGATCTCGTCGGCGTCCGAGGACGAACATCCGCTGATACCTACGACCAGCGCTCCCAAGAGAGCCACCGCCGAAAACTTCATCGCACGCACGAAAATACTCCTCCACTAGTTAGCAGAGGCTTACCTTCTCATATGGGACCCGGCTGTGTCCGACCTTGCTTTCAGGCGAAACGAGAGAGCAGACGCTCCGCATCGGCGCCGATGCGTCGAACCACGTCGCCGGCCGGATGGGTTCCGTGTACGAGTCCGACAGCTTCTCCGGCGTAGACGACTCCGCTGTGGGGATCCGACGGGTCGTACGCCTTTGCCAGCATTTCCTCATCGGCGTCGACTCCGTGCCAGGCGGCAGTGAACTCGTTGGCCACCGCGCGGCCACCCCACCGCTGCGGCCACGGTTGACTGCGCGCTCGGTCGAACACCGAGGTGTAAATCGTGTCGGCACTTCCGGCTTCGACGACGCGGTCGCGGGCATAGTCCGGCCCGACCGTCTCCGGGCTGGCGAGCAGCGCCGTTCCGATCATCACGCCTTCCCCGCCGGCTGCCAGGACTGCGGCCAAACCGCGGCCGGTCCCGATTCCGCCGGCCGCCAGTACTGGAAGTGATGTCGTTTCGAGGATCTCCTGCAGCAGCGGCAAGGTTCCGATTCGGCCCGTGTGACCGCCTGCCTCACCGCCTTGCGCGATCACGCCGTCGACACCCGCGGCCTCGACAATGCGAAGGTCTTCGAGCGTATTGATCTGTGACACAACGGGAATGCCCGCATCGTGGATTCGTCCGACATACGAGGCGGGATCACCGAACGACAAGGTGATCATGGTCGGCTCGACGGCAATCGCGGCGTCGAGCATCAACTCGTTCTCGGGCAGCGACCACGTCATCAGGCCGACGCCGAACTTTCCGCCGATCGAGCGGGCCACTTCGGCTTCGGCCTCGATCCACTCCGGTGTGTTGTACCGAGCCGCGCCGAGCAGCCCCAACCCGCCGGCCGCCGATACAGCTCCGGCGAGCGCGCCGCCCGCGCGACCACCCATGGGCGCCCCGAGAACCGGGATTTCGATTCCGAACTCTCGGGACAACCAGGTGGTGACCATGCGCTCCTACTTCTTGGGCTTCTCGCCGACCGATTCCGACGTCAAGGCCGCCACGAATGCTTCCTGCGGCACCTCGACGCGACCGATGGTCTTCATGCGCTTCTTGCCTTCCTTCTGCTTCTCGAGCAGCTTGCGCTTACGGCTGATGTCGCCGCCGTAGCACTTGGCGAGAACGTCCTTGCGGATTGCGCGAATGTTCTCGCGCGAGATGATCTTCGCGCCGATCGCGGCCTGGATCGGAACCTCGAACTGCTGGCGAGGAATCAGCTCACGAAGCTTCGACGTCATGCGTCCGCCGTAAGCGCCGGCGTTGGAACGGTGCACGATCGAGGAGAACGCGTCGACGGCCTCGCCCTGCAGCAGGATGTCGACCTTCACCAGATCGGCCTGCTGCTCACCGGCCTCCTCGTAATCGAGGCTGGCATAACCCTTGGTGCGGGACTTGAGGGCGTCGAAGAAGTCGAACATGATCTCGCCCATGGGCAGTTCGTAGCGCAGTTCGACGCGAGTCTCGGAGAGGTAGTCCATGCCGCCGAGCTCACCGCGACGGGACTGGCACAGCTCCATGATGGCGCCGACGTACTCACTCGGGGCGATGACGGTGCATTTGGCGACGGGCTCGTAGACCTCGCGAACCTTGCCTTCCGGCCAGTACGACGGGTTGGTGACGATGACCTCGGCCCCGTCCTCCATCACGACGCGGTAGACGACGTTGGGCGCGGTGGAAATCAGTTCGAGGCCGAACTCACGCTCGAGGCGGTCGCGGGTGATCTCCATGTGGAGCAGGCCGAGGAAGCCGCAGCGGAAGCCGAATCCGAGGGCAACCGACGTCTCGGGTTCATACGCCAGGGCCGCGTCGTTGAGACGGAGCTTGTCGAGGGCATCGCGCAGCACGGGGTAGTCCGAGCCGTCCATCGGGTAGAGGCCCGAGTAGACCATCGGCTTGGGATCGCGGTAGCCGACCAGCGGTTCGGTCGCGCCGTTGCGGGTGGTGGTGACGGTGTCACCGACGCGCGACTGACGGACATCCTTCACACCCGTGATGAGGTAGCCCACCTCGCCGACGCCCAGACCGATACTGGCCTTCGGCTCGGGCGAGATGATGCCGACCTCGAGCAGTTCGTGTGTGGTGCCCGTGGACATCATCGTGATCTTCTCGCGGGGACGGATCCGACCGTCGACCACACGCACGTAGGTGACCACGCCGCGGTAGGCGTCGTAGACGGAGTCGAAGATCATCGCGCGGGCGGGACCGTCAGCATCGCCGACAGGCGCAGGTACCTGCTTGATCACCTCGTCGAGCAGTTCCTTGACGCCCATGCCGGTCTTACCGGAGACGCGCAGGACATCACCGGGCTCGCAGCCCGTGATGTGCGCGATCTCTTCGGCATAGCGGTCGGGATCCGCGGCCGGGAGATCGATCTTGTTGAGGACGGGAATGATCTTGAGATCCTTCTCCATCGCCAGGTAGAGGTTCGCCAGCGTCTGAGCTTCGATGCCCTGAGCAGCGTCGACCAGCAGAATTGCGCCCTCGCATGCTTCGAGCGCACGGGAGACCTCGTACGTGAAGTCGACGTGGCCGGGAGTATCGATGAGGTGGAGGACGAACTCTTCGCCGTCGACGGTCCAGGGCAGACGAACGTTCTGAGCCTTGATGGTGATGCCGCGTTCACGCTCGATGTCCATGCGGTCCAGGTACTGCGCACGCATCGCCCGCTCTTCGACCACACCGGTGAGCTGAAGCATGCGATCTGCCAGCGTCGACTTACCGTGGTCGATGTGCGCGATGATGCAGAAGTTCCGGATCTGCGCAGGATCCGTGAACGTCTTGTCGGCGAAGCTGCTGATGGGAGACCCCTTAGTCGGACCGGCACCGGCCCGGATCCGGGCCACTGTCAACCCTCAGGATATCCAAGTCTCGGCGCCGCCGTACCAGGGGTTCCCACGGGCGGGTGATTATGCTCGAACGCTATGGCAAGCATGTGGAAGCAGATCGGCAGAACCCTCGGCGCCCTCGCGGTGGAGAAGGGGCCCGCGTTGCTGCGCCAGTTGCAGTCGTCCACGTCCCAGTCGTCTGCCTCGAAGCCGGGTCCGTCCGGCCGCCCGATCGCCGCGCGAACGTCTCCGACCGCACATCGCGCCCGCAAGGTCGAGTACTCCCCCGACCTCGACGGCAAGGCCGATCCGGGCGAAATCGTCTGGACCTGGGTTGCCTACGAGGAGGATCCGACCCAGGGCAAAGACCGCCCGGTGCTGGTTGTCGGCCGCGACGGCGACACGCTGCTCGGCCTGATGTTGTCTTCGCAGAGTAAACGCCAGGGTGAGCGCGATTGGCTCGCAATCGGTTCGGGTCCATGGGACGGAGAGGGAAGGCCCAGCTGGGTCCGGCTCGACCGGGTGCTCGACGTTCCCGAGAGCGGGATCCGGCGCGAGGGCGCCGTCATGGATCACAAAAAGTTCGACGCGGTCGCGGCAAAACTTCGGGCCGACTTCAGCTGGAGCTGAAGCCGACCCGGACGATGGAAACAGTGTCGATCAGCTGTCCATACGGTTGAACCGTCCGAAGAGTGCTCGATAGATGAGTGCACCGAGCGCACCGCCGATGAGCGGGAACACGATGAACAACCACACCTGACCTAATGCACCGTCCTGGAACGGCGCGACAGCGAGGCTTCGAGCGGGGTTGACGGAGGTGTTGTCGATCGGGATCGAGATCAGGTGAATGACGGCCAGGGTGAAGCCGATGGACACCCCGGCGAGCGGCACGTCGGAGATCTGGTCGGTCGACGCGAGAACGACGAATACCAGCAGTGCTGTCAGCAGGATCTCGATGATCATGGCGGCACCGATGCCGTAGCCGTCGGAAACCACATTTCCGAGAAGATTCTTCTCGGCAGACGGACTGTGTGCGCCCCAACCGTTTGCACCCAAACCGTCAGCAGCACGGTTGTACGCCGGGAGACTGTTGGCCACCGTGTAGATCACGACGCCTGCGACCAAGCCGCCGATCACTTGCGCGACAACGTAAATCGCCGCATTGACGGCTGAGATTCGCCCGATCACGAATTGGCCGAGAGTCACGGCTGGGTTGACGTGGCAACCGGAAATCGGGCCGATCGCATATACGAGGAACAGCAGGGTCAGGCCGAATGCGAAGGCAACTCCGAGGTTGCCGACTTTCGCACCTGCAAAGACGGCAGTTCCGACTGCGGAGAACACGAGCACAAATGTTCCCACCGCTTCGGCCGCATACTTCTTCACATCCGAGATCGGTTCGATCTCAGTCAATTCCTGTGCAGTTGGAGACATATTCCCACCTTCTTCTCATCGAACGGTAGTAATGCTCACGCGCCTAGATTTGCCGGACTTTACGCAAGCCTGGTGATCTCCACAACAACTTCGAGATCTGTGGAACGTCCACCGGAAAAGATTCCCTTCAAAGGCGGCACATCCGAATAGTCCCTTCCTATTCCGACCGAGACATGCTGTTCATTCACAGCTATCGCATTGGTCGGGTCGTATCCCCACCACGCGCCGGTCCACGCCTCGATCCACGCGTGCGATTCGCCGACCACCGTGTCCCCGACTGCCGCATCACGTTTGGGGTGGAGATAGCCGGAAACGTATCGACACGGTATCCCCATCGTTCGAAGCAATACCAAGGTCAGATGCGCATAGTCCTGGCAGACGCCTTTCCGTGCCGACCACGCCTCGACCGCCGACGTATGCACTCCGGTCGTACCCGGCACATATGACATTTCGCCGTAAACCCATTGCGACGCAGCCACTACTGCATCTTCAGGTGATTTATCTTTGCGCAATTCCTTGGCAATTGTCGCCAGCTTACGATCACGCGGAACATATCTCGTGAAACTCAGTTGTTCGTTGAATCGATCTTTAATCGCGTTTCCCGACAATTCATCCCAGTCGACGGTTTCCTCGGGCTGAACGAACGGTTCCGTCTCCACCACCGACAGTCCGGTCACTTCGAGTTCCGTATGCGGGGCGTGCAAGTCGAAGGCGGTCACCGCGGTGCCCCAGTAATCGGTGTATCGGTAGGAACGCGTTGCCGGCTGGGTTTCGACGCGCGTGAGTATCACCGTCTGCCTGGTGTCGCCGCGAGGTGTCAATCGCGCTTCGTTGTACGACGACGTCACCGGGGCGTCGTACGCATATCCCGTGGTGTGCACGACCCTCATTCGCCAGCTCACAGCTCTCCCTCCACCGTCGACTCCGCATACGCGGCGCCGGCATCCGTCCACGCGACCCACGGCGCAGCGTGGAAGTACTGCAATGCAATTGCCTCACCCAGTTCGCGGCAGGTCTCCTGCCAACCGAGCAACCGTCCCTGCAGATCCTCGAGCAACACGCCCTGCGGCAGGAACTCGAGTTCGCTGCGTGCGCGGCCCAGAAGCCGCGGCGCCTCCGCCCGGATTCCGACGCGGCTGCCCGGCTGCGGGTCGAGTTCCTGCAGGCACTTCTCGGCCTGCCTGATCGAGTGGAACACCGAGCGCGGAAAGAGTCTGTCCAACAAGATGAATTCGACCACCCGATTGGCGTCGAGCGCTCCGCGATACGTACGCAGATACGTGTCATGTGCGCCTGCCGAGCGAAGAACACTGACCCACGCCGGCGACGACGGGCGGTCACCGGCGCGCGCCAGAAGCATCCGCACGATCATGTCGACACGTTCGATCGACCTGCCCAGCAGAAGGAACCGGTAACCGTCGTCGCGGCTGAGCGTGGAATCCGCCAGCCCCGCGAACATCGCTGCGCGTTCCTCCACATAGCGGAAGAACTCGTGTGGCCCCAGCCTGCGTGACGCGCGTTCACGCTCCGCCAGTCCGTTGTACGTGGTGTTCAGGCACTCCCACATCTCGCTCGACGTGACCTCACGTGCTCCGCGAGCATTCTCACGGGCACTTGCCAGCGAGTCCACGATCGATCCAACCTGATTGCGGCTGAACGCAACCAGATCGGTGAGCGAGCGTACGTCGAGCTTGCCCTCCGGCGCTTCGATGCCGAGGACACGCAGGAGCAGACGCGACGTGCGGTCCGGGTCGACGGTTGCGTCGTCGAGCAGTTGGTGGACGGCGACGTCGAGGATCCGAGCGGTGTCGTCGGCGCGCTCGACGTAGCGGCCGATCCAGTAGAGGGACTCTGCGTTGCGAGCAAGCATCGGTCACCACGCTCCGTTCACTGATAGTTCTTGGTAGCTGGGCACTTCCGAGGTGTTCACTGTTGCTGCTGCTGTTGTTGCTGCGAGGTGCTCAGTTCGGGACCCTGCACCGGCTCCGCGGATTCCGGGGGCTCGGACACCAGTTCCTCGCCTGACAACTCTGGGTCTTCGTCAGAGGTGCGACTCGCAAGCACCCACGTGTCCTTGCTTCCGCCGCCCTGGCTGGAGTTGACCACCAGCGAACCTTCCGGAAGTGCCACCCGGGTCAGGCCGCCGGGCAACACCCACACGTCCTCACCGTCGTTGACGGCAAAGGGCCGCAAGTCCACGTGGCGCGGCGAGAGAACATCGTCGATCTTGGTCGGCACCGTGGACAACTGCACGAGTGGCTGCGCAATCCACCCGCGCGGGTCTGCCTTGATCTTGCGGGTGATCGTGGCCAGTTCCTTGGGGCTCGCGTCGGGTCCGAAGACGATTCCGTAGCCGCCGGACCCTTCCACCGGCTTGATGACCAGTTCGGCGACGCGGTCGAGGACTTGCTCGCACTCCTCGTCCAACCAACAGCGGAACGTGTCGACGTTCTGCAAGAGCGGCTTCTCACCGAGGTAGTAGTCGATGATCTGCGGAACGTAGGTATAGACGAGTTTGTCGTCACCGACTCCGTTGCCGACGGCGCTCGAGATCACCACGTTGCCCGCCCGCGCCGCATTCAGTAGGCCTGCGACGCCGAGAATCGAATCCGGACGGAAGTGCATCGGGTCGAGATACTCGTCGTCGATGCGGCGATAGATGACATCGACCTGGCGCTCGCCTTCCGTAGTGCGCATGTACACCATGTTGTCGCGGCAGAACAGGTCGCGACCTTCGACGAGTTCCACACCCATCTGACGAGCGAGCAACGAATGCTCGAAATAGGCGGAATTGGCGATACCCGGTGTGAGAACAACCACTGTCGGGTCCGCTTCGTTGAGTGCAGCACCCGCACGCAGCGCCCTCAGCAGGTGTGTTGCGTAATCACCGACCGCCCGCACCTTGTGGGACATGAACAGATCCGGGAACACCCGAGTCATGGTGCGACGGTTTTCCATCACATAGGAGACACCGGACGGAGATCGCAGATTGTCCTCGAGGACTCGGAACTCTCCCGCCTCGTCTCGGACCAGGTCGATACCCGCGACGTGAATTCGCACACCGTTGGGCGGCACGATGCCGGCTGCTTCACGGTGGAAGTGCTCGCACGAGGTCACCAAGCGGCGCGGCAACACGTGATCGCGCAGAATTCGCTGCTCGCCGTAGATGTCCGCGAGAAACAACTCGAGCGCCTTCACCCGCTGTTTGATGCCCTTTTCCAGCCGCGACCACTCCTGGGCGGCGATGACGCGTGGCACCAGATCCAACGGGAAGGGTCGTTCCTGACCGGACAGCGAGAACGTCACACCTTGGTCGATGAATGCGCGTCCGAGTGCGTCGGCACGCGCGGCGAGGTCGGCGCTGCTCGTCGGCGCCAGGGCTTTGTACACACCCTTGTACGGACCACGCACCGAGCCGTCGGGCTCGAACATCTCGTCGAAAGCCAACTCGTAGCGACCGATGTCTGAATATCCGTCGAACACTGCGGCAGGACGCGCTCGGGTGGTGGTCGAACCTGTTTTACTCGAACTTTTCGAAGGCGGCGGCGTCATAGGGCAACATGCTGCTACAAGTGGGGCTATTCGGCAGCGCGGCGAGAAATCGGGCGCTCGGTGTACCCTTCTCGACAGACGCAACGTGCGACGGTTTGGGTTCTTGGGCCCTCGGCTGGTAATCTTGCCAGTCGGTGCATCAGTGCGCCCACAGCTTTCTCGACCGTAACCAGCTAAAGACGACAAGGATTTTACGCGTGGCCAACATCAAGTCCCAGGTGAAGCGAATCCGTACCAACGAGGCGGCCCGACTCCGTAACCAGTCGGTGAAGTCCTCGCTGCGTACCGCGATCCGTTCATTCCGCGAGGCTGCGGCAGCCGGTGACAAGGACAAGGCCAACGAGCTCCTCGTCTCCACCAGCCGCAAGCTCGACAAGGCAGCCAGCAAGGGCGTCATTCACGCCAACCAGGCTGCCAACAAGAAGTCTGCACTCTCGCAGGCTGCCAACAAGCTCTGACGTTTCCACTGTGACGGTTCGCCGTCACACTGGTTCGTCTCGATAGCCGCCAGGTCGAAAGACCAGGCGGCTATTTTGCGTATTCAATCGGGTCAGTGCGAAGACCCGCCATCCATGTCTTGCAGCGAATATGTGGAGCGGGCTGCAACCATCTGATGATGGCGATCAACGGGCACGGGAAGCGCCCTCGCAGCTGGTTGTTCACGACTGTCTTCTGGGCGGTCGTCGCTTTCGGCGTAGTGGCCGCCCTGGGAATCCCTCGTTGGTGGGAATCATTGACGGTTGCAGTCGTCGGAGGTGCCGCAAGCTACGGATGGTTTAAGCGCAGGCAACGTAGCGAATTCCGGATCTTCTTCGGCGTGATGTGTTCACTCGTTGCGATTCTGGCGTTTCTCGCCGTTGGACGAGCGCTACTCACCACCGTGAAGGTGCCGGTGGACAGCATCGGCCAAGAAACCATTGTCTGCGGCAGTGTGGTGAATCCGGTGTCGCACGACTCACTACGGGTGACCGACATCAGAACAGGTGAACCAACGACACGGCATCGGGCCATTCCGCATACTCAGTTGGAGCAAGCCTGCGTGAAACGCCTCGACTACCGGGCGGGTGAGGCCACGGCCGCCACTGTCGTCGGACTACTTCTGGCCGGACGCGCAGTAGGCCACGTTGTACTCAGTTCTTCCGCAACGCGCACACTTTCCGCACTGCCATCTCCAGGGCGAAGGACGAGTCGACTGCGGCACCCTTCACGTCGGCATTGAGGGCGGCGACGATCTGCATCGCAGCGCCGATCGACGTGGGATCCCAGCCGCCGACCTCCTTGATCGCCTTCTTGACCTTCCACGGCGGCATTCCGAGATCCGACGCCAACCGGAACGGGTCACCGCCCCGTGCAAACGGGCCGACCTTCGCGATGGTGTGGACTGCGTCGGCGAGGGCATCCGCGAGCAGAACATGGGCTGTTCCGATCTGATCTGCCCATCGGAGCGCCTCGAGCGCACCCCGGGTATCGCCGACGATGACTTTGTCGGCCACGTCGAATCCGGAAACCTCGGCCTTGCCCGAGTAATACTTGTGGACCGCATCGACGTCGATCTTGCCGCCCGTATCTGCCGCCAATTGCGAGCAGGCCGACGCGAGTTCGCGGAGGTTGGAGCCGACGCTTTCGATCATCGCGGCGATCGCATCTGGCGCAACCCTCACGTCTGCGGTCCGGAACTCACCCCGGACGAAGTCGACAAGCTGACTCTTGTTCAGTTTTCCGCAGTTGTGAACCGTCGCGCCGAGCTTCTCGAGGGCCGGAGCCAACGCTTTCGCGCGACCGCCGCCCGAGTGCACGACGATCAGAACCACACCTTCTGCCGGCTCGCGTGCAGCCTCCAGGACAAGCGCTACGGCATCTTTGCCTGCTTCTGCAGCCGATTCCAGGACGATCACACGGTCTTCGGCAAAAAGAGAAGGGCTGAGCAACTCGGCCAACTCGGGAGCATTGGTGTCGCCCGCACGCATCTTGGTCACCGGGAGATCCGAAATACCCTGGCCGCGGTCACCGCGGACGGCTCTGATGAGCTGCGATACCGTGCGGTCGATCAGGAACTCGTCGTCCCCGAGAACAAGATGCAGCGGATCGACTCCAGACGGATTACTCACCCGAAGATGGTCCCACGAGGAACCGACACGATCGACACAGACCCGCCGCCCCCGCCGTACACAGCGACGGTGCCGTCGACGTCGGTCCGAACCACCGCCCCGCCCAATGAATCCAGTTCATCGAGAACCTCCGCATTCGGGTGCCCGAAACTGTTGCCGACGCCGACGCTGATCATCGTCAACCTCGGACGCACCGCTTCCAGAAATGCCGACGACGTGGTCCGAGAACCGTGATGGGGCAGCTTCAACACATCGGCCTTCACGTCCGCTCCCGATCGGAGGATCGCCTCCTCCCCCGCAACTTCGGCGTCGCCCGTCAACAGAATTCGACCCGCGCCCGTGTGCGCCATCACCACCAGCGACTGATCGTTCGCGGCGTCCGCGCCGTCCCCCGCATCGCGGGGAGCCGGAAGCAACGGACCGAGAACCTCCACGTTCACCGATCCCAGCGTCAACTCCATACCTGCGAGCAACGAGACAACCGGAACGGCCTGCGAGTCGGCGGCATCCTTCACCGCTCGAAAACCTGACTCCGGCAACAACATCGACCCGACTCCGACCGCAGCGACCGAACGCCCACTCAGGACTGCTTCCAATCCACCGATGTGATCGGCATGAAAATGACTGATCATCAGCAACGCGATGTCGTTGACGTCCAACATGTTCAGGCAACGATCCATCGACGTGGGATCAGGACCGACATCGATCACGATCACCCTGCCGTCTCCAGTCGAGAGCACAAGACCGTCCCCCTGGCCGACGTCGCACATCACCAGTGCCCACCCCGGAGCAATACGGCCACCCCCGAACACGTGCTGAAAGATCAGGGCCAGAACAACTCCCAGAACGAGAACGCCGAGCACCCATCTCGAAATCCGATTCCACAGCGTCAGGGTCGTCGCCAGTAGGACTCCCACGACGACGAGGGCACCGATGAGTCCTGACGGCACTACCACCGACGCTCCGGGAAGCGCCGCCGCCCGCTCGGACACGCACAGCAGCCACCCCATCGGCGGCCGCACCAATGGCGCGACGAACACCGCGATCGGTGGACAGATCAGCGCACACAAGGCAATCACCGCACCGAACACCGTGATGATTCCGATCACCGGCGCCACCGCCATGTTCGCGGCAATCGTGACCACGCTGAAGGTTCCCGCCATGGCGCCCACCAACGGTGCAGTCACGACAAACGCAGCACCCGAGACAGCTGTCATCTCCGAAAACCAACGGGGCCAGCCTCTTCGGCGAAGCACGTCCACCCACACCGGAGCAATGATCACCAGCGCGCCCGTCGCAGTAGTCGACAGCGCAAATCCCCAGTCGACGGCCAGCTCGGGCCTCACGACTACCAGAACGATGACGGCGGCGGCAAGCGCAGGCAGCGCCTGTTTGCGCCGACCAGTGACCAGACTGAGCAGGCCTACCAAGCCCATCACCGACGCGCGTAGAACACTCGGCGACGGCCTCGCGACGACAACAAAGGCAACGAGGGCTACCACCGCCAAAGCGGCGCCGACCCGTGGACTGAGCGCCGCGGCTCTGACCAACAGCAGAACGGCCCCGAGCAGAATGCTGATGTTGGCGCCGGACACCGCGGTGA
The DNA here is from genome assembly GCF_058793255.1 of Rhodococcus sp. MPR-R1B. Classification (NCBI taxonomy): domain Bacteria; kingdom Bacillati; phylum Actinomycetota; class Actinomycetes; order Mycobacteriales; family Nocardiaceae; genus Rhodococcus; species Rhodococcus sp. MPR-R1B. The sequence goes on from NZ_JBXAFO010000004.1 coordinate 185,373, forward strand.
GATGGGAAAGTCCGGCAACGGTGAAGTTGTCCTTCACCACCGGCGACAGCGCCGACGTGTCTCCGACGACGAGGCCAGGCAGCAGACCCGCCTGATCCGGCGGGAGTGCAGCCGAGCACGCAGCCGCGAAACGAATGCGCACCACACTTGCCCATCGCTGATACCAGGGCACTTCTCCCACCGCGACGGGAGGCCCTTCGGACGTGATCACGGCGAGCGTGGAATCGCTACGCCATGGCTGACTCGCCCGGCCACGAACCGTGAGGCTCTGCCCTGGAACAACTTCGAGCCACGACGAACTGGGCGCCCGGATGGTGACCAAGCCGCCTCCGGAGTACCTGCGGTTCTGGGCAGTCACCGAATTGACGGTTGCCCTGAAGACGACCTGACCTTGACCCACCGCGCCGGAGACCGCGTGCGGATCCTCCGAGGGTTCCACTTCGACACTCACCCAAGCTCCCTCGAGAGAGGCTCGGGTCAGTGGGTGCCTCTCCGCCTCGGACGCCCGCCACCCGCCGACGGCACTACACCCGGCACCGAACAGCAATGCAACCAACATGATTCGTACCCACCCCGCTGATGTCCGGCGCACAACCACGTAAGTGAGGAGTGCCGCTGGAACCGCACACGCCACCGCCAGTACCCACGCGGCGACCGGGCCGAACAGGATCCCCACCGCACTGCTCCCCCACACCGCGACCGCCGACAGAAGCAGTCGAGCGTCGAGGACCGGCGAGGCTTCCGGTTCGTTCACACCGACACCAGCACTCGCAATTTGGCCAACCTTGCCGGGCCGATCCCGTCGACTTCCCCCAATTGTTCTATGTCCGTGAATTTTCCGTTGGATGTGCGCCAGGAGATGATCGCCGCAGCCGTTACCGGCCCTACCCCGGGAAGCTCGTCCAGTTCGGCCTCGGTGGCGGTATTGAGGTTCACCAGCCCAGCCCCGCCGGATTCCCCTGTAGCTGCGGGGCTGGTCCCTCCTGCAGTGGTACTCGAAGAAACACCACCGGACTGATCGGCCGCACCAACCACGATCTGATCGCCGTCGACAAGTTTCTGAGCCAGATTCAGGCCCACCGTCTCCGCTCCGTCGAGCACGCCACCTGCCGCAGCAAGCGCGTCGGCGATGCGCGAGCCCGAATGAAGATTGACAAGCCCAGGCGTGCGCACGAGCCCGACGACACTGACCACCACAGCCTCGGGCGGCTGCTCTGCCACGACGCCGGTCGGTACAGGACTGGCTGATTCACAATCGCCGGCAGTCACATTCTTCTCCGTGACATTCTGGGGCGAGGGCAACGGTGGGACCGCCTGCAGGCTCGGAGAATCCCACCACACGGCGAACAAGCCGATTGCCGTAGCCAGAACTGCAACGATCGCCAACACCCAGGTCGCCGACCGACTCGGGCGCCAACGTGTACCGTGCCAATGTTCGGGCAATCGGTCGAACCGTGACGAGTCGGGCTGAGCGTCGTAGTCGTCCTCGTCGAAGTCCCGAAGCCACTCGGGGGACCTCTCGAAAGACCCTGAATCCTCGAATTCGTCGACGTCCTCGTGTCGCCGCCGGTAGTTGCCGTCCATCGCCGCGAGGCGATCACGCGCCCGCTCGCGCTCCTCGCTGATCCTCATGACTGGACGCTAACGAGAGACCTCGCCGCCAACGACGAACAATTTGTATCTGTGGAGAACTCGCGGATTGTGGAGAAGCGATCAGGCGCTCGTGTCGATCTCCGGCAACGGGCACACCACAACACCGATCGCGCCGACACCGACGTGCGCTCCGATAACCGCACTGAAGTCGGTGACGACGGATTCCGCTACATCGGGAATGCGCTCGGCCAACTGTTCGGCTATCCCGTCCGCACGCTCTCGCGCGCGCATGTGATGCACGGCTATCGCCACACGACCGAGACCGGCGCGTTCGACTGCCGAATCCACCAACCTTGCAAGAGCTTTGGTGGTGGTACGTGTCTTCTCGCCGAGCACGAGCTTGCCGTCCACCAGATGCAGAATCGGTTTCATCGCCAATGCAGTGCCCAGCAGTGCGGCCGCGGTTCCGATTCGTCCGCCCCTACGCAATTGATCAAGTTTGTCGACGACGATGTAGCAGCGCCCACGGCTCGCTACGTCGACCGCCCGGCCGTACGCCTCTTCGAGTGAAGCGCCCTTCTCGGCCAAGCGTGCAGCTTCGAGAGCCGGATAGCCCAAACCCATACCGGCGGACTGTGAATCGACGATCCGGACGGCGCCACCGAATTCCTGGGCTGCGACTCGTCCGGCTTCCCACGTTCCCGAGAGTTGCCGTGAAATGTGCACGGCGAGAACGCCGTCACCGTCGCTCATGTCCAGGGCGCGTGCATACGCTTCGGACAACTCGGCGGGCGACGCTCCGGCCGTTGTCACTCCTGACAGGTCGCTCGGCATTGCGTCGACACCCTCACGCAAGTCGCAGCCGTCACGGAGCACATGGAGCGGAACCACCTGAATCCCACATGCGTCGGCCGACTCCTGCGGGATGCAGGCGGAGGAATCCGTGACGACGACGACCGGCATTCTGCTACCCGACTTCGCTCGGCGGTGATACCAGTTGCGGCGAAACCACTTTCTTCGACTCCACCCCGCGAATCGCAGCGATCATCGCGCGGGCTACACCGACATGACCGTCCCAACCCCAGTGAATACCGTCGGGGTTGCCGTTCTCGGAAAAGACGTTGTCACGCACTGCATCCGCGAGATCGACTACGGGAACGTCTTTCTCCGTAGCCCACTCGGTGATCGCGGACACCGCGGCAGGCCGGCCGGCGTGCACGCTCGCGTAGGCATCGCTGCGGTGCACTGACGGCAGGGTCGCGATCATCGGCAGTTCCGGCCGCATGTACTCCAACGCATTTCGCGAGCTTTCCAGATACTCGACGCTCAGCTTGGGCGGAAGTGCGACCGGGCGGCCCAGAGGTGCAAGCCGCGGCTGCAGCCATTGATAACCCTCGCGCACCACGCGTCGAAGCGCGGGTGGCCGAACGTAGCGGATGGTCTCGCGGAGCGCGGTAGGCAATGGGGACGGCAGCGAGTCCATCCCGCCGACCGCGAACACGACGGCGCCGGCCCGCGGCACCGCCGCCCACACACGAGGATCCTGAGTCAGTGCCCACCACGCGTCGCGACACGTCCATCCGATACGGGCGACCAACTCGACGTCCCAGCCGAGTTCGTCGGCCACGATGTTGGGCCAGATGCGTGGATGATCTGCCGCGAGGCCGCCTTTGGGGCCGAAATACGACAGCGAATCCGCGAGTACGAGGAGGACGGGGCGCTGCCCGTCGGCACTTTCAGAGGACGTCATTTGCGACACTCGCAGAAGCATTCCATACGTCGAGTCGCCACTCGATCGACTTGACGTCACCATGTCCACTGAGTTGCACCCAACTGGTGTTTCCCAATCCGCCGAGGACGGCCCAGCGATCGACGGGTAGGTCGAGCAATGCCGCTGTCAGTGCCGCGATCAAGCCTCCGTGCGCCACCAGAACCACGGGCCGCTCGGCCCAGTCCGGGTGCGTGTCGAGCAATTCGTGAACTACGGGGAGGCTGCGATTCGCGACGTCGATTCGGCTTTCGCCGCCGGGCGGCGCCAACGTGGCATCCGCTCGCCACGCAGATCGCACACCGGGAGTGCGCTCGTCGACGTCATGATGAGTCAGGCCCTGCCATTCCCCCAGGTGTGTCTCACGCAGACGCGTGTCGGTGAGGACCGGAAGTCCGGCGGCATCACCGACTGCGACGGCCGTGAAGTACGCCCGACGCAGATCCGAGGACACGATCGTCAACGGCCTGCGATCGGCGATCACCGGACCTGCACTCTTGGCCTGCGTGCGTCCCAACTCCGACAGGTCGGTGTCGAGTTGCCCCTGCATCCGAGAGTCGGCGTTGTATTCGGTCTGTCCGTGACGCAGCAGGATGAGCCGGCGGACAGGGTTCGACGCCGCACTGGGCGCCGACGAAGTCACAGCGAGGGATCCTGCGCGTCCGGCTCGGAAACCGTGTCGGTCTCGAACACCGTGTTGGCGTCGGCGGGGCCGGGACGGTTCTGTCCGAGGCCTTCGACCTCGACCGTCGGGCAGTCCTTCCACAGACGATCGAGAGCGTAGAAGTTGCGCTCCTCGTCATGCTGGACGTGGACGACGATGTCGGCGTAGTCGAGCAGTGCCCAGCGGCCCTCGCGGGTGCCTTCACGGCGGACCGGCTTGTGTCCCGCTTCGCGGAGACGGTCTTCGATGTTCTCGACAATCGAGTTGACCTGACGCTCGTTCGTCGCAGATGCGATGACGAAGCAGTCCGTGATGACCAGCTGTTCGGACACATCGAGCACCACCACTTCGGTGGCCAGCTTCTCGTCGGCTGCCAAGGCCGCGATGCGTGCCATGTCGATGGCTTCGGTGTTTGCGCTCACTCGATGTTCTCCAGTTTCGTCTTCAGAAAGTACTTGTTGTGCTCGGCTAGCTCGATTCGGCGCCCGGGACGGCTTCCGACTTCCCCGGTGCGGGCTCCGACATCGTTGTAGCTCCGTCGCGGCGCTCCGCGTCGACAGGTCGATACAGGTTCCGCTTCGAGATGTACTGCACCACTCCGTCCGGCACCAGGTACCAGACGGGGCGGTCTTCACTTGCCCGACGCCGACATTCGGTCGACGAAATGGCAAGTGCCGGAATCTCTATCAACGTGACCGCGTCGGCGGGCATGGTGTCGAGGTGACCGGCCAGGTGCTCTGCATTGAGATCGAAACCCGGTCGCGATACCCCGACGAACTTCGCCAATGCGAACAACTCTTCCCAATCTTGCCAGGAAAGGATGCTGGCCAGCGCATCGGCACCGGTGATGAAGAAGAGTTCGGCGTCAGGGTGGTAGGCCCGGAGGTCTCGCAGCGTGTCCACGGTGTACGTCACTTTTTCACGGTCGACGTCGACCCGAGAGACGGAAAACCGCGGGTTGGAGGCGGTGGCGATGACCGTCATGAGGTACCGGTCCTCGGCAGGACTGACGCCCTTCCCCTGCTTCTGCCAGGGCCGCCCGGTGGGGACGAAGATCACTTCGTCGAGTCCGAACCGGTCGGCGACCTCACTGGCCGCAACGAGGTGGCCATGGTGAATGGGGTCGAAGGTGCCACCCATCACTCCTAGGCGTCGAGCACGTTCCACCGATAGTCCCTTCTGCACGAGTGTCGAGCTTACGGGTCAGACCGGCAGCAGACGGGACACGACGTCGGCAAGCTGCTGGGCCGAGCGGCACTCGTGCATGCTGATGACCTCGTTGTAGACCTTCGCCGCGGAGTCACCCGTTCCCCATTGCCCCTTCGGCTCGGGGTTGAGCCAGTGCGCGTGCTTGGCTACTGCCACCATCTGCGACAGCGACTGAAGGTTGGGATCGCGGTAGTTGTTGCGACCGTCGCCGAGTACCAGTAGCGACGTGCGACTGGTGATCGACTGCGCAAACTTCTCCTGGAACACTCCGAAGGCGTGTCCGTAGTCTGAGTGGCCGTCGTAGGTGATCAGTTCGGCCTCACGCACCATCCGTGACATCGCTGATCCGAGGTCTGCGTTCGAGTCGAAGAACCGCGTGACCTCGTCGGTCGTGTCGATGAACGCGAACACCCGCACGCGCGAGAACTGCTCGCGCAAAGCGTTCACGAGCAGCAGAGTGAAATGGCTGAACCCCGCCACCGAGCCGGACACGTCGCACATCACCACAAGTTCGGGCCGCGCCCGCTTCGGCTTGCGCTGCACCAGATCGATCGGCACTCCGCCCGTCGACATGGACTTGCGCAACGTACGACGTAGGTCGATCGAACCCGCGCGAGAGCGGCTACGACGCACGGCGAGACGACTGGCCAACAAGCGAGCCAGGGGTGCGACGTTCTTCTTCAGCGTGGTGAGTTCGGCATCGGACGCTCGCAAGAAGTCGACTTCCTCGGCGAGTTTCGGAACGCCGTACGTGGCGACCCGCTCCTTGCCCAAATTCTCGGCTGTGCGTCGACGCGTTTCCTTCTCGACCATCTTGCGGAAGTCCGCGATGCGCTGCGCTGCCGTGCGCTTGGCGACCTCGGACTGGTAGTCGGAGTTGTCCTTGCCCTCTGACCCGGAACCCTCCTGGTTGCCGAGCAGGCCCTGCAGGATCTTGTTGAGCAACGTCTCCGGGGCGACGTCACGCAGCGCCTGATAGGCGGAGAACGACGGGCCGTTGCTCGACTGGTACTGCCCGAGTTCCTCGACCATCGCGGCGGTCAGGAGTTCGGTCATCTCCATCGCCTCGTCACTGCCGTCTGTCAGCAGTTCGGCGATCAGCTCACGCAATGCCTGCAGGTCGATCGAGCCGTCTGGCTTGCGCGGCAGTGTGACGTCGACGTCGCCGACCGCACGGTCACCGATCGCCTTGGGGAACCACAGGTCGAAGACGGCGTCGAACGTCGCCCGGTGGGTCGGCCTGCGCAGGAGCGAGCATGCCAGCCCTTCACGAAGCGCTTCACGATCGAGCAGGTCGAGAACAGACATGACCTGACCGGCGTCGACTGTCTCGGACGGGCCGACCATGATTCCGCGTCGTCGCAAAGCCTCGACAAAATCGACGAGGTGACCGGGAATCCCGTGCGGCGCTGCCAGGCCGCCAGGTGAGAGCGGCGACGTCGATGCTGCGGGAGCCATGTCAGACCTCAGTTCAGCCGAAGTTCAGCGGCGGCACGCACCTGGTCCGACTGGTGCTTGAGGATCACGCCGAGCGTGGCGCGAACGGCATCGTCGTCGAGAGTGTCCATGCCCAGAGCAAGAAGGGTGCGTCCCCAGTCGATGGTCTCGGATACCGAAGGGACCTTCTTGAGCTGCATTCCGCGAAGAACACGAATGGTGTTGACCAGCTGCTCGGCAATCGCTTCAGGAAGCTCCGGCACGCGGCTTGCGAGGATGCGACGCTCGAGGTCGGCGTCCGGGAAGTCGAGATGCAGGAAGAGGCAACGACGCTTCAGAGCCTCCGAGAGTTCGCGAGTGGCATTCGAGGTCAACACCGTGAACGGCTTGCGGGTGGCGGTAATGGTTCCGAGCTCGGGGATCGTGACCGCGAAGTCGCTGAGCACTTCGAGGAGCAGACCTTCGATCTCGACGTCGGCCTTGTCCGTCTCGTCGATCAACAGCACCGTCGGGTCCTCGCGGCGAATGGCCTTGAGCAGTGGACGAGCGAGCAGGAACTCCTCCGAGAACACATCCGCCTTCGTCGAATCCCAGCTGTGGTCGACCGCGACATCACCCCTCGCTCCGCTCGCCCCGCCCGACTGAATCCGAAGAATCTGCTTCGCGTGGTTCCACTCGTACAGCGCACGAGCCTCGTCGACGCCCTCGTAGCACTGCAGACGCACCAGTTCTGCGCCCGTGGTCTGGGCGACTGCGCGGGCGAGTTCCGTCTTTCCGACACCGGCCGGGCCCTCGATGAGCAGCGGCTTGCCCAGACGATCGGCCAGGAAGACTGCCGTCGCGGTGGCCTTGTCGGACAGATAGCCGGTTTCGGCCAGCCGTTCGATCACGTCGTCGACGGTCGAGAAGAACGGCGTCGTGTCGGGAAGTGCTCGGTCCACGGTTAACTCCTTGAGAGGTGGGGCAAGTCTGGTGAACTTTTCAGGCGGGTCGGGTATGCCCGTCGCCCCAGACGATCCACTTGGTGGACGTCAGTTCCGGTAGCCCCATGGGGCCACGCGCGTGCAGTTTCTGGGTGGAGATGCCGATCTCGGCGCCGAACCCGAACTGCTCACCGTCGGTGAAGGCAGTCGACGCATTGACCATCACTGCCGCAGCGTCGACTCGAGCGGTGAACTCGCGGGCAGCCGAGAGATCGGACGTCACGATGGCTTCGGTGTGGCCGGTCCCGTACTGGTCGATGTGCTCGACGGCAGCGTCCAGGTCCTTGACGACCTTGAGGGCGACGTCGAGGGTGAGGTATTCCTTCGACCAGTCGTCCTCGGTCGCGGGAACCAGTCCCGGCAGATCACCGTGCACGACGACGTCGTGCATCTGGAGCGCTTGGAGCAGCTTCGGCACGGCAGTCTCGGCGATCGCAGCGTCGACCAGGACGGTTTCGGCTGTATTGCAGACACTGGGCCGACGGGTTTTGGAGTTGAGAAGAATCTTCTCGGCCATCAGTAGATCGGCGGCCGAGTGAACATAGACGTGGCAGTTACCGACACCGGTCTCGATGGTGGGCACGGTGGCATCACGCACGACGGCGCTGATCAAGCCGGCACCGCCGCGCGGGATGACTACATCGACGAGGCCGCGGGCCTGGATGAGGTGCGTGACCGTCGAACGATCCGCACTCGGCAGAAGTTGAACGGAGTCCTCGGGGAGCCCCTGAGCAACCAACGACGCGCGTAGCGCCTCCACCAACGCTTCGTTGGACTTGACTGCCGAGGACGAACCACGAAGCAGCGCAGCATTTCCCGACTTGAGAGTCAGCCCGAAAGCGTCGACGGTAACATTGGGGCGAGCCTCGTAGACCATGCCGACGACACCGAGCGGAACGCGCTGCTGACGTAGTTCCAAACCGTTCGGCAGAGTGGATCCACGAAGCACTTCACCGATCGGATCGGGTAGTCCGGCAACCTGACGCAAACCCGACGCGATGCCCTCGATCCGGTCAGCGGTCAGACGAAGACGGTCGAGCAGCGATTCCTCGGTGCCGCCCGCCTTCGCGGTGTCGATATCGAGAGCGTTGGCCGCGAGAATCCGATCACTTGCCGCGAGTACCGCGTCGGCTGCGGCGTTGAGCGCAGCATCCTTCTGCGCGGTGGTCAGCAGAGCCAGGACGCGCGAAGCCTTACGGGCTCGGCGTGCGGCGTCGTGCACGACGGACTTGGTGTCGGACGCGTTCGAGTCGACGGTTTCTGCGTTGGAAGTCACAGCGGTCATGAATACACATTAACCACCCACCGTGACGGCCTGCTCGGCGGAACGAGGCTGTGACCACCCGGGACCATTCCGGCGGACCGCCTGCGAACATTTCGGCGGACCGCCTGCGGACATTTCGGCGGACCGCCGGGGAACAATTCCGGCGCGCGACACTGTTACACCCACCGACCTTCTTCTTCGAGTCAGGAGCCATCCGTGAGTGTGTTGTTCGAGCCTTTGACCCTGCGCGGCGTCACCATCCCGAACCGCGTCTGGATGGCACCGATGTGCCAGTACTCCGCTGACGTCATCGGCGACCAGGTCGGAGTGCCCAACGAGTGGCATCGCACGCATCTGGTGAGCCGTGCAATCGGCGGCACCGGCCTGATTCTCACCGAGGCGACGGCCGTCAATCCCGAAGGCCGCATATCGGCAGCTGATCTGGGGATCTGGAACGACACGCAGGCGCAAGCCTTCGCCGAGATCAACGCGCAACTCGCGTACTTCGGCGCAGTGCCCGGAATTCAGCTGGCCCACGCCGGACGCAAAGCGTCGACGCAGGTTCCGTGGCGCGGCGGCAAGAGTCTGCCCGCCGACGACCGACTCTCGTGGCAGACGGTTGCCCCGAGCGCGGTTCCGTTCGGTCACCTTGCCGATCCGGTCGAGCTCACCACGGAGGGCATCGAGAAGGTCGTCGCGGACTTCGCAGCGGCGGCTACCCGCGCATTGAAGGCCGAATTCAAGGTCGTGGAAATTCACGCGGCCCACGGATACCTGATCCATCAGTTCCTCTCCCCCGAGAGCAACAAGCGAACGGACCGCTACGGAGGCAGCTTCGAGAACCGCATCCGATTGCTCCTCGAAATCCTGAGCGCAGTCCGCGAGGTGTGGCCGGCCGAGCTACCGCTCTTCGTCCGGGTCTCGGCGACCGATTGGCTGACGGAAGAGCGTGGGCTCGAGGTCGACAGCTGGACCGCGGATCAGACCGTTGCCCTCGCCAACATCCTCTCCGACTACGGCGTCGATCTCGTCGACGTGTCCACCGGCGGTAATTCACCGGCGGCCAAGATTCCGGTGGAGCCGGGATACCAGGTTCCGTTCGCCCGTCGCCTGCAGAACGAGAGCCTGCTACCGGCCGCCGCCGTCGGCCTCATCACCGAACCCGAACAGGCCGAGAAGATCGTCGAAGACGGAAGCGCAGTGGCGGTGCTCCTCGGCCGCGAACTGTTGCGTGATCCCTACTGGGCGCGCCGGGCGGCCCGTGAACTGAACGCCGAGGTAGGACCGCATATCCCGTCGCAGTACGCCCGCGCCTTCTAGCCCGAAAATCGGCTCCCGCGCACAACTTTGATAGCGTAAGCGTCTTACTTGCCGGTAGTCCGGAGCCCTGTGGGCTCCGGACACTGCCGCGGGCCAGAGCCGTGCGACGGGGGTCGCAACGAGCCACAGGGCACGCGGACGCTCGATTTCCCGACCGGCTCATCGGCGAGTGGGCAACGAAAAGATGCGTGCATCAGGTACGTGCCCCGCTCGGTTCGATGATTGCGCTGGGGAGCGCATGTCATGACTACACCAGAGAACTCGATAAGCGCTCTCGAAGTGGCCGAATCACCCGATGTCTGCGTCACCGACAATGCGTCCGTCAAGCGCGCTGTCAAGGCAACGATGCTCGGAAATGCCATGGAGTGGTTCGATTTCGGCGTTTACGCATATCTAGCTACCACTATAGGAAAAGTGTTCTTCCCGGACGCGAGCGGCAGCGCTCAACTCCTCTCTACCTTTGCAATTTTTGCGGCAGCCTTCATCGTCCGCCCACTCGGCGGATTGTTCTTCGGTCCACTCGGTGACCGCATCGGACGCAAGAAAGTCCTGGCCACCACCATCATTCTGATGGCGGGCAGCACCTTCGCCATCGGCCTCATCCCGAGCTACGAATCCATCGGTATCGCCGCCCCGATCCTGCTGGTACTCCTACGCCTACTGCAGGGCTTTTCCACCGGCGGCGAATACGGCGGAGCCAGTACGTTCGTCGCCGAATACGCACCGGACAAGCGCCGCGGTTTCTTCGCCAGCTTCCTCGAATTCGGGACTCTGGCAGGATATGTGGCGGCAGCGGGCATCGTGACGATCATCCAGACCGTCGTCAGTGCCGAGGACCTACTCCAGTGGGGCTGGCGCATCCCCTTCCTCATTGCCGGACCTCTGGGTCTCATCGGCCTGTACCTCCGTCTGCGTTTGGAGGAAACCCCCGCATTCCAGATGATGGAGCAGGCCGAAGAGCGCTCCCTCGCAGATGAATCCACAGGCAAGAAACTACGCGAAACTCTCGTCGACAACTGGCGTCCGCTTGTTCTGTGCATCGTCCTGGTGGCCACGTACAACATCGCTCACTACGGACTGCTCAGCTACATGCCGACGTATCTGACCAACACGTTGGGTTACGACGAATCCCACGGACTCGTTCTGATGATCATCGTCATGATCGTGATGATGATGGGAATCAGCTACGTCGGAAAGTTCTCGGACCGCGTCGGGCGTAAACCCTTGCTGCTCAGCGGTTTCATCGGATTCTTCGTCCTGTCCCTGCCTGCCTACCTTCTGATCGGCGTCGGCAACTACGTGACGGTCTTCCTGGGACTCGCAATTCTCGGCGGCTTGCTCCTGCTGTTCGTCGGTGTGTTCCCGTCCGTGCTTCCCGCACTGTTTCCGACCGGAATCAGGTACGGCGGCTTGGCAATCGGATACAACCTCGCGGTCTCCATCTTCGGCGGGACCACTCCCCTGGTGCTCACCGCCCTCGAAAGTGCAACGGGCAGCAACTTGGTCGCACCGATGTACATGATGATCGCCGCCGTGATCGGCGGTATCGCAGTCCTGATGATCCCCGAGACCGCACGCAAGCCACTCGACGGCTCTCCGCCCTCCGTCGCCACCGACGAGGAAGCACGTCGGATCATCCGCAAGGTTCGTCGAAAGAGAATGAAGGCCGATAACCTCGAGGTATGAGCACGCCTCGAATCGTCGTCGTCGGCAGTATCAACATGGATCTGACCACGTCAGTGTCCAGATTCCCAGCTCCGGGAGAAACGCTGCTCGGCACTGCCTTTGCCACCGCGGCGGGAGGCAAAGGCAGCAACCAGGCCATCGCCGCCGCGAAGGCCGGTGGGGACGTGTCGTTCGTCGGCGCGGTCGGCGACGACGGTTTCGGCACCCAATTGCGCGAGACCCTGCAAGACGCCGGGGTCGACACCGCGTTGCTTCGTAGTGTCGACGGCCCGAGCGGCGTTGCCGCCATCACCGTGAGCGAGGACGCGGAGAACAACATCATCGTCGTCCCGGGCGCCAATTCCTCGGTCACCTCATTGTCCGAAGTAGACCTCGACGCGATCGCACACGCCGACGTTCTCCTGTGCCAACTCGAAATACCCCTCGACACGGTCACCACAGCGGCCCGGCACGCGCGTGCCAACGGAACAACTGTCATCCTCAATCCTTCACCGGTACAAGACCTTCCGGGCGCCCTGATCGAGTCTGTCGACATCCTGATCGTCAACCAGACCGAGTCGGAGCAGTTGGCCGCGGTCACCGGTCGCGTCCGATACCTCGTCACGACGCTCGGGGCCGGCGGCGCGGATCTCCGGTCGGGCGAGGAGACAATCCACGCCGACTCCCCGGCCGTGACACCCGTGGACACAACTGGCGCAGGCGATGCTTTCACCGGCGCCTTCGCCGTGGAGTGGGTGCAGGGCCAGGACCGCGCCCTGCAGTTTGCTGCCACGGCGGGAAGTCTGGCGACGACGGCCCGCGGCGCGTCGGTGTCGTCACCCACTCGCGCTGCGATCGAAAAAGTCCTGAACCGACAGCTTGACCCTGACACCGTGTGAGGTCGTAAACCTGTAGGTATCGGGTTCGTGAGAGAGAAACGGGGCGAGCAACAATGTTGAGCATCGGAGACTTTGCGAGAGCAGGTCGTGTGTCGGTGCGCATGCTCCGCCACTACGACGCCATCGGCCTGCTCACACCCGCGAGGGTCGACGCATCCACCGGGTATCGCTCGTACACCGCGGGCCAGTTGGCGCTGCTCAACCGCATCGTCGCTCTCAAGGAGTTGGGCCTGACTCTGGCCCAGGTCCAGCAAGTGGTGGAGTCGGCGGTCACCGTCGACGAGATCCGCGGGATGCTCACGCTTCGCCGAGCAGAACTCGAAACCCGAATCCAGGAAGACACCGCGCGACTGGCGCATGTACAGGCGCGCCTCCGCATCATCGAAAGTGAGGGACAGATGTCCGCATACGAGGTTGTGATCAAGTCCGTTCCGGCGCTGCGGGTCGCGGAGTTGACCGGTACCGCCAAGACGATGGATCCGTCGTCGATCGGCCCGGTGGTTCGCGGGTTGTACGAGCGGCTTTGTACCGGTTTGGATCGCGCCGGTATCGCCGCGATCGGACCCGCCGTCGCGTATTACGAGGATGCCGGTGACGACGAGAACGTCGTCGTGCATGCCGCGCTGCCGGTAGACGCGGATCCCGAGGGCGACTACGAGTTCGCTGTGGTGGACCTGCGGGCCGAAGAGCACGTGGCCTCGCTGATGCACAAGGGTTCGATGGACAACTGTCTGCCCGCCTATCAGGCACTGGCTCAATGGATCGACGCAGCGGGATACCGCAATGCCGGCCCCAGCCGTGAGGTGACGCTGGCGTGCCCGGAGGATGTCGACGGCTGGGTCACCGAGCTACAGGAACCTGTTGCCAAGGCCTGAAGCCCGCACGTGTCGGCAGGGTCGTGCACCATGGGGTCCATGACCACCGCCACTGCCCCAGCCATGCGCGACGAAGCCGAGCGGCTGCTCCGCGAACTCGCGGGGCCGGATGCCCGGCTACGCGAGGACCAGTGGACGGCCATCGAGGCGCTGGTGGTGCAGCGCAAACGCGCGCTCGTCGTACAGCGGACCGGCTGGGGCAAATCTGCGGTCTACTTCATCTCGGCGAAGCTGCTCCGGGCAACGGGCCACGGCCCCACCGTCATCGTCTCTCCGTTGTTGGCCCTGATGCGAAACCAGGTCAGTTCTGCCGAACGTGCCGGAGTGCGCGCCGCAACCATCAATTCGGGCAACGTCACCGAATGGGACGACATCCATGCCCGCGTCGCAGCCAATGATCTCGACGTCCTTCTGGTCAGCCCCGAGCGCCTGAACAACCCTGACTTCCGCGATCAGGTGCTCCCGGCCCTGGCAGCTGATGCCGGCTTGGTAGTGGTCGACGAGGCTCACTGCGTTTCCGACTGGGGCCACGACTTCCGTCCCGACTACCGCCGCATCAGGACCTTGATCGCCGAACTCGGCGAGGGCATTCCCGTCCTCGCAACCACGGCGACGGCCAACAACCGCGTCGTCGAGGACGTGTCCGCCCAACTCGGCGTCGGCGGTGAGGAAACCCTCGTCCTTCGCGGCGGGCTCGAACGCGAGTCGCTTCACCTCTCTGTAGTCCACATTCCGGAGGCGACGGCGCGCGCTGCCTGGCTTGCCGACATGCTCGAGACGCTGCCGGGATCGGGCATCATCTACACGCTGACGGTTTCGGCCGCGCGCGACCTCGCAAGCCTGCTCTCCGAGCGCGGCCATACTGTCGCCGCCTACACGGGCCAGACCGATCCCACTGAACGTGAATCTCTCGAGCAGGACTTGTTGGGTAATCGCGTCAAGGCTCTGGTGGCCACCTCGGCACTCGGGATGGGCTTCGACAAGCCTGATCTCGGGTTCGTCGTCCACCTCGGCGCACCGTCGTCGCCGATCTCGTACTACCAGCAGGTGGGCCGCGCCGGTCGTTCCACCGACAGGGCAGACGTGATCCTCCTGCCTGGCGCCGAGGACAAGCAGATCTGGAGTTACTTCGCCTCGGTCGCCTTCCCCCGCGAGCACCTGGTCCGCAGCGTCATCGAACACCTCGACACCGAAAAGGCCACGTCGACACCGGCACTCGAACCTCTGGTGGAGCTCAATCGCACGCGTCTCGAGATGGTCCTCAAAGTCCTCGACGTCGACGGCGCGGTCAAACGCGTCAAGGGCGGGTGGATCAGCACCGGCGAACCCTGGGTGTACGACGCCGAGCGCTACGGCCGACTCGACGACGCTCGCCAGGCCGAGCAGGCCGCAATGGTCGAGTACCAGAGCATCACGACGTGTCGAATGACCTTCCTGCGTGAACAACTCGACGATCCTGGTCTGACCTCGGAGAACTCACAGTGCGGTCGCTGTGACAACTGCACAGGCAATCGCTACGACACCACTGTCGACACCGCTGCCCTCGACGAGACTCGGGCGCGCTTGCAGCGCCCCGGATTCGACCTGGAGCCGCGCAAGATGTGGCCGACCGGCCTGAGCAAGCTGGGCGTCAAGCTGTCCGGGAAGATCACCGAGGGGCCCGAAACCGGGCGCATTCTCGGACGGATGTCGGACCTGGGCTGGGGTCAACGTCTCCGCGCGCTTTTCGACGGTCCCGACGCCGAGGTACCCGATGCGGTGGTCAGCGCGTGTATCAGCGTTCTGGCGGCCTGGAATTGGGCCGAGCGCCCCACCGGTGTCATGGCCCTCGAATCCACGACGCATCCGTTGCTGGTGTCGAGCCTGGCTGCCAAGCTGGCCGAGGTCGGGCGATTGACCGACCTGGGCACCCTTCGCTTGCGCCCCGACCACCCTCCGGTGTCGGCAGCGAACTCCGCCTATCGCGTGTCCGGACTGGTCGATGTTTGGGAAGTCCCGGACATGAGCATCCACCAGGGACCGATACTTCTTGTCGACGCAATCGCCGATACCGGTTGGACTTTCACGATGGCCGCACGCGCACTTCGACAGGCTGGTGCTCACTCTGTACTTCCGTTGGCGCTCGCAAGCCCGAAATAGCGAGTTTTTGCCCGAAATAGTCGCTCCGACAACGGCAAAAGTTACATAATGTGAGCACCATCACATTCATGTCCTCACCTGGGGCGCAACGGGTTCCACACGGCCCGAAACGGACATCTGCATGACTTCGACAGCAATGATTGTTACGTTCAGATGACCGATGAAGCCTGTTGATACGAGAGCTATCCCGACCACCGCGCCGGACGCGGTGTTGTTCAGAAGCCCACAGATCGATGACGGAGTCCGGCTCTGGGAGATCGCACGTGATTCGAAGGTGCTCGACCTCAATTCGAGTTATGCATACCTGTTGTGGTGCAGGGATTTCAGCGCGACGTCCATCGTCGCGGAGGTAGACGGCCGCGTAGTCGGATTCGTTTCCGGTTATACCCGTCCCAGCGCTCAGGAAACCCTGTTCGTGTGGCAAGTTGCGGTCGACGAAGACCAGCGCGGCAAGGCAATTGCTGCCCGTATGCTGTCCGACTTGATGGATCGCACTGCCCCACTGGGTGTTACACATCTGGAGACCACGATCAGCCCCGACAACGAGGCTTCGATCGCACTCTTCACCGCGCTCGCACGTCGGCGCGAAGTACCGATAACCAGGCAGACCTTGTTCTCGCCCAACGATTTTCCCGATGGACACGAAGCCGAAGATCTTTACACGATCGGCGCCTAGCGCACTTCGCGCTCGGCATACAGCATGCCCCGGAGGAACAAAGAAGATATGAATATCAACGAAGCAAGCATTTTCGAAACCCTCGAGTCCGAGGTTCGCAGCTACTGCCGTGACTGGCCCGCAGTGTTCACCAGCGCATCCGGATCCTGGATTCGTGACGAGAACGGACGCGACTACCTCGATTTCTTCGCCGGCGCCGGCGCACTCAACTACGGTCACAACAACCCGGTGCTCAAGTCCGCACTGGTCGACTACATCATGAACGACGGCATCACGCACGGCCTCGACATGTCCACTGTCGCCAAACGCGAATTCCTCGAGACCTTTCAGCGCAACATCCTCGAGCCACGCGGACTGGACTACAAGGTCCAGTTCCCCGGCCCGACCGGCTCGAACACCGTCGAGGCTGCATTGAAGCTGGCTCGCAAGGTCACCGGACGTTCGGCAGTCATCAACTTCACCAACGCATTTCACGGAATGACACTTGGTGCACTCTCCGTGACCGGTAACTCGATGAAGCGCGCGGGCGCCGGTGTCCCCCTCGTGCACACGACACCGATGCCCTTCGACAACTACTTCGACGGCGTCACCGAGGACTTCCAGTGGTTCTCCCGCGTTCTCGATGATTCCGGCAGTGGAATCAACCGCCCCGCGGCAGTGATCGTCGAAACCGTGCAGGGTGAAGGTGGCGTCAATGTCGCTCGCCCCGAATGGCTTCGGGCGCTGGCAACACTGTGCTCGGATCGCGGAATCCTGTTGATCGTCGACGACGTCCAGATGGGTTGCGGCCGTACCGGCCCGTTCTTCTCCTTCGAAGAGGCCGGAATCGTTCCCGACATCGTCACGTTGTCCAAGTCGATCAGCGGCTACGGAATGCCGATGGCGCTCACGCTGTTCAAGCGTGAACTCGACGTCTGGGGACCGGGCGAGCACAACGGCACATTCCGCGGCAACAACCCGGCGTTCGTCACCTCCAAGGTGGCACTCGACCACTACTGGTCCGACGACGCCCTCACCAAGACGACGCTGAAGAAGGGCGCACGCATCAGCGAATGCTTCGCCAACCTCTCCGATCAGTTCCCCGGCGAGGTCTCGCACCGCGGGCGTGGCTTGGTTCAGGGCCTCGTCTTCGAACAGCCCGAGCGCGCCGGCAAGGTCTGCCAGTTGGCATTCGACGAGGGATTGCTCGCCGAGACCTCCGGACCCTCCGACCAGGTTGTGAAACTGCTTCCCGCACTGACGATTACCGACGACGAGCTCGAGCACGGCCTCTCCATCCTGGCCGAGGCGACACTCAAGGTCTGCAGCTAGAGGAAGGACTCTCCCATGATCGTTCGCACCACCACCGAGATCACCGACACCGACCGCGACATCACGAGTGAGGACGGAAACTGGCGCAGCAAGCGCATCGTCCTCGGCGGCGACCGCGTCGGGTTCTCGTTCCACGAGACCACCATCAAGGCGGGTTCGGTCAACGAGTTCCATTACGCCAACCACGTCGAGGCTGTCTGGCTCGTCGAGGGCACCGGCAAGCTGATCGACCTCGACAACAACAAGGAATACGATCTCGCACCGGGGTCGATGTACCTGCTCAACGGCCACGAGCGTCACCGCGTCGAGCCGGACACGCAGATGCGCATGCTGTGCGTGTTCAATCCGCCGGTCACCGGGCGTGAGGTGCACGACGAGAACGGTGTCTACCCACTGGTGGAGGTCCCCGCGTAGCGTCTAGTCATGGCGACTGACACCTCTCCACGCGTAGCGATCGGCCCCGTCCCCGATGCACTGCTCGACAGCGCGGTGCTTCGGGGCGGTGGTCTGATCAGTCCGATCGACACTGCGGACGCCCTGATCTGGGCGGGCTCACCCGAGACCTTTCCGTCGGAGTTACCGGCGTCGGTCAGGTGGGTGCAGCTTCCGTCGGCGGGAATCGAGGATTGGTTCGACTCCGGTGTGATTCCGAAGGACACAGAAATCACGTGGACCTCGGCGGCCGGTGCGTTTTCGGCGTCGGTGGCCGAGCATGCACTCATGCTTCTCTTGGCCGGAGTTCGCCACTTGCCTGCACACATCGAGGCTCGAACGTGGCGTCAGTTCGAGTTCTTTCCCAAGATCGGCACCCTTCGTGGCTCGACGGTTGCGATCATCGGCGCAGGCGGTATCGGCCGCGCGCTGATTCCGATGCTGGCCGCGCAGGGGGCGGACAGCATCGCAGTCAATCGTTCCGGTAGCCCGGTCCCCGGGGCGATCTCGACGTACCCCGCATCCAGGATGGATGAAATCTATTCTCGCGCAGATCACTTCGTGATTGCTGCGCCCGCCACCCCGGCCACCCGTCACCTCGTGGGCCGTGCGCAGTTGGCGGCGATGCAACCCCATTCCTGGGTGATCAATGTCGCGCGCGGATCACTGGTCGACACCGACGCACTGGTCGAGGCCATCGAGTCGGAACAGATCGGCGGCGCCGGTCTCGACGTCACCGATCCCGAACCCCTCCCGGACGGTCACCCACTGTGGGATCTGACGAATGCGATCATCACACCCCACGATTCCAATCCGCCAGGCGTTCGCCCCGCCGCGTTCGCGGATCACGTCTCCAAGAACGTGACCCGCTTCGCGAAGGGTGAGGCGCTGGCTGCCCTCGTGGACCCCGTAGCCGGATACTGAGCACGCCGCCGAAGCTCGAATGCTCGGACCACGGTTGCCACAAATTACTGTGGCGACTGCGTCTCCGGAAAGAAGAGCGCCCGCGCCCGGCGAGCGACCTCTTCGGCAGGTACATCCTCGACCTTCGTGCATACTGCCCACCTGTGGCCGAACGGATCGAGAAACACTCCATGCCGGTCGCCCGAAAATGTATCGGCCACAGCCGTGACCAGCGTGCCTCCCTCGGCGACTGCCCGAGCGACAAACTCGTCCGTGTCCTCGGTGTAGACGACGATTGACGAATGCACCCAGCCGTCCTGCGGTGATTTGAGACCGAAGTCCGGCATCTCCTGCGAAAGCTGCAGCATCGAATCGCCGATCCGGATCTCCGCATGCATGAGGGAGCCGTCAGGTGCGTTCATCGCATCGACTATCTCAGCTCCAAGTGCTCGTTTGTAGTAGTCGAGTGCGGCATGGCCGTCCGGCACCGCAAGGTAGGGAGTGATCGTGCGGTAACCAGCAGGGATCGGGTTCACTGTGTTCATGTGTACGAGTATTGGCGATCGCACACGTGTTCTATTGAACATTTCGGACTTCCTCCGCGCCCCCGTCTCGCACACGCGCCTATCCTGGAACGGTGCCTACCGACAACAGCCGCCTCTACGCCCTCCCCGAGCTCCTGGCCGGCCGTCGCCTGGCAGTTCTGACAGGCGCCGGCATCTCCACCGACTCCGGAATCCCGGACTACCGCGGACCTGATTCACCCCCGCGCAATCCGATGACGTTCCAGCAGTTCATCGGCGATCCGGCGTTTCGGCGGCACTACTGGGCGCGCAACCACATCGGCTGGCGATACATGGACAGCTCCCGCCCCAACCAGGGCCACCGGGCCGTCGCGGCACTGGAACGAACAGGGCGAGCCGTCGGCGTGATCACCCAGAACGTCGACCTACTGCACACCAAGGCCGGCGCGCGAAACGTCATCGACCTCCACGGCACCTACGCGCAGGTTCGATGCCTGAGCTGCCAGCGGCTGATCTCCCGCACCACTCTCGCGGAGAGACTGGAAGAAGCCAATCCCGGATTCGCCGAAACAGTCGCTGCTGCAACAGGAGTCGAAATCGCACCCGACGCAGATGCCGTGATCGAATCCACCGCACACTTTCGCGTCGTGGATTGCGCCGTGTGCGGTGGCTTACTCAAACCGGACATCGTCTACTTCGGCGAATCCGTCCCCAAGGAACGCGTCGCCCGTGCATACAGCCTCGTCGACCAATCCGACGCACTGTTGGTAGCCGGGTCGTCGTTGACCGTGATGTCCGGCCTACGTTTCGTCCGGCATGCCGCCAAGACCGGGAAGCCGATCGCCATCGTCAATCGAGGCACGACTCGCGGCGACGAATTCGCCGACCTCAAGCTCGAAGTCGGTTGCGCTGAAGCACTTTCCGCCCTCGTCGAGCACGAAAGCTACAGCGCCACCAAGTCGTCCGCGTGAACCACAGGACGCTGCATGTCGGCCGGTAGATCGGTGGTGGAGCGCCCCAGGATCTCCTCGATCTCCGCAGCGTCGAACGCAACGACACCCCGGGCGACGGGCTTCTCCCCCGGCCCCATCAGGGACACGACGTCGCCGGCGTGGAAGTCACCGGATACACCGACGATGCCAGCGGACAGCAGGCTTCGACGCTTGGACACGACCGCGCGGACGGCGCCTTCGTCGAGGTGGAGGTCACCCGATGTGTCAGCGGCGTGACGAACCCAGAATCGGCGGGCCGACAATCGCGTCGGCCGCGGCGCAAATGCCGTTCCGACATCGGCACCACTGAGTGCCTGCGCAGCGTCCGATGCTGCCGCGAGCAGAACCGGCACGCCGGAATCAGCGGCCAGGCGTGCTGCTGAGAGCTTCGACGCCATGCCTCCGGTACCGAGGGCGCCACCCGAACCGGCAACCACACCGTCGAGATCCTCGGGACTGTTGACCTCGGGAATCAGTGTGGCATCGCCCTTTCGGGGATCCCCGTCGTACAGTCCGTCCACATCCGACAACAGGATCAACGCGTCGGCGCCGACCAGATGAGCAACCAGTGCAGCCAGCCGATCGTTGTCACCGAATCGAAGTTCGGTGGTGGCAACGGTGTCGTTCTCGTTCACGATCGCCACCGCGTGCAATGCCCGTAGACGATCGAGTGTCCGTTGGGCGTTGCGGTGCTGCGTCCGTCGAGCGATGTCGTCAGCCGTGAGTAGAACCTGCCCGACGGTACGCCCGTAACGGGCGAACGACGTACCCCAGGCGTGAGCCAGAGCCAACTGACCGACGCTGGCCGCAGCCTGCTTGGTCGCGAGATCCCGCGGTCGCTTGGTCAGTCCCAGCGGCGCCAGTCCGGCGCCGACGGCACCGGACGAGACAACGACGACATCGGAACCCGCACGCATGCGAGCCTCGATGGCATCGGCCAACAGATCGAGTCGGTGAGTATCGAGTCCCGCCACCAGACTGGTGAGCGCAGACGACCCGATCTTCACGACGATACTGTGAGCCGACGCTATCGACTCCCTGGTGGACCCGAGCACAGTCCCGTTCCCTCTCTTCGGTTTTCGTCCTGAAATCGCGTGGGTCAGGCGTCTTCGTCGAGCAAGCCGCGGCGGACACGACGCGCGTGCTTGCGCTCGTCGGCGCCGATGCGCTCCACCTGATCGAGACGCGGGTCGGTTCCACGGCCCGTGCGGGTCAGATCGATACCGGCCGGCGTCATCGGCTCCCACTCGAAGCTGACGTCACCGATGGTGACGGAAGCTCCTGGCTGAGCGCCCTTCTTGACCAATGCGTCCTCGACGCCCAATCGAGCAAGACGGTCGGCGAGGTAACCAACGGCCTCGTCGTTGTCGAAGGCGGTCTGACGAATCCACCGCTCCGGGCGGGTGCCTCGGACGACGAACCCACCGGGAATATCGGGATCCTTCTCGATGGTGAAGCTGGAATCCTTGACCTTGACCGGGCGAATGACCTGGCGCTTCGGCTCGGGCTTCGGATGAGCTTCGCGGTAGTCGCGGACCATCTTCGCCAGCGCGAATGTCAACGGTCGCAATCCTTCTCGGCTCACCGCTGAGATGGTAAAGACCGGCCATCCGCGAGCTTCGATCTCAGGCGTGACCATTTCGGCCAATTCGGCGGCCTCGGGAACGTCGGTCTTGTTGAGGATGACGACGCGCGGGCGCTTGTCGAGGTCACCGAGTCCCGAGTCGCCGGAGAGCGCGGGCGTGTACGCGGCCAGCTCTGCTTCCAGGGCGTCGATGTCGGATATCGGGTCACGTCCCGGATCGAGGGTGGCGCAGTCGATCACGTGCGCCAATACGGCGCAGCGTTCGATGTGGCGCAGGAAGTCCAGGCCCAAACCGCGGCCTTCGCTTGCACCGGGGATCAGCCCGGGCACGTCGGCGACGGTGAAGGTGGTGTCACCGCTCGAGACGACGCCGAGGTTGGGGACCAGAGTGGTGAAGGGGTAGTCGGCGATCTTCGGCTTGGCCGCAGAGAGAACGGACACCAGCGAAGACTTACCGGCAGAGGGAAATCCGAGCAGACCGACGTCGGCTACCGCCTTGAGTTCGAGAACCAGGTCACGCTCGACACCGTCCTCACCGAGGAGTGCGAAACCGGGAGCCTTGCGGGCTTTCGACGCCAGCGCTGCGTTGCCGAGTCCGCCGCGGCCGCCCTGAGCGGCGTCGAAGCGCGAACCGACTCCCACGAGGTCGGCAAGCACGTTGCCGTCGGTATCGAGAACCACAGTTCCATCCGGAACCTTGAGGATGAGGTCTTCACCGTTTGCGCCCTCGCGGTTGCTGCCGGCGCCCTGCTTGCCGTTGGTCGCCTTCGCGTTGGGATGGAAGTGAAAGTCGAGGAGGGTGTGGATGTTCTCGTCGACCACAAGGATGACGTCGCCACCGCGACCTCCGTTGGCACCGTCCGGACCGCCGAGCGGTTTGAACTTCTCGCGGTGTACGGAGGCGCAACCATTGCCGCCTTTTCCAGCGCTGACGTGCAGCACAACACGGTCAATGAATCGGGACATGACTGCCGGATCCTTCCTCAGTCAATTGCGGGTCTCACGCGATGAGCTGAACTTCTGGTGAGCAGGGTTGCTCGGGGCAAAACGGGTACTGCTTAAACAAACGATAGGGGCGGACCGGGTTATTTCAACCCTGGTCCGCCCCTATCGGGAGCTTGGAACGCGTCACTCTCTTACCGAAAGCAGAACCGGCTTACCGAAGTAGAACCGATGACGCACAACTAGCGAGAAAGACTAGACCTCAGCCGCAACGACGGCCGGAACGATGTTCACGGTCTTGCGTCCACGCTTCTGGCCGAACTCGACTGCACCGGCAGCGAGAGCGAACAGGGTGTCGTCGCCGCCACGGCCGACGTTGACGCCGGGGTGGAAGTGCGTGCCGCGCTGGCGAACCAGGATTTCGCCTGCGCTGACCGACTGGCCGCCGAAGCGCTTCACGCCGAGGCGCTGGGCGTTTGAATCGCGACCGTTACGGGAGCTGGATGCACCCTTCTTATGTGCCATGCTATTGACCCTCCTCGGGTGAAATTAGCTAGAAAGAACTGGTTACTTGATGCCCGTGACCTTGAGCACCGTGATCGGCTGCCTGTGGCCCTGACGCTTGTGGTAACCGGTCTTGTTCTTGAACTTGTGGATGCGGATCTTCGGGCCCTTGGTGTGCTCGACGATCTCACTGGTGACTGCGACCTTGGCCAGCTTGGCCGCGTCGGTGGTCAGGTCGGATCCGTCGACCACGAGAACGGGAGCAAGCGAGACAGCAGTGCCGGGCTCACCCTCGATCTTCTCGACCTTGACGAGGTCACCAACAGCGACCTTGTACTGCTTTCCGCCGGTCTTGACGATCGCGTACGTTGCCATCGGAGGGCTACCCCTTGCTTCTTCGAACTTGCTCGCGCTGCTGCCTGAGGCTTCAAATGCATCGCGACTGGTCTGGTTTATGTCACCTCGGCTCGGCACTGACGTACCGGGACATTCACGCGCACTCTAGGCACACGGAATCTCTACCGCCGGGTGGCGACCCTCCAAGGTTACGGGAAAGCAACCGTCAGGGTCAAACCGCCCCGCCGAGGGGTGGTGCTTACTACTCTGTACTGCTTCTACCAGCTGAAACTTCGGATAGCGGTTGGATGTCCTCGCTCATCGCGAAGTCATCCAACCGACCGAAAGCCAGTAGTTCTTACTCTCCGTCTACCGGAGGACCTGCGGGACGTGCTGCTGCACGCCTGCGACGGGGTCTCTTGACGACGACAACTTCTTCCTCGGCCGGAACTTCGGTGGCCGGAGCCGGAACGTTTTCCGCGACCGCGTCCACCACGGGTTCCGGAGTCGGAATCACGAAGACCGTGCCCACCTCGGGAGCTGCCTCGGCAACCGGTGCCGACGCTGCCCGCGACGCCCGGCGACTACGCCGACGACCGCGCGGAGCTGCTTCGGTCGAAGCTGCGGCCGACTCGTTGTCCACTGCGGATACTTCTTCCGCAGCAGAGTCCACAACAGGAACGTCATGGTGCTCAGCAGCAGCAGGAGTATCGATCGGCCGATCTTGTTGCCGATCGGCACTTTTGGATGCATCGTCCCCCGAAGACACACCGGCGGAATCAGACTCGGTCGAGTCGGCCGCGACGGTCTCGTCGTCGTCGTGGTGATGCGAGGCCATCGCCAATGCCACCGGATGAGCCCGCTTGACCGTCGCGTCGACGGCCGGAACCTCCGGCGCCGGAGCTTCCTGTCCGTTGGACTCGGTCGAAGCCGACTTGTCTCCGCGGCCACGCTTGTTCTTGCGCGAGGTACCGGAATCACTGCGCTGCGAGCCCGAACGCGATCCTCCGTCGTCCGAGGACTTCACCTCGACGGGCTCGGAATGGACGATGATGCCGCGGCCGTGGCAGTGCTCACAGGTGGTCGAGAAGGCCTCGACCAATCCGGTGCCCAACTTCTTGCGCGTCATCTGCACGAGCCCGAGTGACGTGACCTCCGACACCTGATGGCGCGTGCGATCGCGACCCAGGCATTCGGTGAGCCGACGCAGGACCAGGTCCCGGTTCGATTCGAGAACCATGTCGATGAAGTCGACGACGATCATTCCGCCGATGTCCCGCAGGCGCATCTGGCGAACGATCTCCTCGGCCGCTTCGAGGTTGTTACGGGTGACTGTCTCTTCGAGGTTTCCGCCGGCTCCGGTGAACTTGCCGGTGTTGACGTCGACGACGGTCATGGCCTCGGTGCGGTCGATCACCAGGGTGCCGCCGGACGGCAGCCACACCTTGCGATCGAGTGCCTTGGCCAACTGCTCGTCGATACGGCGAGCCGCGAAGACGTCGATACCGTTGTTCGGCGTGTACTTCTCGAGCCGCGGAAGCAGGTCGGGCGCAACGGAGTTGATGTAGTTCTCGACCGTCGTGTGCGCCTTCTCGCCCTCGATGACCAGCTTGGAGAAGTCCTCGTTGAACAGATCACGAATGACCTTGACCAGCATGTCAGGCTCTTCGTACAACGCCTGCGGGTTGCCGGACTTGCCGGTGTCCGCAGCCGCGGCCTGCTCCTCGATGCCGGCCCACTGAGCCTGCAGACGAGTCACGTCGCGCGCCAACTCTTCTTCGCTGACCCCCTCGGACGCCGTGCGAATGATCACGCCCGCGTCGGCGGGCACGATGTCGCGCAAGATTTCCTTGAGACGCTTGCGCTCGGTGTCCGGAAGCTTGCGGCTGATACCCGTGGACGTACCACCAGGCACGTAGACGAGGAAACGACCGGCAAGCGAAATCTGTGTCGTCAGTCGAGCACCCTTGTGGCCGACCGGATCCTTGCTGACCTGAACGAGCACCTGATCGCCAGGCTTGAGAGCCTGCTCGATCTTGCGCGAGTTGCCACCGAGACCGGCAGCCTCCCAGTTGACCTCACCGGCGTAGAGAACACCGTTGCGGCCACGTCCGATGTCGATGAACGCAGCTTCCATGCTGGGGAGCACGTTCTGGACACGTCCGAGGTACACGTTGCCGACCATCGACGCGGACGCCGAGTTGGTGACGAAGTGCTCGACCAGCACTCCGTCTTCGAGGACTGCTACCTGTGTAGTCGCATGCGGCTGACCGCTGTCTGCCCGATCGCGCACGACCATGACGCGATCGACGGCCTCACGACGCGCGAGGAACTCCGACTCGGTCAGGATCGGTGGGCGACGTCGGCCGGCGTCACGACCGTCGCGGCGACGCTGACGCTTCGCTTCCAGACGTGTCGAACCACTGATGCCCTGGACCTCGTCCTTGACGCGGGTCTTGTTGCGCGGCTCGCGCTCGTGAACGACGGTGTTCGGCGGATCGTCCTCGGACGTCGCAGCCGCGTCGGTGGCGCCGTCGGTGCCGGTCTTGCGGCGACGACGACGACGGCGACGGCGGCTCGATCCGTCGGCATCGAGATCGGAATCGTCGGCATTCTCGGAATCCGCATCAGCGGTGGACTCGGACTTATCACCGGATTCTTCGCCGGCAGCGTCGTCGGTTTGCTTCTCGACTGCCGCAGGGGCAGATTCCTGCTCCGATTCGGTAGCGGTATCCGACTCTTCGTCCGAACCCTGCTCGCCACCCTGTTCACCGCGACCACGTCCACGTCCACGGCGTCCACGACGACGGCGACGCGGCTGATCGTCGTCCTCGTCCTCGGACTCGGCGCTCTCGCCCTCGGTTTGCGGTGCGGTCACAGCCGGCTCTTCGACGGCAGGAACTGCAACCGGCGCTGCCTCGGGAACGACGGTTTCGGCTTCCGCGGTTGTCTGCTTCTCTTCGACGACCGCCGGTGCAGCAGGCTCGCGGCGTGCGCGACGGCGACGCGGAGCTACCTCGGCGGCTTCGAGATCCGGCTGCAGGAACAGCGGGACCTGCGGCGCTGCGGGAGCCACCTCGGGCTGATGGGTCTGCGGCGCCTCGAAGGAAGTGAACAGATCGGACTGCTCGGCTTCCTTGCTCTGCAGCGCAGCAGCGGCGTCGAGTCCAGCGCTGATCTCGGCGACAGCCGGATCCACTGCTTCTTCTGCTGCAGGTTCTTCGACGACGACCTTTTTGCGAGTGCGACGAGCCCTGACAGGCTTCTCGGCCGGAGCCTCTGCAACAGGAGCAGCCTCCACGGGAGCTTCTGCAGCAGGCTCCTCGGCAACCGGCGCCTCGACAACCGGGTCGATGAGGGTGTCGAGCTCGGCGACGACGGGCTCGATGGCCTCGGCCGCGGAAGTCAACGAGGCATGAATCCGCTGAGCGACGTCACGGTGAAGACTCGACTGCGCGCTGCGCAATTCGGTACCGAGCGCTGCGGCTTCGGCAAGGACCTGCTTGCTGGTGACGCCGAGCAACTTCGCCAGCGCGTGTACGCGCATCTTGTCGGGAAATTCCGGGGTGGTGCTGGAATCTGATTCGGTTGGGGATTGATCGGCCACGTAAGTCTCCTCAGCCCCCGGGCGCGTCCAACCCAGAAGTCGAGTTGTCACGCGGCCACGCGGGAGCGTGCTGTGTGTACTCGCACTCAGAAGTGAGTACGAGATTGTAAGGTCTCGCTCCGCATGGTCCGCAATGCCCGTTATTCACTGCGAGCACATGAAGTGCCTGGCTGGATGGCCGTTGTCCTGTGCGCGAGCGCCTGATCATCCAGCGTGCAGAGGTCCAGGGATTTCCTGTTGACCTGGAGCAGCGATGAAAGGGCATCGAACCTAGGTGTCATCCGGTTGAACGTGCGTAAAACAAATTGCGGTTCAACTGAAAGCAGTATCCCACACCAACGCGCCTGCAACTGCAAAGGGCGCACCGATGTGGGATACGTGCCGAGAATTCGCTGTGGAGATGTGGGCCGAAGGCCCGTTCATGTGGGCCAGAGGCCCGATCGGAGATTCAGATGGACGACAGCGCGGGGAACCACAGAGCGATTTCACGCTCTGCCGACTCCACGGAGTCGCTGCCGTGAACGAGGTTCTGCTGCGCTTCGAGTCCGAAGTCGCCGCGGATCGTACCCGGAAGAGCCTTGTCGACCGGGTCGGTTCCGCCGGCCAACTGACGGAAAGCAGCGATGGCTCGGGGGCCTTCGAGCACTGCGGCCACCAGCGGACCGGAGGTGATGAACTCCAACAAGCTCGGGTAGAACGGACGCTCGGCGTGTTCTGCGTAGTGGCTACCAGCCACCTCTTCGGAAGCTACGCGGAGGTCGAGTGCTGCAATTGTCAGGCCTTTGCGCTCGATACGGCTGAGGATTTCTCCTACGTATCCACGGGCAACGGCGTCGGGCTTGATCAGTACGAGGGTGCGCTCAGTCACAGCGGACAGCCTAAATGGTCAGTTCCGCTGACCGGGAAGCAGGCCCTTGTCCATCCGGCGCTTGATGTCTCTCTGCAGGTAGACGAGGTATCCCCAGACGATCCCGAAGGTGATCGCCACACCGGCGATCGACGGGTGGACGAAGAAACCGAACAGAAGAATCACCTGCAGCGCGACGTTGAACCCCATCGCCCACGGCTTGCCCTGGATGCCCGCACCCAGAATCATCAGTAC
Source organism: Rhodococcus sp. MPR-R1B (assembly GCF_058793255.1). Classification (NCBI taxonomy): domain Bacteria; kingdom Bacillati; phylum Actinomycetota; class Actinomycetes; order Mycobacteriales; family Nocardiaceae; genus Rhodococcus; species Rhodococcus sp. MPR-R1B. Next base: position 214,103 of record NZ_JBXAFO010000004.1, read on the forward strand.
CGCCAACCCGATGATGAATCCCGCGGAGGCCGCGGTGAGGCCTCCGCCGACGACCGCGACAACCGGCAAAGCCAGCAGCACGACGATCGCCTCGAGGATCAGGGTTCCGGCCATCACTCCGCGGAAGCTTTTCCACGGGTCCTTGGTCGGCGGCCCGAACTCGCCGGCAGTGTCTCCGGGCTCGTGGTCTCCGGACTCGGGATTGGCATCTGACGGGGTACTCACGCGGGGTCCTTTCCGAACAGCGTGCGGGCGGCGCCTGCGGTCACGACGGATCCCGTCACCACCACACCCGCCCCTGATACGGCCTCACCGGGTTCGGCGACCTGCTCGGCGATTTCGATCGCGACTTCCAAGGCGTCGGCAAGCACCGGCGCAACGACGACGCGCTCGTCGCCGAACTTCGCGACGGCGATGTTCGCCAGTTCTTCGACGTCCATCGCCCGGGGTGACCCGTTGTGTGTGACGACGATCTCGTCGAAGACGGATTCGAATGCAGTCAAGATGGCGTCGACGTCCTTGTCCGCCATGACGCTGACCACTCCCACGAGCTTGCGGAAGTCGAACTCGGCGGACAGTGCGGCCGCGAGAGCGCGAGCACCGTCTGGATTGTGGGCGGCGTCGAGAAAGACCGTCGGCGCACTCCGAACACGTTCGAGGCGACCGGGATTGACGACCGAGGCGAACCCGTTGCGGATTGCATCCTGATTCAGTTGTCGATCCGGACCGGCACCGAAGAACGCTTCTACGGCAGCGAGCGCGAGCGCGGCGTTGCGCGCCTGATGCTCACCGTGAAGGGGGAGGAAGATGTCGGTGTACACACCGCTCAAGCCTTGAAGTTCGAGCTGCTGTCCGCCCACCGCGATCTGGCGAGCAAGCACCTTGAACTCCGAGCCTTCACGAGCGACCGCGGCCTCCACCTCGACAGCACGCCGCAGCAATACCTCCATGACTTCGGGAGTCTGCTCGGCGATGATCGCGACGGTGTCCACCGGAACCAGGTCCTCGCGGCCCTTCTTGATGATCCCGGCCTTCTCCTCCGCGATCCCGGCCAGGTCGGTGCCCAGGTACTCGGCGTGATCGAGGCTGATCGGGGTGATCACCGCAACCTGCCCGTCGATCACGTTGGTGGCGTCCCAGCGTCCGCCGAGGCCGACCTCGACCACGGCGACGTCGACCGGCGCCTCCGCGAAGGCCGCATAGGCCATGGCGGTGAGCACTTCGAACTTGCTCATCGCCGATCCCCCGGCTTCCTCCGACTGTGCGTCGATCATCTGCACGTACGGCTCGATCTCGCGGAACGTGTCCACATAGAGCCGCGGCGAGATCGGATGACCGTCGATGCTGATCCGCTCGGTCGCGATCTGCAGATGAGGGCTGGTGGTTCGCCCGGTGCGACGATGCAGAGCCGTCATCAACGAATCGATCATGCGCGTCACCGACGTCTTACCGTTGGTTCCCGTGACGTGCACCGACGGATAGTTGTGCTGAGGCGAGCCCAGGACATCCATGAGCGCCTCGATACGAGTCAGTGACGGCTCGATCTTGGTCTCGGGCCAACGCTTGTCGAGTTCTGCTTCCACCAGCGCCAGTTCGGCGATGTCGACCGGAGTCGGAACCGAACTCTGAGCGTCGAATTGGGACGGCTCGTACGAACTCACTTGTCGGCCAACTCCTTCAGACGTCCCGTGATGCGCTCGATCTCTTCGACGGCGATCTGGCGACGTGTCTTGATCTTGTCCACGACGGCGTCGGGCGCCTTCGCCAGGAAGGCCTCGTTCGCCAGCTTGTTGTCAGCGGTGACGAGCTCCTTCTGCGCTGCCGCGAGGTCCTTTTCGAGCCGCTTCTTCTCCGCGCCGAGGTCGATGGTGCCCGAGGTGTCGATGTCGACAGTGACGGTGCCCTGGCTCAGGCGCACCTCGACGGAGATCGACGCGGTGAATCCCTCTTCGGGTTCGGTCAGCTTGGCCAGCGCCGCCACGTAGGCGAACTGGCCGTCCATGCCGGCCTCCGAAAGCCCGGACGCACGAGCCGGGACCTTCTGGGAAGGCTTGAGTCCCTGATCGTTTCGGAATCGTCGCACCTCGGTGATCAGCTTCTGCGTGTCTTCGATCCTCGTTGCGGCCTGGGCGTCGACTGCCTCACCGGACAACACGGGCCATTCGGCGACGACCACGGACTCGCCGCCGGTGAGCACCTTCCACAGGGTTTCGGTCACGAACGGAATGACCGGGTGCAGGAGGCGGAGCAGTGCATCGAGAACATTGCCGAGCACGGCGCGGGTGTTCGCGGCGACGGCCTCGTCGGCGGCGAACTGCACCTTGGCGAGTTCGAGGTACCAGTCACAGACCTCGTCCCACGCGAAGTGGAACAGGCCTTCGCACGCCTTGCTGAACTCGTAGCGATCGAATGCGGCGTCCGCCTCGGCCTGGACCGTGTCGAGACGGTCGAGGATCCAACGATCGGCGTCGGTCAGTTCGCTTCGAGCGGGCAGCGGCGCGGGAGCAGCGCCGTTCATCAGAGCGAACTTGGTCGCGTTGAACAACTTGGTCGCGAAGTTGCGCGAGGACTGCGCCGAATCCTCGCCGACGGACAGGTCGCTGCCCGGGTTGGCGCCGCGTGCAAGTGTGAATCGCAGGGCGTCGGCGCCGAAACGATCGACCCAGTCGAGTGGGTCGATACCGTTGCCGCGAGACTTCGACATCTTCTTGCCGTACTGATCGCGGACCAGTCCGTGCAGGAACACGTCCTTGAACGGCATCTGCGCGCCGGACTTACCCGAACCGGCGGTGATCGACTCGTCCTCGGACACGTAGGTGCCGAACATCATCATGCGGGCGACCCAGAAGAACAGGATGTCGTAGCCGGTGACGAGAACGCTGGTGGGATAGAACTTTTCGAGTTCGGGCGTGTTGTCCGGCCAGCCCATCGTCGAGAAGGGCCACAGTCCGGAGGAGAACCAGGTATCGAGGACGTCGGGATCCTGGACCCAGCCTTCCGGCGCCGTTTCGTCAGGACCGAAGCACGCAACTTCACCCTCGGGGCCGTACCAGACCGGAATGCGGTGACCCCACCAGAGCTGACGGGAAATGCACCAGTCATGCATGTTGTCGACCCAGTCGAACCAGCGTGGCTCCTGGCTCGCCGGGTGAATGACGGTGTCCCCGTTGCGAACCGCGTCACCCGCAGCCTTGGCGAGCGTCTCGACCTTGACCCACCACTGCAACGAGAGACGAGGCTCGATGGCCTCGCCACTGCGCTCGGAGTGCCCGACGCTGTGCAGGTACGGACGCTTCTCGGCGACGACGCGTCCCTGCTCGGCGAGAGCTTCGCGAACCTTGACGCGAGCCTCGAAGCGGTCCATTCCGTCGAATTCGGTTCCGGTGTCGGCAATCTTGCCGGTCTTGTCCATGATGGTGGGCATCGGCAGGTTGTGCCGCAGGCCCATCTCGAAGTCGTTGGGATCGTGAGCCGGCGTGATCTTCACAGCGCCGGTTCCGAACTCGGGGTCGACGTAGTCGTCGGCGATGATCGGGATCTGACGCCCGGTGAACGGATGATCGAGAGTGGTGCCGATGAGGTGCTTGTAGCGCTCGTCCTCGGGATGGACCGCCACTGCGGTGTCACCGAGCATCGTCTCGACGCGAGTGGTCGCGACGATGACGTGCGGCTCGTTGTCGTCGAGCGAGCCGTAGCGCAGGGAAACCAGCTCACCCTCGACGTCCTCGAACTTCACCTCGATGTCGGAGATCGCGGTCTGCAGCACCGGCGACCAGTTCACGAGACGCTCGGCGCGGTAGATCAGGCCCTCGTCGAACATGCGCTTGAAGACGGTCTGGACGGCGCGGGAGAGGCCCTCGTCCATCGTGAAACGATCACGACTCCAGTCGACGCCGTCACCGATGCGCCGCATCTGGCCACCGATGGTTCCACCGGATTCGCGCTTCCAGTCCCAGACCTTGTCGATGAACAGCTCGCGGCCGAAATCTTCCTTGGTCTTTCCGTCGGCAGCGAGTTGCTTCTCGACGACGGACTGCGTGGCGATACCGGCGTGGTCCATGCCTGGCAGCCACAGCACCTCGTAGCCCTGCATCCGCTTGCGACGGCTGAGCACGTCCATGAGGGTGTGATCCAGGGCATGGCCCATGTGCAGACTGCCGGTGACGTTCGGGGGCGGCAGCACGATGGAGTAGCCGGGCTTGTCGCTGGTCGCGTCGGCCTGGAAGTACCCGGCGTCTACCCAGCCTTGATACAGATCGGCCTCTACCGCGCTGGGGTCCCAGCTCTTGGGTAGGGCGTCGGCGGGGGTCTGGGGGTTCTCTGGAGCTGCACTGGTCACCACTTGATCCTAATGACTCCCCCGTCGTGAACGAATTCGCCCGTCGGCCGCCGCAGCGCACACGAACGACTGCCCCGCAGTCCGGGGTCAGCCGAACAAACGATATTCACCGATCCGCTCCGCTGACAGGATCGCTCTGAAGGACGACCGACCAACGACCCGTGGAGCAAATATGTTGAACAACTGGAGTTCTCGCCGTCCCGGCGTTCGAACCTTGGCGGCGGCCGCGACGATCGGAGCCGCGGTTGCCCTCGTGCTTCCGGCGACTGCGTCCGCTGCCCCCGGCATCGAAGAAAGTGTGCAAGGAAGCATCGACAGTGGCAGCGCCACGATCAACGGAAGCGTCGGCGATATCGGGAACGACATCGCAAACGGCATCGCCAGCGGCAGCGTGGGTGACATCGTCGGCGGGATCGCCACCGGGAACCTCAACGACGTCCTCGGCGGCCTGAACGCCGGCTCGACCAGCGCGACGGACATCGTCAACGGCCTGGCCAGTGGCAACGTCAGGGACATTCTCAGTGGCCTGGCCAGCGGCAGCGGCGGCGGCGGATCGTTTGCGCCCACCCAGCGCTGCGACGCCTCGACCGTCTCGGGCGGCGCAGGAATCACCAGCACCAAGCACGAACTCGGCCGCGGTGGCCCGACCTCGTTCGTGCTCGGCTACGAGACCGAAAACGTCCCGGACCTGATCGAGGTGTACTACGAAGGTCGGTTGATCCACAGCACCGGATACATCGGCGACAACATCAACGAGGGAACTGGTTCAGCTGTCGTCAACGTGCCCGCCGGTGGGGCGTCGTCCGTTCTGGTTCGCGTCACGGGCCCTGACCACACCGAGTGGTCGTACACCGTTCGTTGCCCCGGCGCCTGATTCCGGTCCGGATCCACGCGAAGACGCTCGTGCCTCGTTCGGTGTTTCATCCGAACGAGGCACGAGCGGGTTCAGCCCAGAATCTCCGGTAGCGCGACATCTTCGCCGAGAACGTGCTCGGAGAGGAACGCGGTGACCACCTCGTACCAGATCTTGGTGTGCTGCGGCTTGAGCACCCAATGATTCTCGTCGGGGAAGTAGAGGAAGCGATGGTCCGTCTTCCCGTCGTCGTCGGCGGGCAGACCTGACTCGGCAAGCAGTTCGTACCAGAGTCGCAAGCCCTCACCGATCGGAACCCGGTAGTCCTTGTCGCCATGGATGACCAGCATCGGAGTCGTGATGTCCGCGACGTACAGATGCGGCGAATTCTCGACGGCCATCTCAGGCGACATCTCGCGCTGCCAGTACCAGGCAGCGTCCGTCGTCGGGCCGAATTGATCGAGTGCCCACAGACTCGCGTGGGTGACGATGGCGTCGAAACGGTTGGTATGTCCGGCAATCCAGTTGGCCATGTAACCACCGAACGAACCACCCATCGCGCCGGTTCGCTTGGGGTCGATCTCGGGCTGGGCGACAGCAGCATCGGTGATCGCCATCAGATCGGTGAAGGGCGCCTTGCCCCACTGACCCCACCCCCGCTGGACGAAGTCCTGGCCGTATCCGGTCGAGAGCGCGGGATCTGGTAGCAGTACTGCATAGCCCTTGGCGACGAGCAGCCACGGATTCCACCGCCAGGACCAGGTGTTCCACGAACCGAGTGGGCCGCCGTGGACCCAGAGAAGCAATGGCACCGGTGCATGCGGCGCGGCGCCCGTCGGCAGCGCCAACCAGCTACGCACCGTCGAACCGTCCTCGGCACGCGCGGTGATCTCGGTCAGTGTTCCCGGCAGCTCCGGCAAAGTGTCGGGCCCACGAAGTGCGGTGATCTCACCTGATCGCAGATCGACCCGCACCACGTGCGGGGGCGCTTCGTACGAGGCTCGCAACGCGTAGATCGACTCACCGTCCGGCGCCACTCGAACGTCGGTGTACGCCGCGTCGTCGGCTGTCAGGCGCACTGGTTGGCCCCACAGGTCGATGGTGAAGATCGGACCGCGGCCGCCGTCGTCAGCGGTGACGACCAGCCCGGATCCGTCGGGTAGCCAGGCAAGTGAGGTAGGCCAGCGATCCCAGCCGTCGGCGACGCCGGTCACGGCACCGGATCCGAAGTCGTAGAGCTGCAGAGTCATTCGTGGTGCGGACTCCGGTGTGGTGAGTGTCTCCCGGATGAACGCGAGCTTGGTTCCGTCCGGCGAGAGCACCGGGTTGTAGACGTCCGCGTCGGCCTCGTCGACAAGCGTGACTCGGTCACCGGTCACCGTGTCGATCCGAACCAACGTCGATCGGCGGGCGGCACTCGCATCGCCGACAGTCCACGTGGTCACGACAAAGAGACCGTCGTCGGAAATCGTGGTCGACGTCTCCCGCAGCGCTGCGCCTGCCGTCGGTGTGATGTCCCGCAACTCGACGGATTCCTTCGAATCCGTCTCGGCCACAACCAGATGCGGATGATCGGGGCCCAGGTCGCGGTCCCAGTGGCGCACCGGATAACCGGTGTGCAGCATCGCCGTGACTTTCTTGTCCTTGCGCGCCGATCGCACCTGATCGTCCTGGTCGAGGCTGATCGCCGAAGCCATGACCGACGTCTGGGCCACGAACGTCGGCGCCGCCTTCGCCGCTGATACCGACGAGACACCACCGGGACGCGAGATCAGCAGCTGAGCTTCTCCGCCCGCCGCTGGTAGGCGCCAGAGTGCTGGTTGCGGATCACTCTCGCCCGGCACGGCTCGCGTGGCAGTGAAGAGCACGTCGCCGTCGAACGCGAAGGCAGCACCGGACTCGCTGGTCGAACCCCAGGTCAACCGACGCGCAGGACGCCGGCCTTCCGGGTCGATCTCCCACAACGAGGACACGTATTCGGCGCTCTTGTCGTCGAGAACGGCGCGCGCGCAGATCAGCAGCGAGCCGTCAGGTGACAACACCAGGCCGGACAACCTGGCCAGAGCGATGTAGTCGTCGAGTTCGTCGAACGGTGTGCCTGCGTGGAGCTCGGGAATCTGGGTCACCACTAGTTCGTATCACGCGCCCCGCGGTTGACGCATCATTGCGTAGATCGTCGGCCCGCCGCCTGGCATGACGATGTCACGGGTCACTTCGAAACCGAAGCGGTTGTAGTACGGGATGTTCGATTCCTTGCTGCTCTCGAGGTAAGCGTCGACATGTTCACGGTCACAACGCTCCAACCGAGAGTTCAGCAGCGCTTTGCCGTATCCCCCACCGCGCGCCGCGCTGCAGGTCCCGACGGTCGCGAGATACCAGTGCGGCGAATTCGGGTGTGCTCCTTCGAGAACGGAGCTGACCTCGGCCGCGTGTCGTAGCCCCCTGCCGAAGACACGCACCATTGCGGGCAGGCTCACGAGCCCGGAAATCCACGACTGCTTCCACCGCCCCGGCGGATCCCACAGAGTTGCCCCGCCGATCAGGCCGTTGTCGTCGGTGGCCACCTCGACGCCGCCCCCGGCGAGGTGGTGGTAACGAGCTTCTGCGGCAAACAGTTTCGTCAGGCGATCAGCCCTGGTGGCCTCGTCCGGCAACATCCACGCCATCAAGGGATCATCTTCGAACGCCTCGGCCAACACTGCCGACAGTGCCGGAATATCGGATCGGACAGCCGGCCGTACGTGTACACCCATGAGGCGAGAGTACCGCCGACTGTCCGAATCCCTGGACTTTGAACAGCGCTGTCCTTGAACCGATCAGACAAGCAAGCCCGCAATCCGTGGCGGAATCTGTTCGAGCGCGTACGGCAAGCTCAGTACGGTGCTCCACGTCATGGCTTCGGCAGCAGCGTCTTCCAGAATGATCGCACGGCCGTCCTTCACGACGTCTAGTTCCTGGTAGATCGGGGTCTTGTCCAGCTCCGCGCGAAGCTTGTCGCCGTAGCCGCCACCGGCGTACCAGACGAGTACGTCGACGTCCGCGAGCGAGAGTTGCTCGGTGCTGATCTCGGCGAAGTTACCCGTGATCTGATCGGTGACAGGCGGATTCACGAATCCGAGTTCGGTGAAGAACCGCACCTTCGGGTCTTCCGGTCCGTAGACCCCGAACTGCCCCGGCCCCTTCAACGCGCCGACCAGAACGGTCTTGCCGGCAAACGCCGGATTGGCCGTCTTCACGTCGGCGAACTTCTGGTCGACGCCGGCGATCAGCTCGGTGGCCTTACCCTGCTGCCCCAACGCTTCGCCGATGATGGTCGTCTGGTTCTGCCAGGGGATTCCGTAATCCGCGAACTCCTTGGGCTGCGCCACCGTCGGCGCAATGGCACTGAGTTTGTCGTATTGCGCCTGAGTGAGCCCGGAGTAGGTGCCGACAATCAGGTCGGGTGTCGTGGCAGCGACCTTCTCCATCTGAATGGTGGTGCCCGCGGTTCCGATGATCTCGGGAGTCGCCCCGTTCAGCAGCGGCTGCGCCCAGGGCCACACTCCGTAGGGGTAATCGCCGTACCAGTCGAAGGTTCCGACCAAGGTCCCACCGAGCGCCAGGATCGCATCTTGATCGTTGTATCCGACACTGACGATCCGCTGCGGATCCTTGGGCAACTCCGTAGCCCCGAACTTGTGCGTGATCGATTCCGCAGAGTCACCGCTGGGAGGTGTGTCCTCGTCGTTCGAACTGGAGCAGGCTGCGGCGAATGCCAGCAACGCTCCCGACGTGCCGATCAGAAATCCGCGCCGGGTCAGCCGACCTGCGTCCGTTCGATCCATGTTCCTACCCCTTAAAGTCTGCTGGTTCGGTAGGTAAGGCTAGCCGATGAAAGCTTCATTCCGGCTAGTTCGACCGGCCCATTCGATGGCAGTACCGCGCCGTTCGGGCCACTATGGAGACATGACGCGCCAGGGCCCCTCGAAGGACATCGACGAATCGGATCTCGAAGTCACGCACCCCAAGGACTACGCCGCCGGAGTTCCGGCCGTTCTGGTGTCGCTGCAACGAGGAATCGAGCAGATGGGAGCCTTGCGGACCGCCCGAACGCTCACCAGACTCAACCAGCGCCACGGCTTCGACTGCCCGGGGTGTGCGTGGCCGGAGACTCCCGGACATCGCAAGCCCGCCGAATTCTGCGAGAACGGAGCGAAGGCTGTTGCCGAGGAAGCAACGCTTCGCACCGTCACACCCGAATTCTTCGCGGAGCACTCGATCGCCGATCTCGAAGGCAAGACCGACTACTGGCTCGGACAGCAGGGGCGACTGACGCACCCGATGGTCCTGACGCCGGGAGCAACCCATTACCGGCCGATCGACTGGGACGGCGCGTACGCACTGATCGCCGAACATCTGAACGGCCTCGCATCGCCGGACGAAGCGGTGTTCTACACCTCCGGTCGCACGTCCAACGAAGCCGCGTTTCTCTACCAGTTGATGATTCGCAGCTACGGCACCAACAACATGCCCGACTGTTCCAACATGTGTCACGAGTCGTCCGGAAGCGCACTGACCGAATCCATCGGCATCGGCAAAGGCTCGGTGACGGTTCCCGACCTCGAGAACGCCGATCTCATCCTCATCGCCGGACAGAACCCCGGCACCAACCACCCTCGAATGCTCTCGACGCTGGAGAAGGCAAAGAGCAACGGCGCCAAGATCATTGCCATCAATCCTCTGCCCGAGGCGGGATTGCGCAGGTTCAAGGATCCACAGAAGGTGTCCGGCGTGATCGGGCACGGAGTCGACATCGCGGACGAGTTCCTGCAGATCCGGCTGGGCGGCGACATGGCGCTGTTCCAAGGCCTGGGGAAGCTGCTGCTCGAGCAGGAAGATCGCGCTCCCGGGACGGTCGTCGACCGCGCTTTCGTCGACCGGTACTGCGCCGGTTGGGACGAATACGAGAAGCACATCCGCGCGGTCGATCTCGAGACGGTACTCGAGGCAACGGGTCTGTCGATGGCACAGCTCGAGGAAACGGCTGCCGCACTTGCCCGATCCGAGCGAACCGTCACCTGCTGGGCCATGGGGATCACTCAGCACACACACGGAGTCGCCACCATCGAAGAAGCAGTCAACCTGCTGCTCATGCGTGGAATGATGGGCAAACCCGGTGCCGGGGTCTGTCCGGTGCGAGGACACTCCAATGTCCAGGGTGACCGCACGATGGGCATCTGGGAAAAGATGCCGGAAGAGTTCCTGGCCGCGCTCGACACCGAGTTCTCGATCTCGAGTCCCCGCAAGCACGGATGGGACACCGTCGACGCGATCCGCGCCATGAACGCAGGCAAGGCAAGCTTCTTCATGGCGATGGGCGGCAACTTCATCCAGGCAAGCCCGGACACCGCAGCGACCGAAACAGCGTTGCGTCAATGTGAACTCACCGTGCAGGTGTCCACCAAGCTGAACCGCAGTCACGTGGTCCACGGGCAGACCGCGATCATCCTCCCCACCCTCGGACGCACCGACCTCGACGTCCAAGCCGGCGGAAAGCAGCTTGTCTCCGTGGAGGATTCGATGTCCATGGTGCACCTGTCGCGCGGACGCCTCACACCGGTCAGCCCCTACCTGCGTAGCGAAGTCGCCATCATCTGCCAACTCGCCCGCGAACTACTCGGCAACGATCACTCCGTCCGCTGGTCGGCCTTCGAGGGCAACTACGACCTGATCCGCGATTCCATCTCACGGGTAGTGCCAGGCTGCGAAGACTACAACTCCCGCGTTCGAGAGCCAGACGGATTCCAACTCCCCCACCCGCCGCGTGACTCGCGTGAGTTCCGCACGCACACCGGCAAAGCCAATTTCGGCGTGAACGACCTGCACTGGATACCCACTCCGAGTGGGCGCCTGATTCTGCAGACGATGCGCAGCCACGACCAGTACAACACCACGATCTACGGCCTCGACGACAGATACCGCGGCATCAAGGGCGGACGCAAAGTCATCCTCGTCAACGCCGAAGACATCACCGCGCTCGGATTCCGTGACGGCGATCTCGTCGACATCGTGTCCGAGTGGACAACACCCGACGGCACACTCGAAGAGCGTCGGGTCACGGAATTCCGCATCGTCTCCTACGACACCCCGCGCGGCAATGCTGCGGCGTACTACCCCGAGACAAATCCGCTCGTTCCCCTCGAACACGTTGCAGCCAAGTCGAACACGCCGGTGTCGAAGGCCGTCACCGTTCGACTCGAAGCATCGGGCGCCTGAGATGGGACGAGTCACCGCACGAACACCGGTCGTTCGAATCTCGGGTGATCGGGTCGTCACGCGCCCCGACACGCTGGCCGTCGAGGAACCACTCGAAATGAGAGTTGGCGGTCAGGTGCTGGCAGTGACGATGCGGACCCCCGGCAACGACGTCGATCTCGTGCACGGATTCCTTCTCAGCGAAGGTGTCATCGCCACCCGCGACGACGTGAGCGTCGTCCGCTACTGCGACGGCGTCGACGAATCCGGTGCGAACACGTACAACGTCCTCGACATCGCTCTCGCTCCCGGAGTGCCGTTGCCCGACCACACCACCGACCGCAACACCGTCGTCAGTTCCGCGTGCGGAGTGTGCGGCAAGACCTCGCTCGACGCCGTCCGAACCACGACGCGACATCCGCTGGTCGGTGACACGACTTCCGTCACCTCGACCATCCTGTCGGCCATGCCGGTCACACTGCGGGAGAGCCAACGGATCTTCGAGCGCACCGGTGGCCTGCACGCGGCCGGATTGTTCACCGCCACCGGCGAACTCCTGGCACTGCGCGAGGATGTCGGCCGTCACAACGCCGTCGACAAGGTGATCGGTTGGGCCATCACCGACGGCCGAGTGCCCCTCTACGACACGATCTTGATCGTCAGCGGGCGGGCGTCGTTCGAACTCGTCCAGAAGGCCGTCATGGCCGGCATTCCGATCCTCGGTGCTGTCTCCGCGCCGTCGTCGCTGGCCGTGGAACTAGCGCAGGAGTCCGGGCTGACTCTCGCCGGTTTCATCCGCGGCGATTCGATGAACGTCTACTCGCACCCGCACCGAGTCGAGGTCACGTCGAACTCGCACGCAACTGAGCCGACAGTCGCACAGCGGAGTTGACTTCCCCGTAGCCCTCGTATCCACCCACCCGCTGCACGACCTCGAAGAACAGGTCTCCCCCGACGGTCGGGGTGAACAGGTGGAAGAACTCGCCGTGAGCGTCCGCGTCGTAAAGAATTCCGGTGCTGCGCATCCGGTCGAGCAGTTCCGGATTCAGTCCGAAACGCGCGTCCAGATCGTCGTAGTAGTTCGGGGAAATGGGTAGCGGAGCAAATCCCCAGTCCTGCATGGACGCAGCGGCACCGAAGATGTTCTCACACGCGAAGGCGACGTGGCTGACGCCGCCGCGACGGACCGTCGGCAGCCCACTTCGACTTCCCTCCACCATGTTCAGCGAGATGCGCAGGGTATGTCCGTCACCGCCTTGAACGAGCGTGAGCGCCTGGCTTCGCATGAGGCCGACAGAATCGGTGACGTCCTGCCCCTCGTGTGGTTGCATCTCGAACACGGACCGTAGGAGCAGCATGATGCCGTCCCAGCTCTCGGCCGGAACCGCCAGTGCCACGTGGTCGATCCCGGTGAACACTGCGCCCTGTTCACGATTGCGCTCGGCGGGCAGCGGGTAGATCTCGAATGCCGATTCCCACGCTGCAGCGCTGCCGGGGCCACGAAGGTCGATCGATGTCGCATCGGTGACCTTCAGGCGTACGACGTCCGGTACCTCGGAGTTCTCGTCGCTCGACCCCGGCAACTGCACGCGCGTCGCCGGCACTTCGAGAGCCAGAGCGCGCTCTCCCCACACCTCGGGTTCGGTTGCCCGGATGCCGATCTGAGTGAGAACCGGTAGATCCGCAGGCAGCCCGGGCGCCGTCCACACCGTGCCCGCAGTCGCATCCACGGCAACGGTGAGCGGTCCGTGCCGCCACAACTGCAAATCGTGATCGTGGTGCCGTCCGACAAGATGAAAACCGACGCGGGAGAGCATCGAGTGCACCTGGTCCTGTTTCGCCGGACCCGCCGCGATTCGCAGAGACACGATTCCTTCGAGCGGTGTGCGCTCCGGGGCGGTGAACAGCGTGGGTCCACCGGCGGCAGGGTTCGCGGCGGCGACCTGTTCTTCCAGATGCAGGAGCGACCGATGAGCGTCGATTGCCGTCCGCTGGGTGTCGGCGCGGCGGAATACGTCGTTGAAGATCTCGAGCGACCACGGTCCGTCGTAACCGGTGGCGTAGACATGCTGAGCGAACGCATTGAGATCGAAGCTGCCCTGCCCCGGGAAGTTTCGGTGATGCCGGCTCCACTGGAGGATGTCCATCGCCAAGAACGGAGCGTCCGCCAACTGGAGGAAGAAGATCTTCTCGCCGGGAATCTCGCGAATTCCGGCGGGATCGTCACCGCGCGAGAGGATGTGAAAGCTGTCCAGACAGGTACCGAGCGAAGGATGGTCGACGCCCTCGACGATCTGCCACGCATGGCCGTACGTGTTGACGTGGGCACCCCACGCGAGCGCCTCATAGGCAACCTTCTTGCCGTGCTCGGACGCCAGTTCGGCGAGAGCTCCGAATTGCTCTGTCAACTGACCGTCATCGTGACTTGCGGTCGGCAGGGGCGAGGAGCACACCAGGAGCGTCTCGCACCCCAGTTGATCCATGAGCTCGAATTTGCGTTGCACTCGAACAAGATTCCGAGCAAATTGGGCCTCGTCCACCGTGTCGAAGTCACGGAACGGCTGATACAGATCGAGGGTCAAGCCCAGATCCGCAGCCCTCGTTCGTAATTCCTTCGGGGACCACGGCGAAGCAACAAAATCCGGCTCGAACACCTCGAAGCCGTCGAAGCCGGCAGCAGCGATGGCGTCGAGCTTCTCCTCGAGAGTGCCACTGAGCGATACCGTCGCGATCGACGTCCGGACCGGGGCACTCACAGCGCTGCCGCAGTCTGTTCGCCGTGTACAAGTTCCGTCATGTGCGCGAGCATGCGCTTACTGTCGGGCTCGATGCCCGTGAAGATCCGGAACGCGTCGACGGCCTGGAAGACAGTCATTCCGCCTCCGCTGAGCGTCGGGGCTCCGATCAACCTTGCCTGACGCAACAGTTCGGTTTCGAGTGGACGGTAGACGATTTCGGCCACCCACAGATCAGGGCGAAGCAGATCTGGCGAGAACGCCATTCCGGGATGAGCCGCCATTCCCATCGGCGTCGCGTGGATCAATCCGTTTGCCTTGCCGAGCACTTCGGCGAGGTCGCTCGTATGCCGCGCCTCGACAACCTGCGCCGGAAACTGCTGCGCGAAGGTTTGTGCAAGTTCCTGCGCGCGAGGCAGGCTCGAATCGACCAACGTCAGTGTCCCGACGCCACGGGTGAGCGCGGCATAGGCAACCGCCGCACCGGCTCCGCCGGCACCGAGCTGCACGACACGATCGAGCTGTGCTCCGGGAAGTCCGTCGTCGAAATTTCGGCCGAAGCCCGACCAATCGGTGTTGTGTCCGATCGCCTTGCCGGAGTCGAAGAGGACCGTGTTCACCGCGCCGAGCCGGCTCGCATCGGGCGAGAGCTCGTCGAGGTGCTCGATCACCAACTGCTTGCACGGGTGAGTGATGTTGAGGCCGCGGAACCCGAAACGTCGTGCATAGGTGAGAAGTTCACCGATGTCCGACGGCGCCATGCCCATCACGTCGAGATCGAGGATGCGGTAGACGTACGGAAGACCCTGCCTGCGCCCTTCTTCCTCGTGCATGATCGGAGTCAAAGAGGCTCCGATTCCGGTGCCGATCAGACCGCAGAGCATCGAATCGCTCATCAGTTCTTCCCTTCTCGGATGCAGACGAATTCGACTGCGGCGCTGTATCCGTCGATTCCCAATCCACAGATGACGGCGTCGGCGATGCCGGAGACATACGAGTGGTGACGGAATTCTTCGCGACTGTGGATGTTGCTGATGTGCACCTCCACGACGGGGGCATCGAGTGTGACCAGAGCGTCACGCAACGCAACGGAGGTATGCGAGTACCCACCGGGATTGATGACGATGCCCGCAACGTTTCCCCTGGCCTCGTGGATCCAATCGATCAGTTGGCCCTCGTGGTTCGACTGCCTTGCCTCGACCATCGCCCCGAACTTCTCGGCCGCCGCTACACAGCGGGAAACTACGTCGTCCAGCGTGTCTCTCCCGTAGAACTCCGGTTGGCGCTGGCCCAACAAATTCAAGTTGGGCCCGTTGAGGACCAGGACCGGTAGAGATGAAGTCATCAGGGGCACCTCGGGGTTGACGCTCGAAACTAATGTACGAACTAGTGAGTTAGTTCACTGGACGTTACTCCCCCGACGCGGACTCGACAAGCAAAGTCGACAAACCGCTGACAGATAGAGTGAGCACATGGTTTCCGAGCAGTCAGTGAACTCCGTGGTGTCGAAGCCGGAGAAACGACGCCGAAACAGCGATCTGACCAGGGTGAACATCATCGCCGTCGCCACCGAGGAGTTTGCCGACAAAGGCTTTGCCGGCGCCCGAGTGGACGAGATCGCAACCAAGACTCACACCACCAAGCGCATGATCTACTACTACTTCACCGACAAGGAAGGGCTGTACAAGTCCGTCCTCGAACACGCGTACAGCGTCATTCGTGCGCAGGAACGTGAACTCGACCTCGAGGGATTGAAACCCACGGCAGCAGTCCGCGCCTTGGCCGAACTCACCTTCGACCACCACGAACAACACCCGAACTTCATTCGGCTGGTAGCCAACGAGAACATGCTCCGCGGTGAGCACATCGAGAAATCCGAGCTACTCAGCGGTCTCGGCGCCCCCGCCGCCGACCTGGTCTCGCAGATCCTCCACGACGGACAGCAGTCGGGAGCATTCCGCTCCGACGTAGATGCTCTCGATATTCACATGTTGATCAGCAGTTACTGCGTCTTTCGTATCGCCAATCGTTACACCTTCAAAGCGCTCTTCGACCGCGATCTGACCGACTCGACGCATCGTGAGCATCTTCGAACAATGCTCGGCGACATGGTTGTTGCGTTCTTGACCTCGAAGGCGCCGTCCTGACCCACCCCGAAGTCCGAAAAATCCCCCTACGGTGGTGAGTGGAACTCACAGCTGCCACCGGGAGGAATGACGTGACCGAGAATTACGTAGACGGGCTTTCACTCGAGGAGAAGGCGTCGTTGACGTCGGGCTCGGATTTCTGGCACAGCCAGTCCGTTCCCGGAATCGAATCGATACTCCTGACCGACGGTCCGCACGGAGTCCGGAAACAACCCGAGGGCGGCGACGCACTCGGACTCGGCCACAGCATTCCAGCGACATGTTTCCCACCGGCGGTCGGGTTGGGCTCGTCGTGGAACCTCGACCTCATCCGCCAGGTCGGTGAGGCTCTGGGCGACGAGGCCAAAGCCGAACAGGTCTCGGTCCTCCTCGGCCCAGGCATCAACATCAAACGATCACCCTTGTGTGGCAGGAACTTCGAATACGTCTCCGAGGACCCATTCCTCTCCGGCCGCGTCGCGGCAGCCCTGATCACCGGCATCCAGTCTCGCGGCGTCGGAACCTCGCTCAAGCACTTCGCTGCCAACAACCAAGAACACGACCGGATGAGAGTCAGTGCCGACGTCGACGAACGGACACTGCGCGAGATCTATCTGGCCGGCTTCGAATACGCCGTCAAGACCGCGGCCCCGACGACGGTCATGTGCTCGTACAACAAGATCAACGGTGTGTACTCGAGCCAGAACCATTGGCTGCTCACCGAGGTACTCCGCGAACAGTGGGGCTTCGACGGCCTCGTCGTTTCGGACTGGGGAGCGGTCAACGACCGCGTGGCGGCACTCGCCGCGGGCCTCGACCTGGAAATGCCGCCGACCGGAACCGATACCCAGATCGTCGACGCCGTGCGCGGCGGCGACCTGGACGAATCAGTGCTCACCACTGCCGCCGAGCGCCTGGCGACGCTGGTGGCACGCACCGCCGCCGCGCGCACCGAGGGCCACACGTACGACGTCGAGCGTCACCACGAACTGGCACGGACCGCTGCAGCGGAGTCCGCTGTCTTGCTGGCCAACGACGGAGAACTGCTGCCGCTGACCCCCGGCGGGCAAACCGTCGCGGTGATCGGCGAATTCGCGTGCAGCCCGCGGTACCAGGGAGCCGGCAGTTCACAGGTGGTCCCGACCAAGCTCGACAATGCCTTGGACGCGATCCTCGACCTCGAAGGCGCCGACCGCGTCACTTTCGCACCGGGCTTCACCTTCGACGGCACTCCGGACGACGACATGGTCACCGAGGCTGTCGACGCCGCACGCCGCGCCGACGTCGCGGTGCTGTTCCTCGGACTACCGTCCGCCACGGAATCCGAAGGATTCGACCGAACCGACATCGAACTGCCGGCTGACCAGATCGCCCTGCTGAAAGCGGTCCACGGCGCGAACCCGAACACGGTCGTCGTGCTCGCCAACGGCGGTGTGGTTGCGATCGAGCCTTGGAAGGATCATGCCGCCGCAATCCTCGAGGGCTGGCTACTCGGCCAGGCGGGCGGCTCGGCGATTGCCGATCTTCTGTTCGGCATCACGAATCCGTCCGGCCGCCTGACGGAGACCATTCCGCATCGCCTCCAAGACAATCCGTCGTATCTGCATTTCCCGGGATCACAGCAGCACGTCCGCTACGGCGAAGGCCTGTACGTGGGATACCGCTACTACGACTCCGCACTGCGCGAAGTGGCGTACCCGTTCGGGTTCGGGCTGAGCTACACCACCTTCGACATCACCGATACCTCCGTCGAGGCCGGTGAGAACTCCGCCGAAGTGACCGTCACCGTGCGCAACAGCGGCGACCGATCGGGCAGCACCGTCGTTCAGGTCTACGTCCACGACGCCTCGGCAAGCATCGATCGACCCGCGCAGGAATTGAAAGGCTTCGCCAAGGTCCACCTCGACCCCGACGAATCCGCGACTGTGACCATCACGCTCGACACCAGGGCATTTGCCTATTGGTCCGTCGCGGCGCAGGACTGGGCGATCGAACCTGGCGACTACGAGATCCGCGTCGGCTTCTCGTCTCGGGACATCGCAACCACCGACACGATCACCCTGGCCGGGAACGTCGGCGTCGGCACGCTCGACGCCATGTCGACCATCGGCGAATGGCTCGCCCATCCCGTCGGCAGCGCAGTTCTCGGCGCCGCCATGGCTGCCGCAGCGGGCGACGGTGCACAGGCGGTCAGCCCCGAGATGATGGCACTCGCAGGCTCGATGCCGCTCGGAAAACTCGCCACCTTCGGCCTCGGGATCACCGAGGAACAGGTGGAGCAGTTGGTGGCGGCCGCAGCACAGCCGGCCTCCTAACTCCCTGAACTGCGGTTTCGACGAGCGGCGTGACCGCCAGTAGATTTTTATGAACTATTTGGTTAATAATCTTGTGTAGTTGCTGTGGCGTCGGTTACATTCCTTGTATCGCTCTCCGCACAGACGTTCTTTATACGAACACAATCGGCGGATGTAGAGCCTCCACGACGCTTCCACCCAGGAGATGAGCATGTCAGCTAGCACGGTTACACCGTCCGGGCCCGAGGCGGGGTCCTTGGCAAGGCCGGATACGACCAAGGTCAAGCGCGCCGCAACATCGTCGTTTCTCGGCAGCATGCTCGAGTACTACGACTTCTACATCTACGCCTCCGCCGCTGCGCTCATCTTCCCCACGGTGTTCTTCCCGGACAGCGGACATGCGGCTCTGCTTTCGCTGGCCACCTTCGGTGTCGCGTACGTCGCGCGTCCCCTCGGCGCTGTAGTCCTCGGCCATTTCGGTGACCGCGTCGGCCGCAAGAAGATCATGCTGCTCACGCTCATTCTGATGGGCGCAGCCACCTTCCTCATCGGATGTATTCCCAGCGCCGATTCGATCGGAGTTCTTGCACCGATCCTTCTCGTCCTGATGAGAATCGCCCAGGGCATCTCCGCTGCCGGTGAACAGAGCGGTGCCAGCTCACTGACGCTCGAACACGCCCCCGAAGGCCGACGCGCGTTCTTCTGCAGTTGGACCCTCAACGGCACCCAGGCCGGCTTCATCCTCGCCAGCCTCGTATTCCTGCCCATCGCCGCGCTCCCCGACGACATCCTTTACACGTGGGGTTGGCGAATCCCGTTCTGGGGCAGCCTGATCGTTCTGGTCGCGGCATACATCATGCGTCTCAAGCTCGAAGAGCCCGAAGAGTTCACCGAGCAGCAGGAATCCAAGACCGTCGCCAAATTGCCTGTTGCCGATCTTCTTCGCACCCACAGCGCAAATCTGATTCGCGTGATCTGCTGCGCTTTCATCGCCGTCGTCTCGACCATCTTCTCCGTCTTCGGTCTCGCTTTCGCCACCACCGAAGAAGTGGGGATTCCGAAGTCGACCATGCTCTGGGTTGCCATCGCAGCCAACGCCGTAGCCCTGCTCAGTCAGCCCGCCTGGGCGATGCTCTCCGACCGGATCGGTCGCAGGCCGTTGTTCATCGGTGGCGCCCTCGGTAGCGCGGTGTTCATCTACGTGTACTTCGGCGCAATCGCCAGCGGCAACGTTCCCCTGATCTTCCTCGCCGCAATCGGATTGATGTCCGTCTTCTACGCTGCCCCGAATGCCATCTGGCCGTCGTTCTACTCCGAGATGTTCAACACCAAGGTCCGCTACTCGGGCATTGCGATCGGCACCCAGGTCGGCTTCGCCCTCGCAGGCTTTGCCCCCGCCATCGGCAACGCCCTCATGGGCGGCGACAAGACACACTGGATGCCCGTTGCCATTCTGACTTCGGTGGCCTGCGTCATCTGCGCGATCTCGGCGTTCACCGCCAAGGAGACGTTCCGCACCCCCCTCAAGGAGCTCGGCAACCCGATCTAGCCGACCACCCCACAGACACCCTGCACGAACCACTGTGTTACACGAACCACTGTGTTGCGCGAACGACTGTGGCCCGGCATCTCGCGAGAGATACCGGGCCACAGTCGTTTTGAAGTTCTACGCCGTCTTGTCGCGACGCTCGCCACGTTCCGGCTTACGCGGAACGATGGTCGGAAGTACGTTGTCGTTGACGGTCTCCGCGGTGACGACCACCTTTTCGACGTCGTCACGGCTGGGAATGTCGTACATCACGGGAAGAAGAACCTCTTCCATGATGGCGCGCAGGCCACGAGCGCCGGTTCCACGCAAGATCGCCTGATCGGCGATAGCGTCGAGCGCTTCTTCGGTGAACTCGAGTTCGACGCCGTCCATGTCGAACAGGCGACGGTACTGCTTGACGAGAGCGTTCTTGGGCTCCGACAAGATCTGAACGAGCGATTCCTTGTCGAGGTTGGTCACCGACGCGATCATCGGCAAACGGCCGATGAACTCGGGAATCAGACCGAACTTGATCAAATCCTCCGGCATGACCTCGGCGAAACGATCGACCGTATCCAGTTCGGCCTTCGACCGAACCTCGGCGCCGAAACCGATACCGCGCTTGCCGACACGATCGGAGACGATCCGCTCGAGACCTGCGAAAGCGCCCGCGACGATGAACAGCACGTTCGTGGTGTCGATCTGAATGAATTCCTGGTGCGGATGCTTACGGCCACCCTGCGGCGGGACGCTCGCCTGCGTACCTTCGAGGATCTTCAGCAACGCCTGCTGAACGCCTTCGCCGGAGACGTCACGCGTGATCGACGGGTTCTCGCTCTTACGGGCGATCTTGTCGACCTCGTCGATGTAGATGATTCCGGTCTCGGCGCGCTTGACGTCGTAGTCGGCAGCCTGAATCAGTTTGAGCAGAATGTTCTCGACGTCCTCACCGACGTAACCGGCCTCGGTCAACGCCGTCGCGTCAGCGATGGCGAACGGGACGTTGAGCATCTTCGCGAGAGTCTGAGCGAGATACGTCTTGCCGCAGCCGGTGGGGCCGAGCATCAAGATGTTGGATTTCGCGAGCTCAACCGTCTCACCCCGCGCATCACGGCCCTTGTCGCCGGCCTGAATGCGCTTGTAGTGGTTGTAGACGGCCACGGCCAACGTCCGCTTGGCGGAGTCCTGACCGATGACGTAGTTCTCGAGGAATTCTCGGATCTCCGCAGGCTTGGGAAGCTCGTCGAGCTTGACCTCGCTCGATTCGGCCAATTCCTCTTCGATGATCTCGTTGCAGAGGTCGATGCACTCGTCGCAGATGTACACCCCGGGTCCTGCAATGAGCTTTTTGACCTGCTTCTGACTCTTACCGCAGAAAGAGCACTTGAGCAGATCCCCGCCGTCGCCGATGCGTGCCATCTCGTGAGGTCCCTACTTTCCATCATGTACGTGCACTCGCCGCCACTCGATCGGTCGAGACGCTCCGCAGTACTTCGGTAGTTGTCAGATCAGACAAACTGATCGAACAAATCTGGTCGAACAATCGCAGAACGCCGGTCGAGAACCAGCCCGTGAAGTGACGGTACCCGCAGATCCCGAACGGGGTCGACCTGTTCTCGGCGTTTCGCCTGCGGATAAAAAAGAAAAGAGTCGAGATTTCAGCCTGGCAAGCGCTCCACCAGGCACTTCTCGACGTGTCCGCCTCGTGTCGGGAATCGGGATACAGGTCCTCGACACGAGGCGGAAATCGACTACTTCTGTGCGCTGAGCTTCCGGTAAGCCAGCACGTCGTCGATGATGCCGTACTCCTTGGCCTGCTCGGCCGTGAGGATCTTGTCGCGATCGGTGTCGACGCGGATGGTCTCCGGATCCTTACCCGTGTGCAGCGACAGCGTGCTCTCCATGAGCCGACGCATACGCTCGATCTCCGCAGCCTGGATCTCCAGATCGGAAACCTGACCCTGGATGCCGCCCGTAGCCGGCTGGTGGATCAGAATGCGCGAGTTGGGGAGCGCGAAGCGCTTGCCCGGCGTACCGCCGGCCAGAAGCACGGCAGCTGCCGAAGCAGCCTGACCGAGGCAGACGGTGGAAATGTCGGCACGGACGTACTGCATCGTGTCGTAGATCGCCATCAGCGCGGTGAAAGAACCACCGGGCGAGTTGATGTACATCGTGATGTCGCGGTCCGGATCCTGCGATTCGAGAACCAGCAACTGCGCCATGAGGTCGTTGGCGGACACGTCGTCGACCTGCGAGCCGAGGAAGATGATGCGCTCCTCGAACAGCTTGTTGTACGGGTCGGACGTCTTGACGCCGTAGCTGGTCTGCTCCGTGAACTGGGGCAGGATGTAACGCGATTGGGGGCCCGACGGCGCCTGGCCGCCCAGCGAGTTAGCTCCGAAAAGATTGGTCATCAGTTCTCCAAAGTATGAATTGGGCAGCGAAAGGATGGGCGAACCGGCTCAGTTGCCGGTGCCGCCGGCCTGATTCGCACGGGAGACGACGTGGTCGACGAAGCCGTACTCGAGAGCTTCCTTCGCCGTGAACCAACGGTCACGATCGGAGTCCGCGGTGATCTGCTCGACCGTCTGGCCGGTGTGCTGAGCAATCAGCTCGGCCATTTCGCGCTTGGTGTGCTTGAACTGCTCGGCCATGATCGCGATGTCACTGGCGGAACCACCGATGCCGGCGGACGGCTGGTGCATCATGATGCGGGCGTGAGGCAGCGCGTAGCGCTTGCCCTTGGTGCCTGCCGAGAGCAGGAACTGACCCATCGACGCCGCAAGGCCCATGCCGAAGGTGGCGATGTCGCACTCGGCGAACTGCATCGTGTCGAAGATCGCCATACCTGCGGTCACGGATCCACCGGGCGAGTTGATGTAGAGCGAGATGTCTCGCGTCGGGTCCTCGGCCGAGAGCAGCAGGATCTGTGCGCACAGCTTGTTGGCGATGTCGTCGTCGACCTGGGTACCGAGGAAAATGATGCGCTCTCGCAGCAAGCGCTCGTACACCGAGTCGCTGAGGTTCAACCCAGCGGTCGCTGAAGTCATGGCGGGACTCTGCAAAGTCTCCAGGTGATTGGAAGTCACGGTACCTGCCTTCTATGTGGATCTACTTGTGCGGTGGATCGTCTATGCGAAACACTTCTACTGACACAGACAGTAACGAAGTAGGGGGGCACCGGAGTCCCGGTGCCGCCCTACTTCGCTCAAAGCGGAAAACTCAGTGCAGTCGATCGTGGTGAAAACACCCGTCCGCCTGCGTTTTTACTTGTCTTCGCTCTCGGCGGAATCAGACTCGTCCGCTTCGGTTTCGGCCTCACTGCTGCCGAACAGCTCTGCGGTGTCGACAACTGCGCCGGAGGTGTCCTTGACACCGGCCGACTCGACGACGGACGCGAGAGCCTTGCCACGACGGACGTCTGCGAAGACGGCGCCGAGCTGGTTGGCCTGCTGGATCTGCTGGATGAACTGCTCAGGAGCCATGCCGTAACGCTGCGCCTGGAACAGGATGCGCTCGGTGAGCTCGTCCTGACCGACGGTGACGTTGCCCGCATCGGCAATCGAGTCGAGCAAGAGCTGCGTCTTGACGGAGCGCTCAGCGGCTTCCTGTGCATCCTTGTCGAACTCTTCGCGGCTGCTGCCCTGCTCTTCGAGGAGCTTGTTCAGTGCCTCTTCGTCGTGATCGAGACCGTGAACGGCGTCGTGCAGTGCAGCGTCGACCTCAGCCTTGACGACAGCCTCCGGCAACGGAACCTCGACGGTCTCGAGCAGCTGCTCGAGAACCTTGTCGCGGATCTGACCGGCCTGCTCGACCTTGCGGACGCGTGCGACGCGCTCACGGAGGTCAGCCTTCAGTTCTTCCAGGGTGTCGAACTCGCTGGCGAGCTGAGCGAACTCGTCGTCCTCAGCCGGAAGCTCGCGCTCCTTGACCGTCTGCACGGTCACGGTGACAACAGCTTCCTTGCCTGCGTACTCGCCGGCGACCAGCGTCGACGTGAAGTCCTTGGACTCCCCCGCCTTGAGGCCGATGATGGCTTCGTCGAGGCCCTCGATGAGCTGGCCCGAACCGACCTCGTGCGACAGTCCGCTCGCGGTTGCCTCGGCAACGTTCTCGCCGTCGACGGTGGCCGACAGATCGATGGAGACGAAGTCGCCGTCCTCGACTGCGCGGTCGACGCCGGTGAGGGTGCCGAAACGCTGACGCAGCGAAAGCAGCTGCTCTTCGATGGCTTCGTCGGTGATCTCGATCGGATCGACCTCGACGTTGATGGAGCTGAAGTCAGGGAGCTCGATCTCCGGGCGCACGTCGACCTCGGCGGTGAACTCGAGGAGCTCGCCGTCTTCGATCTTGGTGACCTCGATCTCGGGCTGGCCGATGGCCTTCACGCCGGCGCTGGTGACAGCCTCGGAGTAACGCGACGGCAGAGCGTCGTTGACGACCTGCTCGAGCACAGCGCCGCGACCGACACGCGCTTCGAGGAGGCGGGCCGGAGCCTTGCCGGGACGGAAGCCGGGGAGACGAATCTGCTGCGCGAGGGCCTTGTAGGCCTTGTCGAAATCAGACTTGAGTTCCGCGAAGGGCACCTCAACGTTGATACGGACTCGCGTCGGGCTGAGCTGCTCGACGGTGCTCTTCACGAAACTTCGCTCCTTCGTCTGGTCTTGCTCACAACTTGTGTTGAATCGGTACTGCTGTGTGTTCGGTACTGCTGTCTGGCGCGGCACTTCACTCCCGGACTTACTGGAGGTGAAGTGCCATGTACGTACTTGTCGGGATGACAGGATTTGAACCTGCGACCCTCCGCTCCCAAAGCGGATGCGCTACCAAGCTGCGCTACATCCCGTTTCCGATCACATGAAACACACGATACGGCCATCCGAGGCCGCTAAGACAGCGGGCCACAAAGGCAGCCACCATCGGTGACCGCGCACAACCCTATCGCGCTCACTACTCTCTCACGAACCCGACCGCCATTTGTACACGGCCCGGCTGTCGACCCCGTCAGTATGTCATCCGACGGCAGCCACATACGGGAGCCACATACAGCCTTGCCTCAACTGCCATTCAGAGCCGGAATCAGAAGTCGCGCCTGCGGCCGAGACACCCCGACTCGCCGAGCAATTCGCCAATTCCCCAGGTGAACGACGGTCTCGAACTTCTCCGACCCCCCGATTATGAAATCCGGTGGGGCATTGGGTACAGTTTCGTATCGCAGACGACGAACACGGCGATCCCGAGTTGTCGTATGCACGGGGATGTAGCTCAATGGTAGAGCCTCAGTCTTCCAAACTGATCACGCGGGTTCGATTCCCGTCATCCCCTCCATCAGGAGGGAAACTCCACAAAAGATCCGCATCGGCCCAGCCGGTGCGGATTTTTTGTATTCCGACTTTGTCCACTCAGACCACTCCCCTGCGGTACGTATCCTGGAGTTGTCCGGATCGATTCTGCTCGGGAGGCCACGTGACCACGATTCTTCTCATACTCGTCGTTCTGGCCGTAGTCGTATTCCTGGTCATGAAAAGCCAGCAACGCGGTTCCGGCCACAGCGCAACACAACTCGACGATGCGAAAGCCGATGCCCGGCAGTCGATCGAACGCCTCGGCGGTCAGGTCTACAACCTGACCGGCAGTGACGACGCGTCGCGCCAAGCCCTCGCCGACGCGGCCGAACGGTACAACGCCGCAGGCTCGCAGATCGATCAGGCCGCAACGCCGGTCCAAGCACGTCTCGCGAAACAGACTGCACTGGAAGGGCTTTACTACATCCGCGCGGCACGGGTGGCGATGGGCATGGATCCGGGACCGGAAGTTCCTTCCATCGACGGACAGAAGGCTGCCGGTTCGGTCACCGAAGACCGTGAGGTCGAATTCGAGGGCCGCAAGGTCGCCGCATCACCCAATCCGTCGTCGCACACACCCAACTACTACCCCGGTGGCCGAGTCGCCGGACGCCCGGTCCCGGCCGGCTGGTACTCCGAACCCTGGTGGAAGCCTGCACTCGTCGCCGGCGCCTGGGGTCTGGGTTCGATGATGCTGTTCTCGACCATGTTCTCCGGCATGGCCGGGGTTCCTTACGGCGCAGAGGCTTTCGCCCAGGGTGGCGATCCCGGCGCCGACACAGGCTCCGGTGACTCGGGAGATCAGGGTATGGACGCCGGTGATCCCGGCGCCGACCAAGGAAGTATCGACAACACGGACTACACCGCTGACGGCGGAAGCGACTGGTCTGGTGGCGACGGAGGCGGAATGGATTTCGGGGGCAGCGGGGACTTCGGCGGCTTCGACTTCTAAGCCGACTGACACACCGGGCACCAGAACAGGTTTCGTGCCTTCATGACGGAATGCAGGATCGGTGTGCCGCACACGCGGCACGGCGATCCTGCTCTTCTGTAGACATAGGTACGCGGACGATCCTTCGCGTACGCCGGATCTCCGTTGTCGTGCTCGGCGCGAACGACGTGCATCTTCCCCCGTCTGACGCCGACTTTCATCAATTCGACTAGGTCTGCCCACATGGCGGTCCACTCGCCGTGAGAGACGAGTTTCCCCGGTCGTTCAGGGTTGATTCCGTGACGAAAGAGAAGTTCGGCGCGATAGACGTTGCCGACACCCGCCAGGACCGCCTGGTCCATCAGCAGGGCGCCGATTGCCGTCTTGGACTTGGAGATTCGCAACCAGGCCTTCTCTGGATCCGCGTCGCGGCGCAGTGGGTCCGGCCCGAGTCTGGCCTCGATCGCGGCGACCTGAGGAGGTAGCAGGACTTCGCAGGCGGTGGGACCACGAAGGTCGGTGCCGAAGTCGGCACCGACCATTCGCATCCGGACCTGGCCTACCGGTTCTTCCATCGGCAGGGTGGCGTCGGTGAACTTTCCGTACAACCCGAGGTGTACGTGAACTGTCAGACCGTTGTCGTACGTGTGCCAGAGGTGCTTTCCCCAGGCATCCGAGGACGTGAGTACGTGTCCGTCCACCAGGCGCGCGTCCTCGGCGAATCTGCCTTGCGGACTGAGGACGCGGACCGGTGAACCGACGAACTTGTGGGCATGCAACCGTGCCAGCCGGTGCAGGGTATGACCTTCAGGCACGGAACAACTTTCGGATCAGGCTTGCGGCAGAGCCGGTGCGACGCCGGTCTTCTCGTACTCGGACAGGATGTCGATACGACGCTGGTGGCGCTCTTCACCCGACCATGCGGTGGCGAGGAAAGCGTCGACGATGGCAAGCGATTCCTCGAGGGAATGCATACGTCCGCCGATGCCGATCAGCTGAGCGTTGTTGTGCTCACGTGCCAGCTTCGCCGTTTCGACGCTCCAAGCGAGGGCGCACCGTGCGCCGGGAACCTTGTTCGCTGCGATCTGCTCGCCGTTGCCACTGCCACCCAGGACGATTCCCAGGCTGCCCTCGTCGGCGACGACGCGCTTTGCGGCTTCGATGCAGAAAGCCGGGTAGTCGTCCACGGCGTCGTACTCGTGAGCACCACAGTCGATGGCCTCGTGGCCGTTCGCTTTCAGGTGTTCGATGATCTCGTTCTTACGTTCGAATCCGGCATGGTCGGCACCCAGGTATACGCGCATGGCGACAATTCTCTCAGGCCCGACCAGCCGGGCGCACCCGGGTCGACGTCACACTTTCAGGAACACGCATCACCGCGCGAGCACACCTATCGTGGTGCCCATGTACCCCGTCAACGGCCAGGCCGCTGCACCCGCCGTTCGTGTGTCACCGGGCAGTGACGCCGTTCGCCACCCGTGGGAAATCCCGCTACTCGTGCTCGCGGTGCTGACGACGGTCGTCACTTATGTGGTGGCGATCGTTCTGATCGCTGCGGGTGATCTGTCGACGTGGATCCTCGTGGTGCTCGCGGCTCCGATCCTGCTGTTCCTCGCGCGAGGTCAGCTGTACGGATCGCAACAGGTCAACGGAATCAAGATGACGCCTTCACAGTTTCCGGAGGGGTATCAGCTGGTTGCCGAGGCTGCGGCACGGTTCGGCATGAAAACTCCGCCGGATGCCTACGTCGTGCTGGGGAACGGACGGATCAACGCGTTTGCGTCGGGGCACGGATTTCGCCGTTTCGTCGTCGTCTACAGCGACCTGTTCGAAGTCGGTGGGCAGGCACGCGAGCCCGATGCGCTCGCATTCATCATCGGCCACGAGGTCGGCCACATCGCTGCCGGGCATGCGTCGTACTGGCGCCAGTGGGGACAGTTCGCGTCGAACTACATTCCGGTGATCGGATCTTCGCTGTCGCGTTCCATGGAGTACACGGCGGACAACTTCGGCTTTCACATGCGCCCTCAGGGCGCACCGGGCGCGATGGGCGTCCTCGGCGCGGGAAAGTATCTGGTGGGTCTGGTCGGGTTCGACGAACTGGCCGATCGGGCGACACTCGAATCCGGGTTCTTCCCGTGGTTCGTCAACATCTTGTCGTCGCATCCGGTGCTGACCTGGCGTGCGGCTGCGCTTCGCAACCGCACGCACTCAGGGCATCTGTTCTTCCGGCCGGGTCAGCTCTACCGAAATCCGGCGCTCACTGCCGCTCAGTCGAACTGAGGATCCTCGTTGCGGGTCCGCTTGAGCTCGAAGAAATGGGGGTAGCCGGCCAGCGCGACTGCGCCGTCCCACACCTTGCCTGCGTCCTCGCCGCGCGGGATGCGTGAGAGCACGGGGCCGAAGAACGCCACACCGTTGACATGGATCGTCGGGGTTCCGACGTCGGGTCCGACGGCGTCCATGCCCTTGTGGTGGCTCTCGCGCAGAGCCTCGTCGTACTTGTCGGTGTCGGCGGCCTCGGCCAGTTCAGGTGGCAGGCCGACCTCGGCAAGGGACGACTTGATGACGTCGGCGAAGTCCTTGTTTCCCTCGTTGTGAATCTTCGTCCCCATCGCCGTGTACAGCGGCAAGAGGATATCGTCGCCCTTCAGCTGCGCTGCAGCGATGGCGACACGGACCGGGCCCCAGGCCTTGGCCATCATCTCCCGGTACTCGTCGGGAAGGTCACGGCCCTCGTTGAGAACCGCAAGGCTCATCACGTGGAACTTGGCCTCGATGTCGCGTACCTGCTGGGCCTCGAGAATCCAGCGTGAGGTGATCCAGCACCACGGGCAGAGCGGATCGAACCAGAAGTCAGCAGTGTCCGTGGTCTTGCTCGAGGTTGCGCTCACGAAGAAACTCCCTATCAGTTCATGTCGGTCAGGTCATATCAGTTCGGGGACATACTCCCGTTCTGCCAACAATCATGAACCCGCAATCCTTCCCGCGCTTTCCCCCGAACCACCTCCCGATCGCAGTAGTGTCGAAAAGAAACGAGTACGAAGGAGTGGTTCAGTAATGAGCACCAACCGGAGATTCGTGATCGTCGGCGGCGGGCTCGCGGGCGCAAAGATCGCAGAAGCCCTGCGTGACAGAGATTTCGACGGTGAGATCACCGTATTGAGTGAAGAAGACCACCTCCCGTACGAGCGTCCGCCGCTGTCGAAAGAGTTCTTCGCCGGCAAGAAGACACTCCCCGAATTCACCGTCCACGACGGCGAGTGGTTCCGCGACCATCATGTCGATCTTCGCCCGGGAACGACGGCAACGACCATCGACCCCGCTGCGCACACCGTGTCACTTCCGGACGGTTCCACGATCAGCTACGACAAGCTCGCCTTGGCCACCGGTTCGCGGTCGCGGCGCCTCGACATCCCGGGATCCGACGCCGAGGGTGTTCACTACGTGCGAACAGTCGATCAGGCCGCCGCGCTGCTGCGCACCCTGGCCGCCGACAAGAAGCTCGTCGTGGTCGGTGCCGGCTGGATCGGCCTCGAAATTGCCGCGTCGGCTCGCGGTTTCGACGTCGAGGTCACCGTGCTCGAACATGCCGGCCTTCCGCTCGAATCGACCCTCGGCCCGGAAATGGGTGAGGTCTTCGCCGCGCTGCACCGCCAGAACGGGGTGGACTTACGCACCGGCACGGACGTCACCGCAATCTCTGTCGACGGCGGTCACGCCTCGGGTGTCACTTTGAGTGATGGAACCGTGATTCCGGCCGACGCCGTGTTGATCGCTGTCGGCGCATTGCCGAACACCGAGTTGGCATCGGAGGCGGGTATCGACGTCGACAACGGGGTTCTCGTCGACGCCGGTCTGCAGAGCAGCGACCCCGACGTGGTCGCAGTGGGTGACATCGCGGCCGCACAGCATCCGATTCTGAATGCACGAATTCGGGTGGAGCACTGGGCAAACGCACTCAACCAACCCGAGACGGCCGCAGAGACCATGTTGGGACGGCCCGCCGAGTACGTCCGCATGCCGTATTTCTTCACCGATCAGTACGACCTCGGAATGGAATACGTAGGTCACGCACCGCACGGCGGCTACTCCCGTGTCGTCACTCGCGGCGACGTCGACAAGCGCGAGTTCCTGGCATTCTGGCTCGATTCCGCGAACAAGGTGCTCGCCGGCATGAACGTGAACATCTGGGATGCCGGTGACGCCATCAAGGAATTGGTCGCGTCTTCGCGTCCCGTCGATCCGGAGCGGTTGGCCGATCCGGAGATTCCGCTGGCAGAAGTGTCCGCTTGAGTGAAGTCGTTCTCTTCGTGATGGGATGGACGTAATAGATCCGCACCATCTACGAGGAGATCTTTGTGGTCGCACCGAACCTGACACGCGAAACCGCAGCGCAACGGTCAGCAATCCTGACCGTCGAGAACTACCTGATCGAACTCGATCTCACCGACGGCAAAGACGCACCCGGCGAGGAGACGTTCTCCTCGAAGACCACCGTCACGTTCACCGCCACGGCCGGAGCAAGCAGCTTCATCGACATCGTCGCGGCCAGAGTCCATTCCGCGGTCCTCAACGGCACCGCGCTCGACGTCTCCGGCTACGACGAGTCGACGGGCATCAGCCTGCCTGATCTCGCTGCCGACAACGAGTTGGTCATCGAGGCCGATTGCATCTACTCCCACACCGGCGAGGGACTGCACCGATTCGTCGACCCGACCGATGACTCCGTCTACCTCTATTCACAGTTCGAGACGGCCGACGCCAAGCGCATGTTCGCGTGCTTCGATCAGCCTGATCTCAAGGCCACGTTCGACGTCCGCGTCACCGCTCCCACGTCGTGGAAGGTCATCTCCAACTCCGCGGTCGTCGAGACCCTTGCCGCCGATCCCGGCAAGCACGTCTTCAGGACCACCCCGAAGATGAGCACGTACCTGGTGGCGCTCATCGCCGGTCCCTACGCGCAGTGGACCGACAACTACTCCGACGAGCACGGCGACATCCCGCTCGGAATCTTCTGCCGCGCTTCGCTGGCCGAGTTCATGGACGAGGAGCGACTGTTCACCGAGACCAAGCAGGGATTCGACTTCTATCACCGCAACTTCGGTGTTCCCTATGCTTTCGGCAAGTACGACCAGCTCTTCGTCCCCGAATTCAATGC
Source organism: Rhodococcus sp. MPR-R1B (assembly GCF_058793255.1). Lineage (NCBI taxonomy): Bacteria > Bacillati > Actinomycetota > Actinomycetes > Mycobacteriales > Nocardiaceae > Rhodococcus > Rhodococcus sp. MPR-R1B. Next base: position 245,649 of record NZ_JBXAFO010000004.1, read on the forward strand.
CGGCGCGATGGAGAATGCCGGCGCCGTGACATTCCTCGAGGACTACGTCTTCCGCTCCAAGGTGACCCGCTACTCGTACGAACGTCGTGCCGAAACGGTCCTGCACGAAATGGCGCACATGTGGTTCGGCGACCTCGTCACGATGGCGTGGTGGGACGACCTGTGGCTCAACGAGTCGTTCGCGACCTTCGCTTCGGTCCTGTGCCAGACCGAGGCCACGGAGTACACGAACGCCTGGACGACGTTCGCCAACGTCGAGAAGTCGTGGGCGTACCGCCAGGACCAGTTGCCGTCGACGCACCCGATTGCCGCGGACATTCCGGACCTGGCCGCCGTCGAGGTGAACTTCGACGGCATCACGTACGCGAAGGGCGCCAGCGTCCTCAAGCAGTTGGTGGCATACGTCGGACTCGAGCCGTTCCTCGCCGGACTGCGTGAGTACTTCCGTGAGCACGCATTCGGAAACGCAACCTTCGACGATCTGCTGGGCTCACTCGAAAAGTCCTCGGGCCGTGACCTTTCCGACTGGGGTCGGCAGTGGCTCAAGACCACCGGTTTGAACATCCTGCGCCCCGACTTCGATGTCGACGCAGACGGAAAGTTCACCCGCTTCGCCGTCCTGCAGGACGGTGCTGCACCAGGCGCCGGGGAGCGTCGAATCCACCGGATCGCCATCGGAATCTACGACGACGTCGACGGCAAGTTGGTGCGAAGCCATCGCGTCGAACTCGACCTCGATGCCGCGGAAAGCACGGATGTCCCCGAACTTGTCGGCGTCGCCCGCGGTGCACTCGTGTTGGTCAACGACGACGATCTCACCTACGGCTCCGTGCGACTCGATCCCGAATCGTTGGCGACGGCGATCGAGCGGGTCGGCGACATCACCGACTCACTCCCCCGCACCCTGGTCTGGTCGGCGGCGTGGGAAATGACCCGTCAAGCCGAACTGAAGGCACGCGACTTCGTCGCGCTGGTCGAGCGCGGCATCAGTTCGGAGACCGAAGTCGGTGTGGTGCAACGTCTCTTGCTCCAAGCCCAAACCGCCATCGGCTCCTACGCAGATCCGGCCTGGGCCGAGGCCGAAGGCGCGGCGAGCTTCGCCAATCGGTTGCTCGAACTCGCACGTGAGGCAGAGGCCGGGTCCGACCACCAGCTGGCATTCGTCAACGCACTCACCGGCGCAGCACTCTCCCCGTGGCACACCGAGGTACTGCGCGAATTGCTCGACGCCGATCCCTCCACCGTTGGGCTCGACGGCCTGATCGTCGACACGGACCTGCGCTGGCGCATCGTCGGGGCACTCGCGGCCGCCGGTGAGATCGACGCCGAAGGAACCGCAACTCCATTCATCGACGCCGAAGCTCAGCGTGACCCGACCGCTGCGGGCGCTCGTCAAGCCGCGGCGGCCGCGGCCGGACGTCCGCAGGTCGCTGTCAAGGAAGAGGTCTGGGCAAAGGTCGTCGGCGACGACTCCGTGCCCAACATCACCGCGCGATCGATCATCGGCGGGTTCGCTCGCGAAGGCCAGGACGAATTGCTCGAGCCCTTCGTCTCCCGCTACTTCGCCGATATCGCGGCGGTGTGGGAACGACGCTCGAGCGAAGTGGCACAGACGGTCGTCATCGGGCTGTACCCGTCGTGGTCGATCTCGGACGAATCCGTAGCGGCAGCAGACCGGTTCCTCGAAGGCGACATCCCTCCCGCGTTGCGTCGCCTGGTCGTCGAAGGCCAGGCCGGCGTGGTTCGTTCACTCGCAGCACGAAAGTTCGACGCGAGCTGACATGCGAAAGGCCGGTGCCCGCGTCGATTCTCACGAATCGAAGCCGGCACCGGCCTGTGTCTGACAAACAGTTACGGCGCTGAAATTGCGGCTGCCATAACGCGGATGGCACTGATCAGTCCGTCGATCAGGTTGCCTTCACTGAAGGATGCAACAGCTGCCGTTGCTCCGAGCTGGGTAACACGATCGGTGACCCGATCGGCGATTGCCCGACCGCTGCGAACCTCGACGGTGCGCTGGTTGGGCGAAACGGCGATCAGGACGGAACGCTCGGCTTCGGGCGTGGTCGGGAACAATGCGTCGGCACCCGCTGCCGGATCAGAACCGAGATCACCGACGTACGCGTTGAACCGCACCTTGGTGGCCCGCGTCGCTTCGGTCATCGCGACGTCGAGCGCGACCAGATCCATGGTCTCGAACGGAAGATCGTCGGTGAACGGCTCGCCGATGCGATGCACACCGGATACGCGTCCACTGGACGTGACGACGCTGCCGACGGGCAGGTCCTCGGGCGCTACTGCGAGCGCGGTCGAATGATCACCACTTGCCACTTGCGGACCCTCCGATCAGATCAGCCGAACCGGCTTCGATTGCGTGTGCACTGCCGTGATGGCCACCGCGAACGGTGACCTCGTCGACAGCACTCCACAGCACGGGAGCGTGATCCCACGACTCACCGAGATGGAACGCCGGCGGAACCGGTCCCGGCGTCTTCTTCCCGAGGAAGGACGCAGCCGCGAAGAACGCGGTGATCAAGGCCGGAATCCCAACGTATATCAGTACTACCTCGAGAATGCTCACACCAGATAACGTAGCCCAGAACGCCAGGAAGGAAAGCGTCAGGGCCACAAATTCTCGGGCAATTTCGTTTCGGTGACGCTAGAACTCAATTCAGGCTGCGCCCACGCCGACACATTGCTCAGGCTGCGCCCACGCCGAGATACGGCATCCACGCCGGATGCAATTCCTTGGTCGCCGCGAGCAGACGCCAGTGAGGTCCGGACGGCGGGACCAATTCCGCACGGAGGGTCCATCCGAGTTCGCTGAGCATCTTGTCTGCCTTGCGGTGATTGCAGGGGGCACAGCACGCGACGCAGTTCTCCCACGAATGCCCGCCACCTCTGCTGCGAGGAACGACGTGGTCGATGGTTTCGGCTTTGGCTCCGCAGTACGCACATCGGAAGTGGTCACGATGCATCAGCGCGGCACGAGTCATGGGGATGCGGGCGCGATACGGAACGCGCACGTAGGTGCGCAATCGAATGACCGAGGGAACCTGCACCGACCAGTCCGCGGAATGGACTACCGGGCCCTGTTCGTCCTCGTGGACGGTATCGGCCTTGCCGCAGGCCATCAGTACGACCGCGCGCCTGGCAGGAAGGGCGGTCAGCGGTTCGTACGTGACGTTGAGCAGTAGCACCCGACGTTTCACCCACTCGGGGACTACGCGATCGGGAGGGAACATCTCGAGGTGAGAATGCTCGTCGGAAAAGAGTGGGTCGGCAGTGTGCGCGAACCCGTCAGGAACAACTTCCAGAACAGCCCCTAACGCGTGGTCGTTCCGCGCGCTAGTGGGCTGGAGTTGTCGGTGATTGCGTGCAGCATGTCGGTTCTTCATACGACCTCCGGGAGACTGCCCCCAAGTTGACCACGGATGATCGCGTTACGCACTCCCATTTCGAACAAAATTGCCAGGACGGCCGGTGAATTTCCGGTGAATGGGTACGCACTCCGACTCGATACAACCGTCGTCGACCCGGAAACCGACCACTACGGCCGTCAGGCACAATGGAACTTGCCATGAATGACGTACAGCACGACGTGCAGCAGACCTTCTACGACGCCGTCGGCGGAGCCGAGACGTTTCACAAGCTCACCGCGCGATTTTACGAAGAAGTCGCGAAGGACGAGGTTGTGCGCCCGCTCTACCCCGAGGCCGATCTCGGCCCGGCCGAGCGGCGGATGCGGATGTTCCTCGAGCAGTACTGGGGCGGACCGCACACGTACTCGGAGGAGCGTGGACACCCGCGTCTGCGGATGCGCCACAATCCATTCGTGATCGGCCCGATCGAGCGTGATGCGTGGCTGCGGTGCATGCACGTCGCCATCGCGTCCATCGACGAGAAGACTCTGAGCCCGGTGCACCGCAAGCAGTTGATCGACTACATGGAGATGGCTGCCGCGTCCATGGTGAACTCCGCTATCTGACCGTCTACCTAGCCTTCGGCCTGAACACGCGCGCGACCCGGCGGACTGCTCGTAAACCGAACGACACCGTGGGATGCAGGGGCGAACTCAAGATTGCATGCTTGCGCACGTACTCTTCGACCTCCCACTCCGACCAACTGCCCGCACGGAAGAGTGCGGCATCGCCGACACTCAGGGTTCGCTCGGCGATTCCGTCGGCCTGAACGGTGACCGACCCTTCGATGATGTGCACGATTTCGTCCGCGTGGAAGTACCAGCGGAAGCGCCCCTTCGTGCAATCCCAGACGTGTGTAGTCGTGGTCCCGTCTTTACTCGCCGACCATTGCGCCGACCGTGCAACCGGTGTGCCGAAGATTATCCAGTCGCGGTTGATCGGATCATCCTCGAGCAGTACATGATCCAAACTGACCGCTTCGATTGCCGACAAAGTCAAGGCCAAGCCCCCTTGGTTGAATTCCCGAATACTTCTCCCCCGGCAGTAACACCAAAGTTGCCACATGGTGTCACCGCGTGAATGCAAAGTACACCAAGGCTAGGTAAAGAGTCACGCTTTTGCCGTGTCCAAGTCGTGAGAGTGCCAGACGTTTGGCACTATGAACTGCTGTGAGCACCCCCGCGGATTCGTCCTCTGTAAGCCGGCCCGAAGCCCCGTGGTGGAACGAGGCGGTCTTCTATCAGATCTATCCGCGTTCCTTTGCCGATTCGGGCAGCGACGGTATCGGCGACCTCGGCGGAGTCGAGGAGAAACTCGGCTACCTCGAACTGCTCGGCATCGATGCAATCTGGTTGAGCCCGGTGATGAAGTCACCGATGGCAGACCACGGCTACGACGTCTCGGATCCTCGCGACATCGATCCCCTGTTCGGTGATCTGGCGACGATGGATTCACTGATCACGTCAGCCCACGAACGCGGAATCAAGGTCACCATGGACTTGGTCCCGAACCACACGAGTGATCAGCACGAGTGGTTCAAGGCAGCCCTGGCGTCGGCGCCCGGTTCTGCGGAGCGATCCCGTTACATCTTCCGAGACGGCAAAGGTGAAAACGGCAACGAACCGCCGAACAACTGGCCGAGCATCTTCGGCGGCCCGGCATGGACCCGCGTCACCGAAGCCGACGGAACACCCGGCCAGTGGTACCTGCACATCTTCGCCAAGGAACAGCCCGACCTGAACTGGGACAACCCCGAGGTCTTCGACGACCTCGCCAAGACTCTGCGGTTCTGGCTCGAGCGCGGAATCGACGGATTCCGCATCGACGTGGCCCACGGAATGGCCAAGCCCGACGGTTTGCCGGACCACGACTGGGAGCTCAACGAGCTCATGCGCAATTCCGACGACGACCCGCGGTTCAACAACCCGGCAGTTCACGAAATCCACCGCGGCATCCGCAAGGTCATGGACGAGTTCCCGGAGGCGATGACCGTCGGCGAGATCTGGGTGAAGGACAACCAGAAGTTCGGCGAATACATCCGGCCAGACGAACTGCATCTCGGATTCAACTTCCGACTTGCAGAAACCGAATTCTCCGCCGAGTCCGTCCGGGAGGCCGTGGAGAACTCTCTTGCGGCCGTCGCCGAGGTCGGGGGTGTGCCCACGTGGACGCTGTCGAATCACGACGTCGAACGTGAAGTCACGCGCTACGGCGGGGGTGAGATCGGAACCCAACGCGCACGGGCGATGATCCTCGTCGAACTGGCGCTTCCGGGCGCGAGCTTCATCTACAACGGAGCCGAACTCGGCCTGCCGAACGTCGACCTGCCCGACGAGGCACTACAGGACCCGGTCTGGGAACGATCCGGACATGCCGAGCGAGGACGCGACGGCTGCCGAGTGCCCCTTCCGTGGGAAGGAAGCGAACCCCCGTTCGGATTCACCACCGGTGCGAGCACCTGGTTGCCGATGCCACGCGAGTGGTCGACACTCACGGTGGAGGCGCAGATCGAGGACGTCGACTCGATGCTCTCGCTGTATCGCGCCGCCCTCGAACTTCGTAGCGCCAGGCCGGAGTTCTCCGGCGCCGACATCGATTGGTACGGCAGTCCCCCCGGCTGCCTCGCTTTCCGTCGACGCGGTGGTCTGATCTGTGCTCTCAACACCACGGAGGTGCCGATCGCACTGCCGAGCGGGCAGCTACTGTTGAGCAGCGCACCACTCGTCGACGGTCAACTACCCGTCAACGCTGCGGCGTGGCTGATCTGAGAGAACACCGCACCCGCCACCTGAACTCCTATCGTGCGACCATCAGCGGTATCGAACCACCGCGGTGACGGTAGATCGAACCGAACCGTGCATCGAGCCGCACCCAGGATTTGCTCGCCCGCACCCGAACCAGTTCCGAGGCGTCGATCTGCTCGAGGTCGATGTCGGCGGTCATCGCCTCGGACCCGGCGTGCGGAACGAATCCCATTGCGGTCAAGGCAAAAATAACCCGCATCGAGATCCCGACCGTGCCGGACGGACCACTGACCTCGAGCACGTCCTGATCGAGCAACGACGCCGGCGGACCGTGACTACTTCCATGCTCCAGTGCCAAGGCGTTGCCCCGCTGCGCCAGTTCGATCAGCACCCGGGCGGGTACGTCGTCCAGGTGCTCGAAGCCGTCCATCGGCGGCAACGCCCCACGCCACGCCGAATCCATGGCGAACCCCGGATCGATCAGCTCACTTGTCGCCTGCTCCACCGCCGAGAGCAACTGATCGCCGGCAGCCGAGGTGTCGTCAGGGTTGATGGTGCCCGCCACAGTGCGCGTAGCGAGAGCGTCGAAACCCGTTGACGCCCAAACGCTCAGGTGAGCATCTCCGCGTCGACGCATCCGGATGACCGTGGACTCGTCCAAACGCAAGGCATGACCGATGAAGCCGGCCAAGTTCTTTCGCTCGGCCTCCTCGGGCACGGTCAGTACACGTTCATGCACGTTGCCAGCTCTCCAAGTACTCGCGCTCGGGAACGCTGAGGCGACGCAAACGTTGAGTGTCGATATCGAAGGCCGCGATCTGAGTCGACGCCACGATGGACGGCGGGACACTGAGATGCGCACCGCGGGGGCGAACCTCGTACGCGATGGTGAAGTCCACCGCGCGCACCTTTTCCACCCACATGAAGACGTCGAGCGGCGAATCGTCGTGCCGCAGTTGACCGCGATAACGCACGTGGAGATCGGCAATCACGGCCCCGTCACGCAGGGTGACCGTCGGGCGCGAGTCTTCGAACAACCAAGGAATCCGCGCCTCTTCGAGCAACGTCACCATCCGTGCGTGGTTGATGTGCTGGAAGGCATCCATGTCGGACCACCGAACCACAACTTCGGCGTGGAATCCTTCGCTCAACGTCCTACCTCCGATCGGGTGCCCATGCTGCGCACCATGCTACGAACCTGACGCGCCGCCACCGAGAGCGTCGCGAGGTCAAGCGTCCCAGACTCGAAGATCTCGACGAGAGCTGCCCTCGCCCGGCTCAGACGCGAGGCGTTGGTCGACTCCCATTCGTCGATCTTCTCCTGCGGCGACTCCCCCGGCTCGCCGCCGGCCAGAACCTCCATCGTCAGCTGCCGAAGCGAACTGTAGAGGTCGTCTCGCAACGCGAGCCTCGCGAGCGAGTGCCATCGATCGCCGCGCTCGAGTCCCGAGACCGCGCTCAGCAACCAGTCGATTCCCAGATGCGCGTCCAAGGCGTAGTACAGCTCCGCAACTTCGGCGATGTCGTGATCTGCGATGTCGGCGATATCCGCGATGTCGAGCAGGCAGTAGACATCCAGCAGTCGGAACACGTCCAGCGCCAACGCTTCCGGAGCCCCGCGATCGATCACCGATTGAGCCCGCACCAGCAGATCGTCGAGTTGATGGCCCGCAAGCAGCCCCGGGACCAGAGGTGCCGTAGCCCGATACGCCGCCGAGTAACGCGCAACCTCGGCGCCGACGGCGATCGGCTGGGGCCGATTGGCCAGGAACCACCGCGACGCGCGGTCGAGCAAGCGGCACGACTCAACGATCAACTCGTTTTCGATCTCTGCACTGACGCCCGCCGAGCGGATTCGCGACCACACCTCGTCGAGCGCAAACACCTCTCGCACAGCGGCGTAGGCACGGATCGAGTCCGTACTGCTCGCTCCGGTCTCCTCGGCCAAGCGGTAGGCGTACGTGATTCCGCCGTTGTCGATCACTTCGTTCACGAGCATCGTCGCGACGATCTGCCGCCGCAACGGGTGTGCCTTGATCTCCGTTTCGAACCGATCGCGAACAGCGGTCGGGAAGTACTGCGGGATCTGCTGGGCGAAGAAATCGTTGTCCGGCAACTCGGTTGCGAGCAGATCGTCCTTGAGTGAAAGCTTCACGTGCGCCGTCAGCGTCGCCAATTCCGGCGACGTCAGACCCACACCGGCCTCGAGTCGACGCTCGATCTCCTTGTCGGTCGGCAACGCCTCGAGCTTGCGGTCAAGGCCACGTGCCTTGGTCAGATCCGTCAACTGGCGGCGGTGAACACCGAGCATCTGAGAAGCGGTCACGCGGGAGATTCCGAGCAGCGCGTTCTGAGCAATGTTGTCCGCCAACACCAGCGCCGCCACGTCGTCGGTCATCGACGCCAGCAACGGATTCCGTTCCTGCGTGGGCAGTAACTGCGAACGCACGAGCGAATCGAGAAGAATCTTGATGTTCACTTCGTGATCGGAGCAGTCGACGCCGGCCGAGTTGTCGATGGCGTCGGTGTTGATGTGACCGCCGCTGGCGCTGAACTCGATTCTTCCCAGAGCAGTGACGCCGAGGTTGCCGCCCTCCCCGATCACCTTGACCCGCAGATCTTGACCGTCGACACGCACGGCGTCGTTACTCTTGTCGCCAACCTGCGCATTGGTCTCGGTCGACGCTTTGACGTATGTACCGATTCCGCCGTTCCACAGCAGATCCACCGGTGCCGACAGAATCGCCTGCATCAATTCCGGCGGCGAGAGCTTCGTGACCCCCTCGGCCAGACCCAGTGCGATCCGGACGCTTTCGGCGATCGGAACCGACTTGACCGTGCGGTCCCAGACGCCGCCACCTTCACTGATCAGGCTCTTGTCATAGTCGGCCCATGACGACCGTGGCAACTCGAAAAGTCGTTGACGTTCGACGAACGAGCTCGCTGCATCCGGGTTCGGATCGAGGAAGATGTGTCGATGATCGAACGCGCCCACCAGACGGATGTGCCGACTGAGGAGCATTCCGTTGCCGAACACGTCTCCGCTCATGTCGCCGACGCCTACCGTCGTGAAATCCTCGGTCTGCGTGTCAACCCCGAGTTCGCGGAAGTGCCGCTTGACGCTTTCCCAGGCGCCGCGAGCGGTGATACCCATGCCCTTGTGGTCGTATCCCACGGAGCCACCGGAGGCAAACGCGTCGCCGAGCCAGAAGTCGTACTTGGCGGCAACCGAATTGGCGAGATCCGAGAACGTCGCCGTGCCCTTGTCCGCGGCGACCACCAGGTAGCGATCCTGATCGTCCTTGCGCACCACTCGATCCGGCGTCACAACTTCGCCGGTAGCCGCGTGCACGTTGTCGGTGATGTCGAGCAATCCGGAGATGAACGTGGTGTAGCAGGCCTTGCCGGTTTCCAGCGTCACCATTCGATCAACGGCCGGATCACCCGTCGGCAGAGGCGGATTCTTCACGACGAAGCCGCCCTTGGCGCCGACCGGCACGATCACCGCGTTCTTGACGGCCTGAGCCTTCACCAAGCCGAGCACCTCGGTGCGGAAATCCTCGCGCCGGTCGGACCAGCGGAGCCCGCCGCGCGCGACTGCGCCGAATCGCAGGTGGACGCCTTCGACCTCGGGTGAGTACACGTAGATCTCGAAAGCCGGCCGCGGCTTGGGCAACTCGCTGATCCGTGAGGGATCGAGCTTGACCGACAGGTAGTCGCGAGAGCGGCCATCGGCGTCGACGACGTAGAAATTGGTACGCAAGGTCGCCTTCACCAAGGAGAACATTCCACGCAGAATGCGATCGGCATCCAAGCTGAGTACCTCGTCGATGGACGCACGCAACTGCTCGTCCAATTCGGCGACGCGAATGTCGTCCTGCTTCTCGGGGTCGAACATCGCCTCGAACAACTGCACCAATGCAAACGCGGTCTGCGGGTGTGTAAGCGCGATTCCTTCGATGTGGAACTGACTGTATGGAAATGTGGCCTGGCGCAGATACTTTGCGTAAGCACGCAGCACCACGGCTTGCCGCCAGGACATTCCGGCCCGCAGCACCAACTCGTTGAATCGGTCAGCTTCTGCCCGGCCGAACCAGACTGCACCGAATGCAGCCGTGAATCGCTTCTGGACCTCGGTCAGCGGGGCGGTACTGGTCTCGAGCGGCACCTGCGCATCGAGGTCGATCTCGACCGACGCCCGAAGATCCGCCGGTACCGACAATCCGAAATCGTAGATCCAGCACTGAACGCCGTCGAGTCGCTGCACGACGTGCGGCCGCTCGTCGAGAACTTCGACGCCGAGTGACTGCAGCACCGGTAGCACCTGGCTCAACGAGATACCGTCGCCGCCGACGAAGAGCGTGAAGCGCCAGGCACCGGGCGCGGAGTCCACAGCACGATAGAGCAGTACGTCGATCGCGCCTGGCGCCAACGCCTCGAGTCGGGCGATGTCGGCCAACGCGCGTGACGGTTCGAAGTCCTCCTTGTATCCATCGGGAAGCACCCGCGAATACCGCTGCACCAGTTCCGGATCCACACCCGGACTTTCACGAACAAGGTCGTTGATGCGGTCGTCCCAGCTACGACTGACTTCGGTCAACAGAGCCTGAACTCGCTCGCGGTTGGCCTCGGAGACATCCAGATGAACCGGCTCACTGTCCGGATCGCGCCGGATCGTCACGTGCAACAGCGCAAGATCGTTCTCGGTAACCCGGGCGGTGTAATCGACTGTGCCTGGTCCGAATTCGCGCCACAGCAGGTTTTGCATCGCCAGTCGCACCCGCGTCGTGTACCGGTCGCGGGGTAGGTACACCAAGCAGGACACGAAGCGTCCGAACGTGTCCTCGCGGACAAAGAGTCGCACCTGTCGACGCAGCCCGATGCTGTGCACGGCGTGGACGGTCTCGAACAAGGTCTCGGCGTCGCTCGAGAACAACTCGGTGCGTGGGAACGACTGGATGACCTCGAGCATCGCCTGACCGGAGTACGAATGCAGGTCGACACCGGCACGCGCGATGACTTCGCGAACGCGGCGCTCGATCAGAGGAATCGCGAGGACGTTCTCGTGGAGTGCGACCACGGTGAACACACCCAGGAATCTGTGCTCCCCCACGATGTTTCCCTCGTCGTCGAGGATCGAGACACCCACGAAGTACGGGTAGACAGCGCGGTGCACCGTGGCGGGGAACGATCCCTGCGTCAGGACCAGAAGCGGTCGATCCGGGAGATCTGCGACGGGAGGCAAACTCATCGGGCCTTCGGTGACCGCGTCGGAGCGCAGCACGCCGAGCCCGCTGCCGGCGACCGTGCGTGAACCGTCCTTCGTACCCTCGAATCGCCGGTATCCGAGCACGGCATAGTTTCCGTCCGCCATCCACCGCAGCAGCCGAGCGGTATCGGAGAATTCTTCGGGGGTGATCCTCCCGGAGGCAGTTTCTGCGGCACTCTCCAACTCGTCGGCAACGCGCAGTTGCAATGCCTTCATGTCCGGGGTGTCACCAACCACCTGGCGGACGTCCGCGAGCACCTTGCCGAGGTGTGCTTCGATCGCGTCGAGAGCGGAATCCTCGACTTCGGAGTCCAACTGGACGTGCATCCAGGATTCTTGGATACCGCTGTCGCCCAAGGACATCAGATTGCCCGAGTCATCGCGTTCAACCGTCAGGATCGGATGGGCGAATTGACTGATTCCCACACCTTGTCGGTTGAGCATCGCGGTAACGGACTCGACGAGCAACGACATGTCGTCGGTGACGATCTGGACGGCAGCGCCGAGACCCTCGGATCCTGACGGGCGGTACACACGCCATACGGCCGTGCCCGGGGTCCGCTGCCTCCCGAGCGCAAGATGCGCGAGCAGGACTCGATCCGATCGACCGTTGATGACGTCATCGCTGTCACCCTCGTCGATATGCGTGAAAAAGGCCTCGCGAAGACGCGTCAACAACGTCGCTTCGTCGAAGCCTGTGCCCTGCTGCCGTACACGGTCTGTCATTCCTGGCTCACATCCTTGTGGGTTCTGATCGCCGCGACCAATCTCTGACTCGAGACTAGCCGCGGCAACCAGTACCTAGGGTGAACTGAGAAACGAAATCTACGATGTCGTCATCTGAACAAGCGATGCTTCGAGCACCGCGCGTTCGCTGTCCGCCAGCGGTCTGGACTTTTCGGACACCGTGTCGAATCCGACCATCAACGCGTCGCCGAAAGCGCATTCGACACCCGCGTTGTCACGGATGACGTGCCGAACCGTGAACGAGGAAGTCCCGACGTGAGTCGTGAAGATCTCCACATTCAAGGGACCGGACCGATCGGTGACCGGCTTGAGGAACTCGACGGTCATCTTTCGAACCACGAGGTATCCCGGCCGGCCGCCGAGCGGCGCCAGTTTCGCTTCCAGAAACTGGATGCGCGCTTCCTGCATGTACTCGACGTAACGCGTGTTGTTGACGTGACCCAACCGGTCGGAATCGCCCCACCGGACCTGGATCTGCGCTGTGTATACGTCGGACACCGGATCAGTCCCTGGTGAGCTTGCGGTGAGTCACGCGGTGCGGGCGTGCGGCGTCGGGGCCGAGTCGCTCGACCTTGTTCGCCTCGTAGCCCTCGAAGTTGCCCTCGTACCAGTACCAAGCTGCCTCGTTGTCGCCGAAGCCACCTTCCCACGCGAGGATGTGGGTACAGGTCCGGTCCAGGAACCAGCGATCGTGCGAGATCACGACGGCGCAGCCGGGGAACTCTTCGAGAGCGTTCTCCAGCGAGCCGAGGGTTTCGACGTCGAGGTCGTTGGTGGGCTCATCGAGCAGGATCAGGTTGCCGCCCTGCTTGAGCGTCATCGCCAGGTTCAGGCGGTTGCGCTCACCACCGGAGAGGACGCCGGCCGGCTTCTGCTGATCGTGGCCCTTGAAACCGAACGAGCTGATGTACGCGCGCGAGGGGAACTCGGTCTGGCCGACGACGATGAAATCGAGCCCGTCCGACACGGTCTCCCAGACCGTCTTCTTGGGGTCGATTCCGGAACGGTTCTGGTCGACGTAGCTCAGCTTGACCGTCTGACCGATCTTGACCTCACCGGCGTCAGGCTCCTCGAGACCGACGATGGTCTTGAACAGCGTCGTCTTACCGACGCCGTTGGGGCCGATGACGCCGACAATTCCGTTGCGCGGCAACGTGAACGAGAGATCCTTGATCAGAACGCGACCGTCGAAGCCCTTGTCGAGGTTCGAGACCTCCACGACCACGTCACCCAGGCGCGGCGGTGCCGGGATCTGGATCTCGTCGAAGTCGAGCTTGCGCGTCTTCTCGGCTTCGTTCGCCATTTCCTCGTAGCGATCGAGACGAGCCTTGTTCTTGGCCTGGCGGGCCTTGGCGCCGGAACGAACCCATGCGAGCTCGTCCTTGAGGCGCTTCTGCAGCTTCTGATCCTTCTTGCCGGCAACTTCGAGGCGTGCAGCCTTCTGCTCCAGGTAGGTGGAGTAGTTGCCCTCGTACGGGTACAGGCGTCCGCGGTCGACTTCACAGATCCACTGCGCGACGTGATCGAGGAAGTAGCGATCGTGAGTCACGGCGAGGATTGCGCCGGGGTAAGCAGCGAGATGCTGCTCGAGCCACAGGACAGATTCGGCGTCGAGGTGGTTGGTGGGCTCATCGAGGAGCAGGAGGTCGGGCTTGCTCAGCAGCAGCTTGCAGAGCGCAACGCGTCGCTTCTCACCACCGGAGAGGTGGGTGACCATCTCTTCCGGCGGGGGGCAGCGCAGGGCGTCCATAGCCTGCTCGAGCTGCGAGTCGATCTCCCACGCATCTGCGTGATCGAGCTTCTCCTGCAGCTCGCCCATCTCTTCCATGAGCTCGTCGGAGTAATCCGTAGCCATCAGCTCGGCGATCTCGTTGTACCGCTTGAGCTGGACCATCGTCTCTCCGAGACCGTCCTCGACGTTCTCGCGAACAGTCTTGGTCTCGTCGAGCTCCGGCTCCTGCATGAGGATGCCGACGGTCGCGCCCGGAGCCAGGAATGCCTCGCCGTTGCCCGGCTGGTCCAGTCCGGCCATGATCTTGAGGATGCTGGATTTACCAGCGCCGTTCGGTCCGACGACACCGATCTTCGCGCCGGGGTAAAAGCTCATCGTGACGTCATCGAGGATGACCTTGTCACCGTGCGCCTTGCGCACCTTCTTCATCGTGTAAATGAACTCAGCCATGACCGCCAGCCTATCGGTGTTTGCCCTATAACCCACATTGCGCGTTGGCCGTCACTCCGATGCGGGTTCTGCGGACAGTCCGAGGTCATCGACCAGATTCACCGACATGCTCATCGACCCCCACGAAAACCGCGATGGGGACACCTCCGGGTGTCCCCAGGACGGCTCAGATCATTGCCCTGTGGATGCCCTTCGGCTCGCCACCGAGCTGCGAGAGCGTCGACGCATGGAAAATGGAACCGGGTACATGGATCGCGTGCGCCAAACCGGCATGCGCATCACGCCAGAACCGCTGCATCGGCGTGCTCAACTGCAAAGCCCCACCACCGGAACGAGCAAAGATCTCGTCCACCGCCCGCACCGCCCGCCACGCCGCAGCAGTCTGCGTACGCCGACCGATCGCACGAAGCTCGAACGAAACTTCCTGCCCCTTCTCCGTCATGTCCCAAAAACGATCCACCGTCTCCAAGATCGCAGCCCGAGAAGCAGCGATCTCGGCCGCCGCCTCACCGATCGCGAACAGCACGTACGGATCTTCCTTGATCGGAACACCACTGACCGTCACACGCTCACGCTGCGCCGCCATGTTGCACGCCAACGCACCTTCGGCGATACCGATCAACGACGAAGTGATCCCCAACGGGAAAATGCACGAGAACGGGAACTTGTACAACGTCTCCGTACGACCCGCTTCCTTCCACGCCGTCCCGTCGAAAACCTTTCCGGCGTCGATCGTGCGGTAAGTCGGCAAGAACGCATCCTTGACGATCAGATCCTTCGACCCCGTACCGCGCAGACCCACGACATTCCAGCTGTCCTGGTCGATGTCGTAATCCGAACGCGGCAACAACACGTGCAGAATCTTCGGCGGCATCAACGGCTTACCGGACTCGTCACCGACCATCGCACCGATCATGATCCAGTCACAATGATCGGTACCGGACGAGAACGACCAACGACCGTTGAGGATGTACCCACCCTCGACCGGCCTCGCCACACCCATCGGCGCATACGGCGACGCCATCCACGTATCAGGATCGGTTCCCCACACCTCTTCCTGAGCCTTGCGGTCGAAGAACGCAAGCTCCCACGGATGCACACCGACGATGCCGCTGACCCAGCCCGTGGCACCATCCATCGCACCGATAGCCATTGCCGTCTCGGCGAATTCACGCGGATGCGCCTCGAGGCCTCCGAACTCCTTCGGCTGCAACATCCGGATGACGCCGGCGTCGCGCAAACGCTTCGCGCTGCCGTCCGTCAAGCGCATCAGCTTGTCGCCCTCGACCCCGTCGGCGCGGATCTCGTCGGCGAACTGTGAGATGTTGTCCAGAACCTGACCCATGATCTTCCGCCTCCATTGATAGCCCGCCAACCTTCAATAAAGTAGAACACGTTCTAGAAAAATGCGGAAGTAGAACGGCCAGTTCGTTCAGCGCCGATCAATACGAATGCGACAAGGCCAGTGGCGTTCAGGTCGACACGTGCCCCAGTCCCGCGGTCAGAATGCGAATACACCTCATCGCAACTTCCGCAGGCGAGCCGTCGCCATACGCCGGGGAGTCCCCGTCAACCCACGCGACAACGGCCATCCGCTGGGCCGTGTTCGCCGCAATTGCAAGCAAACGCACTTCCAGTGGGTCTGCGCCGGGTCCCATCAAATCACGCAGTACGAGCACCAATGCAGTCTCGGTGTCGTTGACCAAGCTCACCACGCGTTCCGAAGCGCCGGATCGCCAGGAACAATCCTTCGAAGTCGGCGAATCAACGCAATCGCATCGGGTGTTGCAGCAGGTGAATTCAGTGCGACGCGGGCGGCGGATGCCAGCACCTGAACAACAGGCGTACCCGGCGAACTGGACGCGATATACCCGAGCCATTCGTCGATCCCGTTGGCGAGTATCGGCCTCACCGCATCTTCCTTCGTCCGAAGTATCGATAGAACGTGCGAAGTCCGATTCCAGCTGCGCGTGCAATGCCCTCGGCAGTCACCGGATTCTCGCCGCGAAGGACAAAAAGCTCTGCAGCACAACGTGATATCTCCAACTTTGCCTGCTCCTTCCGCCGTTGGGTGAGCGACGGGGAGTTAGACACTGAACCATGCTCATGCCAGTATCGCACGGTGCGCCACCGTGCTTCGGAGTTGAACAGGAAGAACCCTGGCATCGGCTGCGGAAGCCATGAACCGTCCACTTCGCATTCGATCAGTTCCGCCACCGACTGGACATCGAGACGCCAGGCCAGCCTCGTCTCACCCCCATCGCCATTTGACGCGATTCGAGGCGGCAGCGCAGGACCAAGTCTACGGATCATCGACGTTCACGAACGCATACGCCTGGGTCCCGCCGACGGCAACGCTCGCAGTTCACGCATGGTGCGTTGAACATCGAAATGTGTCGCAGTTTGGCCAACCGCCCCCCAAATCGATGACGCTACAAGGCGGACAGGTACCGCACTTCGGTAGTCGAGTTTGAGCATCGCGGACGGACCGGAAACAGCAACGGCAGCAATCGCGTTTCCTTGCGGCCCAACCGGTGCAGCAACGCAATTGAGGCCGGGACTCAACAGCCCCGCGCCGTACGCTACGCCGGTATCACGTATTCGACTGAGTTCCTGCCTTAGAGTCATCGGCGCTTCAGCGCCCACAGGGGAGCCTCCGAACGCAAGGAGCGCACGTCCAAGAGCCGACCTGTCGGCCGAAGAACGTTCGCCGACACGAGTAGGAACTACACCGGACAGCATTCCGCCGATCTTGTCGAGGTAAACGACATCCGGCGCGTCCAGCACTCCGAACTGCACTACCAGTCCGGTCACTCGATGCAACTCGCGGAGGAAGGGCAAAGCGACCGAATACAATCGATCCTGTTGTATTGCAAGGCTTCCCAGCTCCATCAATCTGATTCCAAGGCAGTAATCAGTGCCATCCCGCCGGAGCCACTTCTTGGCGACGAGCTGCTCGAGCATGCGATGCACCGACGAACGAGGCAAGCCGGTAATTCGCGAAACTTGACTGAGAGTGAGCTGTCCGGACACTTCGAAAGCATCCATGACCGACGCCAGTCGATCCAGGAACCCGCCGGGGTCGTAGCGTCTGCACGAGCGGAAGCTTGCATGCGAATTCCTTGAAGTCATTCCCACAATTTATGGTGCATGTGGGGCACGTGGAGCCGAAAAGCGCTACCGGGCTTACTGGTTACGGCCCGCTGCAACAGCACCGCGACACCAGGCCGTCCGTCACCGTCGGATGTTCGAACGATCTCAGTGTGACAAATTGTGCCATGTTGACATCGGGTGTGAAGAGAAAAACCTCAGGAGCATTCACAGAAGGATCACGGTGGACGTTAACGCCGCAACATGAACAGAGAAGGGCGAAATACGTTGCCCCGGAGGCATATTCCACTAGACCAGAAAGTCGCACGGAAGATTTCCGTCAAATCCGTTGGGCCATTCGCCACGCTTGTGCCGCAAGCCTGTCCGCCTGGGCGCCGAACGATTCCGCCGACCGCTCGATTTCGCCCATCGCGCCACGTAGCGTGCGGCTGTACACACCCTCGACAATGCATGCGATCTTCCACCAGTTGAACGCAATGTAGAAGTCGATATTGAAGTCCGCATCTTGTTGGGCCGCAGAGATATAGACGTCCAACAGCTCATCGCGCGACGGGAAACCTTCGATTCGAGTCGGAGCATTCTCCAATGCACAAACATCGTCATCGGGTTCGGCCCAATAGACCAACAGTTGGCCCAGGTCTGCCAAGGGGTCACCCACCGTGGCCAGTTCCCAATCCAGTATTCCGGCGATCACGCCGTCGGCGCCGACAATGCAGTTGTCAAGGCGAAAGTCACCGTGCACGACGCTGCTACTGCACTGAGGGGGAATATTTCGAGACAACTTGGCATGTGTGCGTTCGAGGTCGAGGCTATCTCGCACACGATCGCCCTTCCAGTTCCGCAACCACCGATTCAACTGACGATCGATGTAGTCCGTCCGATCGGCCAGAGCATTCCATCCGATCTCACGAGGGTCGACCGAGTGCAGGGCGGCAAGATTGCGAACCAGTTCCGCGGCCAATCCGGCTCGCGTTTCGTACGGGATTTTCGCGCGTACTACCTCCGGATCACGCAGGACTGCGCCGTCGATGAAGTCCATGACAAAGAACGGAGCACCAGTCACAGATTCGTCAATGCACTTGCCTACAACGATCGGTGACGGAACCGGCACGTTCTGCAGTCGCTCGAGGATGTCAGCTTCGCGAATTACATCATGGGCGGATGCATGCCTGATTCCGAGCGGGGGTCGACGTAGCACCCATCGAGAACCTGCCTCGTCGCTCACCGAGTAAGTCAGGTTCGAGCGTCCACCGGCGATCCGTTCGAATTCGAGCAATCCTTGCGTGGCATCGGGCAGATACTCACGGAACCACGCCGCCACCAGGGGCTCACACAAACCGTTGTCGCCCTGCGGTGCCAGGTTCACGACCTCACACCCTCACGCGCGGGACCACTTCCGACAGATGCTGATTTCAGCGGCGCATCGATGCCGTCGAGAAACACCGAAACGACGGCATCGGCGAGCTCTGAAAGACCGAACTCCTCTGTGGGGCTGAACCATCGGAGCGACAACCACACAGCGTCGCGAATCAGTCCGTAGAGAATCTCCGCCGGCAGGTCCGATCGAAACTCGCCTGCGCTCATTCCGGATTCGATAACAGCGATCCAGGCGTCCTTGGTGCTACGGGCGGCCTCACGGATGTCGTGATAGGAGTCAAGTTTCCGGAGATAGGTGCTGTTGTTCTGATAGATCTCGGAGGCGTGTGGGTGCGCCTGACTGACCTGAAACGAAGCTCGAACCAGCGAACCGAGGCGAGTACGTGGGTCACCGGCAGATTCCAGGATCGACCCGTATGCGCTCGTGAGCGCCTGAAGATATTGTGTGACAATCGTATTCGCGATTGCATCCTTCGATGGGAAGTAGTGATAAAGGCTTCCGGACAGAATTCCCACCGCATCAGCGATATCGCGAACTTTGGTGCCCGCGATCCCCTTGGTGGCGAACAGTTCTGCAGCCTGTTCGAGTATCAAGTCGTGACGATCCGACCATTCCATTCAAGTCCTCCTGACGAGTCTTCACGTGTCACCTCTGACGAGGTTGCAATTTTGACTCTATACCGCGAATCAAACGTTTGCTACAGTCGCTCCGTACCGCGTAGCAAACGTTTGATACGAGACTTTGAGCGCTCGTGAAATACCAGGAGAGGACGGACGCGTGTCGGACAAGACAATGTCGGAAGCAGATGTCGTAAGTCGACTGAGATCGGGAATGACAATCGGAATCGGCGGGTGGGGTTCGCGCCGGAAGCCGATGTCACTCATCCGAGAGATCCTCAAGTCAGAACTGACCGATCTGACCGTTGTGTCGTACGGCGGAGCTGATGTGGGGTTGTTGTGCGCAGCCGAAAAGGTTCGAAAGGTTGTGTTCGGTTTCGTCTCGCTGGACTCGATACCCCTGGACCCTCACTTCAGAGCAGCCCGACAGGCTGGTCGTATCGAGGTCAGCGAATACGACGAGGGCATGCTCCAATGGGGCCTGTACGCGGCCGGGATCCGTATGCCCTACCTGCCGACTCGCGCGGGACTCGGTTCCGACGTCCTCCGGGTGAATCCGGAACTGCAGACGATCGTCGATCCTTATGCGGGCGAATCATTGGTTGCGATGCCGGCGCTCCCCCTCGATGCCGCGCTGGTACATATGAACCGCGCGGACATGCATGGCAATGCCCAATACCTCGGGCCGGACCTGTACTTCGACGACCTGTTCTGCCTAGCTGCCGAATCGGTCTATGTCTCTTGCGAACAAGTGGTTCCCACTGCGGAGTTGACCGCGGATGCACATCCGTCGACGATTCGAATTCCCCGGTTGCTTGTATCGGGAGTCGTTCACGCTCCAGGTGGTGCGCATTTCACATCCTGCGTACCCGACTACGATCGTGACGAGGCTTTCCAACTCGAATATGCCACTGCAGCAAAAGATCCAGAAGCTTGGCAACGCTTCGTCGACCGATATCTGTCCGGCTCCGAGGCCGACTACCAGAGACTCGTCGCTGCGGAATTCGAAGGAGTGCCGGCATGAGTGACGCCACTCGGGCAGAGGTCTGCGCGATCGCGTGCGCCGAGGCGTACCGAGGCAACGGTGAAGTGATCGCGAGCGCATTCGGCGTGATACCTGCAATCGGTGTGCGATTGGCGCGTCACACTTTCGAACCCGATCTCGTTTTGTCCGACGGAGAAGCGTCAGCCGTGCGCGGCACGTGGGCCGTCGACCGAACTCCGGCAGGCGAGGTCGAATCGTGGTTGCCCTTCAACCAGATCTTCAATCTCGTCTGGAATGGCAAACGGCACATCATGATGATTCCCACGCAGCTCGATTCCTATGGGAACTGCAACATCTCCGCGATAGGTGATCATTCGCGGCCGACAGTGCAACTCTTGGGAGTCCGCGGAGCGCCGAGCAATACCGTGCATCACCCGACAAGTTACTGGGTGCCGAAACACAGTGCACGCGTTCTCACTTCACAGGTCGACATGGTTTCCGGTGTCGGAAACGACAATGCACGCAAGGCCGGACCGTCGGCCAGCCGATACCACGAGTTACGACGAGTTGTCACAAATCTCGCAGTTCTGGACTTCGAGCCGGATAGCGGACAGTTGCGTCTGGTGTCGACTCACCCCGGCGTAACCGTCGACGAAGTAGTAGCCGCAACCGGGTTCGAACTCCACCTGCCCAAAGCCGTACCCACTACTCGAACCCCCACAAGCGAGGAACTCGACCTGATTCGCAACGTCATCGATCCACGGAACCTACGTGACAAGGAAGTACCGGCATGACCGTGCCGAACTCAGGTACCGGGCCACTGCACACCCGTATCTGCGAACTCTTCGGTGTGAAGTATCCGATTGTGCAGACCGGCATGGGGTACGTCTCGGACGCCCGACTTACGGCGGCCACAACCAAAGCCGGCGGTTTGGGAATCATCGCCGGGGCGATGCTGACCTACGACGAACTCGTCAGAGCCATCGATTACGTCAAAGACCGCACCGACCAACCATTCGGCGTGAACTTGCGAGCCAACCAGGACGACATCGATCGCAGAATCAAACTTCTCATTCGATCGGGGGTCAAGATCGCCTCCTTTGCGCTCGCACCGAACCAGGCGCTGATCGGCCGACTCAAAGATGCAGGCCTTGTTGTCGTGCCGTCGATCGGAGCTCGCAGACATGCCGAGAAAGTTGCAGCGTGGGGAGTTGACGCAGTTGTCGTTCAAGGCGGCGAGGGCGGCGGACACACAGGCGCAGTCCCCACGAGTTTGCTTCTGCCACAGGTAGTCGACGCCGTCGACATCCCCGTGATCGCGGCAGGCGGATATTTCGACGGCCGAGGTCTCGTCTCAGCACTCGCCTACGGTGCAGACGGAATCGCGATGGGGACTCGCTTCATGCTCACCAGCGATTCGCCGGTGTCTCAGGCAGTCAAAGATGTCTATCTCTCGAAGTCGGTCAACGACACCGTGGTCACACTCGAGATCGACGGGGTTCCTCAGCGTGTGCTGCGCGCAGGAACGATCGATCAACTCGAATCAAGCCACGGACCGACGCGCATGTTACGTGCTGCCCGCAATGCTGTTGCTTTCCAACGTCTCTCGGGAACACCCTGGTCGAAGTTGATACGTGAAGGCCTGGAAATGCGGAAGAGCCACGAACTCGGCTGGCGGCAAGTTGTGATGGCCGCCAACGCACCGATGCTGTACCGATCCGCACTCCTCGACGGCCGCACGGATATCGGAGTCATGGCGACCGGGCAGGTCGTCGGACTGATCGACGACATCCCCAGTAGCGCAGAACTCGTCGAACGCATCATGCAGGACGCGGAGGCCGTCCTTGCTCGACTCACACCCGCACCCGAATTGGACAGTCGAGTCTTGTCAACTGAAAACGTGAAAGGAACAACGAACTGAAATGAATCAGCTGAAAGATCGAGTAATCATAGTAACCGGCGCCGGTCGTGGTTTGGGCCGGGAGCACGCCCTGCTACTTGCGGCCGAAGGCGCAAAAGTGGTTGTCGACGACACCGGCGCCGGACCGGACGGCCACGGAAACGACATCAGTATTGCGGCATCGGTCGTCGACGAAATCGTCGCGGCCGGAGGAATCGCAGTTGCCAGTGTCGCGGACGTCACGACGATCGACGGCGCGAGCGAACTCCTGGACCTCGCCCTCGAGGCATTCGGCTCGGTCGACGGCCTGGTCAACAATGCCGGCATCCTGCGTGATCGAATGTTTCTGAACATGCCCGAGGCCGATTGGGACGACGTGATCTCGGGACAACTACGCGCTACATTCGCGCCCTGCACTGTATTCGGCAACTACTGGCGCGAGCGTTCGAAGTCGGGCGAAACCGTCGCGGCGTCGATCGTGAACGTATCGAGCACCTCCGGGCTGCTCGGTGCCGTCGGTCAGAGCAACTACGGCGCCGCGAAGGCCGGGATCGCAGCGTTGACAACGATCCTCGCACAGGAGGTCGCCCGATACGGTGTGCGAGTCAACGCAATTACGCCTGTGGCCAGGACACGGATGACCGAGAACGTTCCCGGTATCAAGGAACTTGTTGCAGCACCTGACGATCCGAGTGCATTCGACACCTATCATCCAGGCAACGTCTCGCCAGTTGTGGCCTATCTGCTCACCGAGAAGTGCCCCGCCACTGGTCAGGTGTTTTACGCCAAAGGCGGCGAAGTCCGCCAGTTTCTCGGGTGGCAGTACGGAAAGACCATCGCCAGAGACTCGCGATGGACGGTGGAAGAGTTGACAGAGGCGATGAGTGAAATTGTCTGAGACGACTGCGCCGATCCCTGGTCCGGGACACGGCCTTGCTGAAGGCAAATCCGTTCTGGTGACAGCAGCAGCGGGAACTGGAATCGGATTCGCAGCGGCACAACGCTTTGCTGCCGAAGGTGCCCGACTGGCGATCAGTGACCGGCATGAGCGCAGATTGATCGCGGCCGCCGACCGCATCGAGTCCGAGTTCGGCACCCGCCCACTCACTGTTCCTTGCGATGTCACGGACAATCAGCAGATCGACGCAATGGTCGATCGGGTGGTTGCCGAGTATGGATCCATCGACGTCCTCATCAACAACGCAGGCCTCGGCGGGACGGCGAGCATTCAAAGTATGACCGACGAGCAGTGGTGTTCGGTACTCGATGTGACCCTGACGAGCACTTTCCGCACCACACGATCAGTGTTGAGAGTCATGATTCCACGAGGGTCGGGGGTGATCGTCAACAACGCGTCGGTCATCGGCTGGCGTGCGCAGGAAGGGCAGTCGCACTACGCCGCAGCGAAAGCCGGCGTCATGGCGCTCACACGATGCTCTGCCCTCGACGTGGCACCGCACGGAATCCGGGTCAACGCGGTTGCACCGAGCATCGCGATGCATCCTCACCTTGCCAAGGTGACCAGCGACGAACTGCTCGAACAGCTCAGCAAGAGTGAGGCTTTCGGTCGTGCGGCACAGCCGTGGGAGGTCGCAAACGTCATGGTCTTTCTTGCAAGCGACTACTCGTCGTACATGACGGGCGAAGTCGTTTCGGTAAGTAGCCAACATGCATAGCCACCCATGGGGTCTGAAGGAGAAGCTGTGGTCGACAAAGAGTCACTAGGTATCACGGGCACCCCGTTCCGTATGGACATCGAGCGCGGCAAGATTCGTGAGTTCGCCGTTGCCACGTATTCGAGCAATCGGAACTATGTCGAAGACGAGTTCCCGGTAGTGCCCCCGACGTTTCTCACCACGACCCTCCTCTGGCAGACAGGGGGCTCGGATCCGTGGCGGAAGGTAGAGCTCGACGGCAAACGCGGACTCCATGCCGAACAGAAGTACGAGTTCTTCGGTCCACCTCCCCGCGCAGGTACTCGTCTGAACTGCACTTCGCGGATCGTCGACATCTACACGAAGCAGGGACGGAAGGGCGGCGAGATGACTTTTGCCGTGATGACAACGGATTTCGAAGACGAACAGGGAAATCTCATTGCTCGGGCAACTATGACCGGAGTGGAAACTGCTCGACCGACTGTGGAGGAATCTTGATCAACACAGTGTCAGTCCCGACCCCGTGGGTTGTCGGTCCGGTATCCCGCACCGATTTCGTCAGGTACCAAGGTGCGTCGGGAGACATGAATCCGATTCATCACGACCAAGTTTTCGCCGAGGCGGCGGGGTACCCGAGTCCGTTTTCGGTCGGGATGTTCCAAGCTGGGCTCCTGGCCACCTTCGCCACCGATTGGCTGGGTGCAGAGAACATCCGAGCGATACGAGTTCGGTTCCTCGAACAGGTTTGGCCCGAAGACACTCTGACATGCTCAGCGCTTGTCGAACGAACCTATGCGGACGACGAAGGTGACAAGATCGACGTCGAACTCGCCTGCACGCGGCAGACCGGCGGATTGGCGGTCAAGGCGTGGGCAACCTTCGTGCGGACGCCCCTCGTACCTTCGGAGCGGCCGTGAAGGCGCACGTATGTACCCAGCTGGGGTTGCCGAATCAACTGCAGTTCACAGAAATTGACGATCCCACGCCGACACCGAACCAAGTTCTCGTCTCGGTCAAGGCGGCGGGTGTCAATTTTCCCGACGGGTTGATCGTCGCCGGAACGTATCAAACTAAACCCCCACTCCCCTTCATTCCAGGGTCGGAAGTCGCGGGTGTAGTGCACAGTGTCGGCTCGGACGTCCAAGGGGTCACCCCGGGGATGCGAGTCATGGCCTTCTGCGGCATGGGCGGATACGCGGAACTCGTGGCGGTCACCAGTGACAAGGTCTTTGTCATCCCTGATTCCATGAGTTTCTCCGACGCTGCCGGATTCGTGGTTACCTACGGAACGTCCTACCACGCACTCGTCGACCGAGCTGCGATCCAACCAGGAGAGACATTGCTCGTCCTGGGTGCCTCCGGGGGCGTCGGGCTCACCGCAATCGAGATCGGCAAAGCATTGGGTGCACGCGTGGTGGCGGCGGCGTCCTCCGAAGCGAAACTCGAGGTCTGTAAGCAACATGGAGCAGACGAGTTGATCAACTACACAACGGGCAACCTTCGCGAACGAGTCGCACAGGTCGCACCGTCCGGTGTAGACGTGGTGTACGACCCGGTCGGTGGAGATCACGCCGCTACAGCGGTGCGCGCATTATCCACCGCAGGAAGATATTTGACGGTTGGCTACGCTTCGGGGCAGATTCCGAAGATCGGCATGAATCGCCTCCTCGTCGTTGGCGGGGCGCTACATGGAGTTCTCTGGGGCGCATGGGCGAAGCGTAATCCGGAGTGCAACGCGGACAACATGCGAGCGCTCTTCGACATGTACGACGGTGGCGCTCTGTCTCCTCATGTGAACAGCATCCACCAGCTGATCAATGCTCCTACCGCACTCGAGGAAGTCATGAGTCGACGAGCGCTGGGCAAAGTCATCCTCTCAACCAACCCCGAATGACAATTCACGACAAAAGGTGCCGTCAATGGACTTAGCTCCGAGCCCCGCTGCGCGCGAAATCATCGCGCGTCTAGAAGCATTCATGGACGAACACGTCTACCCAGCTGAGTCGGTTTACTCCGAACAACTCGAGGCCGCAGGACCTCGCAGTCACGTCTTGCCACCCGTAGTCGAGTCGCTGAAGTTGGAAGCGAGACGCCAGGGCATGTGGAATCTGTTCATGCCGGCGCTCTCAGGACTGTCTCACCTCGACTACGCCCACATCGCCGAGGTGACGGGACGCTCGCCCTACATTGCCCCCGAAGCCCTCAACTGCGCGGCGCCCGATACCGGAAACATGGAGATCCTGCACCTGGTGGGAACCCGCGAGCAGAAGGAGCGATGGCTTCAACCACTGCTCGACGGCACAATGCGTTCGGGCTTCTCCATGACTGAACCCGATGTTGCGTCCTCCGATGCCCGAAACATCATGACGTCGATTGTTCGGGACGGCGACGAATACATCGTGAACGGTCGAAAATGGTGGACGACCGGTGCAGCAGACCCACGGTGCGAAATTCTGGTAGTCATGGGGAAGACGAATGCCGAGGCAGAGCCCCACAAGCAGCAATCGATGATCTTGGTGCCCGTCGCCACCGCTGGAGTCGAAATCGTACGCAGTTTACCGATATTCGGATACCACGACCAACACGGCCACTGTGAAATTCGGTTCGATAACGTTCGAGTACCGGCAACAAATATGCTTGCGTCCGAAGGAGACGGGTTCGCCATCGCACAGGCGCGCCTGGGTCCGGGCAGAATTCACCACGCCATGCGCTGTATCGGCATGGCGGAGCGCGGATTGGACTTGATGGTTCGACGTGCCCAGTCTCGTAACGCTTTTGGCGGGCCGATCTCGGATCAGGGAGTTGTCCGGACCTGGATCGCCGAATCGCGAATGGAAATCGAGCAGGCCCGCCTTCTGGTGCTGAAGACAGCATGGCTCATCGACCAGGTCGGAGCCAAGGGCGCTCAGATCGAGATCGCGGCAGTCAAAGTCATCGGTCCTCGTGTGGCGCGCAACGTCCTGAATCGATCGATCCAGTGCCACGGGGGTGGCGGTGTCACCGACGACTTCCCGATCGCGAGAATGTGGGCGAGTGCCCGGATCCTCGGTATCGCCGACGGACCAGACGAAGTGCATATCAGGAGCGTCGCACGCCACGAGTTGCGCAAGCACCGCTGACGGCGATCGGTGTTCGAGGCCCGCGAAAGCCGTTGTATTGCTGAATCATCAGCCTTCGTCCACTCGAGCGCATGGTTGACCTCGGTCAACCCCTTCGGGCTGCGGCCCGTGAAGAGAAAACCTCAACCAATTGAATAGGAGAGGCAAATGCCTCGCGCGTCAAAATCAAGGGAAGTGTCCTTCGATCACGAAGTGGACTTCCTCGTTGGCGGCAGCGGTGCCGGTGGGTTGACCGCGGCGTTGGCAGCCGCCGCCAATGGTCTGAACACCCTCGTCATCGAAAAAGCAGACGTTTATGGCGGCACCACCGCGCTGTCGGGCGGCAACATCTGGGTGCCCAACAATCCAACTCTCATCCGTGAAGGGCTCTCGGACAGCCGTGACGACGTCCGGGCGTACATGCGAGCTGTCGTTGGTGATGGAGTTCCCGAGGACAACATCGACGCGTTCGTCGACGAAGGTCCACGCGTGTTCGAGTTCCTCGAGAAGACCAGCCCGCTCATGCGATTCCAATGGTGTACGGGCTATTCGGACTATCACCCGGAGAAGCCGGGCGGTCGCCCACGTGGACGTACCATCGAACCGCTTCCTTTCGACCTGAAAATGCTCGGCACCGACGAGTCCGGTCTGCGCCCCGGCGCACTTCCGACTCCCGCCGGTCTGTACATCACATCCAAAGAGTTCGTGAAACTGAACATGGTCATGCGTACCTGGGCAGGGCGACGTGCCGCGCTGGCAACCGGGTGGCGTGCAGCGAAGAGTGTTCTGACCAGAAGGCACATGGAGACACTCGGGCAGGCCCTGGTCGGCCGTCTGCGCCTGGCGATCAAACAAGCCGGCGTTCCGCTTTGGCTGAACACTGCGATGGAATCGCTGATCACCGACGACGATGATTGCGTGGTGGGTGTGGTGGCCGAGCGCAACGGCCGCACTGTCAGAATCCGAGCTTCCAAAGGCGTACTGCTCGCCTGCGGCGGTTTCGAACAGAGCGACGAGATGCGTCGGCAGTATCTCCCGGAAAACGCCAGCGCCAACTACAGCCTCGGTTCGGTCGACAACACTGGAGACGGCATCCGCGCGGGACAACAAATCGGTGCCGCAGTTGACCTGATGGATGACGCGTGGTGGATGCCCTCGTTCAAGAGACCTGACGGGATCATGCACGGATTGGTCTCCGAACGGTCGGTTCCCCGATCGATCATCGTGAACCAGAACGGAGTTCGGTTCACCAATGAATCCGCTCCCTACGTGACATTCGTCCACAACCAGATTGCCGGGGGTCACGACCCAGCGTGGTTCATCTTCGACGCGAAGGCCAAAAGTCGCTATCAGATCGGAGCGATCATGCCGGGGCAGA
This sequence comes from Rhodococcus sp. MPR-R1B, assembly GCF_058793255.1. NCBI lineage: Bacteria > Bacillati > Actinomycetota > Actinomycetes > Mycobacteriales > Nocardiaceae > Rhodococcus > Rhodococcus sp. MPR-R1B. The sequence goes on from NZ_JBXAFO010000004.1 coordinate 274,135, forward strand.
AGTTCCCGAAATCCTGGTTCGACAACGAACTCCTCTACACCGGCGACACGCTCGACGAGTTGGCCGGCCGCCTCGGACTTCCGAAGAAACAATTAGCTCTCACTGTGCATCGATACAACAGGTTTGCGCACAACGGTGTAGACGAAGACTTCGAGCGTGGAAAGAGTGCGTACGACAACTACTACGGGGACCCGACATTGCCAGTCCCCTCGATGGACATGATCGACGAAGGTCCGTACTACGCGATTCGACTACGAACCGGCGATCTGGGAACGAAAGGCGGGCTCGTCTACAACAAACATGCACAGGTCATGCACAGTTCCGGTGAACCGATTGCAGGTCTCTACGCGACGGGCAACACCTCGTCCGCGGTCATGGGCAACGACTACGCCGGGGCAGGCGCGACCATCGGGCCGGCGATGGTTTTCGGATACATCGCGGCGCGCCACGCAGCTGACCGCCGACAGGACCCGCGATAGATCGGAGTCGTTCCCGTTCCCGTCGGCACGACGTACAACCACGCGGAGGTGGCCTGGACGAACATCCATGCCACCTCTGGTCGGTGCTCGGTGACTCGCCAACGCGATGGATGCACTGTCACACAGTCTGCAATTCCGCAGGCAGTTCGACCGCGTCGCTACCCGAAGCCGCAAGCAGCTGCGCGTACCGCCCGCCTTGCTTCACCAGTTCGTCGTGGGTGCCCTTTTCCACAACCACGCCCTGGTCGAGGACCGCGATGAGATCCGCATCTCGAACCGTGGAGAGTCGGTGCGCCACAACAAGAGTGGTGCGTCCGACCATCAGCTCGTCGAGCGCGTCCTGCAACGCACGTTCAGTGCGATTGTCCAAGGCGCTCGTCGCCTCGTCGAGGACGAGGATCGGCGGATTCCGCAGGACTGTGCGCGCGATCGCTATGCGCTGTTTCTCACCGCCGGAGAATCGGTAGCCGCGCTCGCCGACCATGGTGTCGTACCCGTCGTCGAGACCGGAAATGAACTCGTGGATCTGCGCGATGCGCGCTGCCTGCTCGATCTCGGCGTCCGTGGCGTCGGGTTTCGCGAACCGAAGGTTCTCACGAATCGTCGTGTGGAAGAGATACGTCTCCTGCGACACCACACCTACCAGGTCGGAGACCGTCGCCAGATCGAGGTCCCGCAGATCGACGTCGTCGATTCTCACCGATCCCGCAGTCGGGTCGTACAGACGTGCGGCCAAGTATCCGAGAGTGGTCTTGCCCGAACCCGTGGAGCCGACAAGCGCCAAGGTTCCGCCGGCCGGGACCGTGAGGTCGATGTTGTCGAGGGTCTTGCTGTCGGTTCCTGGATACGAGAAGTCGACGTGGTCGAACCGAAGTTCGCCGGACATCTTGGTGCGGTCGAAGCTCTTCGACTCTTCCGGATCCGCGATGTCGATCGGCAGATCCAGGTACTCGAACACGCGACTGAACAGTGCCATCGAGCTCTGCACCTCGACGCCCGTGTTGAGCAGCATCATGGTGGGGCGGAACAATTGTGTTTGCAGCGTGGTGAATGCGACGAGGGTGCCGACGGTGATGGTGTTGCCGTGATCGAGAGTGAAACCGGCAAACCAGTAGACCAGTGCAGGCATGGCTGCGAAGGTGATCGACATGGTCGCCATGCGCCACTTGCCGGCCATCATGGCTCGGAGTTCGACGTCTGCGACTTCCGCTGAACGCTCGGTGAATCGATCCGTCAGAGCCGACTTCGCGCCGGTCGTCTTGCCGAGGAGAATGCCACTGACGGAGAGAGATTCCTCCACCTGGACCGACAGATCACTGAGTAGCTTCTGCCGCTTACCAGAGATCTTGCGGCGCTCGTCACCGATCTTGCGTGCGATACGGATGAACACCGGCAAGATCGCCAGCGAGAAGATGGCAAGCCGCCAATCCAGAAGGAACAGAGCAACAATGGTGGCTGCCACGGTCGTTGCATTCTGCGCGATGGATGTTGCCGTGTTGGTGACCACCGACTGCATACCGCCGATGTCGTTGGCAATACGCGACTGAACTTCTCCGGTTCGGGTTCGAGCGAAGAATCCGAGCGACTGATTCTGCAGATGCGAGTAGACCCGCACGCGCAGTTGGTGCATCAGTTTCTGGCCGATGCTGTTGGACATCCAGGTCTGTGCCACGCCGAGACAGCTCGTGATCACGGCAATGGCGATCATGCCGATGGCCAGAACGCTCACGAGTCCGAGGTTCTTGTCCGGGATCGCCTTGTCGAGCATTTCGCGTAGGAGCAGCGGGCTGCCCAGCGCCACGATCGCGCTGAGTGTGATGACCGCGGTGACGATGGCGATCTGAGTTCGATACGGCGCGAACAGTCCGAGTACGCGTTTTGCCGGTACGGATTCCGCCGGAGTGATCTCGACAGCGGATCGTTCGATGTTTCGCATGTGATCTGGTTTCACGTTCTACCTCCTGGAGGCTTTCTCACCCTAGTTTCATATTGATGAGGTTACCTCACTATGAGGCTGACACCAACAACGCTAGACTGACGCCATGCATTCCCGAGAGCGCGAACTCACCGACGTCGTGATGTCCGTGGCACGGCTCATCCGCCGACGTCAGGTGGCAGCGCTGGAACCATTCGGTCTCTCGCCGTCGCAAAGCCGAGCGCTGCGAGTACTGACCCGAGTGGGCGAGCCGGTTCGACTCGGGTTTCTTGCCGAGCGATTGCGCATCGTTCCGCGGTCGGCGACCGACGTCGTGGATTCCCTCGAAGAGGCCGGATGGGTGCGCCGCACTCCCGATCCGAACGATCGGCGAGCCGTGTTACTCGAGCTCACCGACGCCGGCGCTACCCTCGCTGCCGACGTCGCAAAAGCTCAACGACGCGAATCTTCGGATGTGTTCGACGACCTCGACGAATCGGAGCGAGCAACTCTCACCGAACTTCTCGAGCGAGTGGACGCGGGGCACGACTCGCGGCCCCGCGACTGCCCGAAACCTTCGGTCTGAGTCCTCACGCAGCGACGGTGTCGACTGCGTCCTCGACATTCTCCGCCGACGTCGGCTTACTCTGACGCTCGATCTTCGAGATGCAACGAGCAAGGTCCGCGCCTACCGCAGTCGCCCGTAGCTCGAGATCGGAACGAGGCACACCCTCTTTGGTCGTGTACTCGTTGGTGCGCAACTCCCCCGCCACCATGACCGGATCACCCTTCATGATGGATGCGCCGACGCCGGTGACCAACCGCCGCCAGCAACTCACCGTGAGATAGAGGGTCGCTCCGTCCGTCCACTCTCCGGTCACCGCGTCTTTGCGACGCGTGTTGCTCGCCATCCGAAAGCTCAGCACCTCTTCGCCATTGGTGGTCTGCCGCTTCACCGGATTGGTGATGACGGTTCCGACAACCGTTGCATGCGTTTCGTACATGTCCGATCCCCCTTCGAACTCCAGAACCCGCCAACTGCCGCGGGGCCGATCACTGCGTCGGCAGTTTCGATTGTGGAACGGCAAACGCCTGGCTCGGGATTTCGATTTCCACCTGTGCATCGGCGGGACAGCTGTGGAGAAACAACACTGCCCGAGCCAAACGGCCCGGGCAGTGTCGGAGCTAAGTGCTAGTGGAGGATTCGTCGGATTTCTTCTCGCTGGGTGTCTCGTCCGCAGAGTCCTCGCTTGCAGTCTCCGCGTCAGCAGCCTCACGCGGTTTCCACCCCTCGCGGTCCCGCCTGGCCAATTCGGCGAACATGGCGTTGTGAGCAGCGAGGTCGGCGTCGTGGTCGCGCTCGGCCGCACGGTCGGTTCGGCGCGCTGTCCTGCCATCGCTGCGCGACCACTGAACCAGTAGCGCGAGCATGACCACCATGAGCGGGATCTCGCCGGTCGCCCACGCGATGCTGCCGCCCAGCTGCTGATCGCCGATCAGGTCGTTGTTCCAGCCGAGGCCGAGCGAACGGAAGTACGCGCCGCCCATGACGGCGGTGGTGCTCATCAATGCCACGCCGAAGAAGGCGTGGAACGGAAGTGAGCCGAAGACCATTGCCAGCTTGGTCACTGGCTGCAATTGACGTGGTGACGGGTCGATTCCGATCGCCACCCAATAGAAGAGATAGCCGCTGAGGATGAAGTGCAGGTTCATCAGCAGGTGAGCGCTGTGCGAGTCGACCGTCGCACCGTAGATTCCGCCGAGATACAGCGCGTAGAAACCGCCGACGAAGAGAACTGCCGCCACGATCGGGTGAGTGATGAATCGCGAGAACGGGCTGTGCAGCGCGGTCAGAATCCACTCGCGAATGCCGGGCACGCCGTCCTTGCCTGCCGGATCCAGGGCCCGCAGAGCCAAAGTGATCGGCGCACCCAGAACCAGCAGGACTGGTCCCAACATCGACAGCGCCATGTGCGCACCCATGTGAACGCTGAAGACTGCCGGTGCGTATTTGCCGACGCCCGACGACGTGGCGATCAGGAGCACCGCACAACCGCTCATCCAGGCGATGGTTCGGCCGACAGGCCAGGAATCCCCACGCTTGGCCAGCTTGCGAAGGCCGATGCCGTACAGAATCGCCGCAGCAACGGCGGCGGTGCCGAACATGAGGTCGAATCGCCAGTCCGTCACGAAGGCCATGAACGACGGCGGGTCCGGAAGGTTGTAACCGAGTTCGACCTCGGGAATCGAGGGAATCGACAGCGGAGGGGGCGGCGGGGTACGACCGAGGCCGATCGCGAGGCCGATGGTTGCCGCCATCACGATGCCTTCAGCGCCGGCAAATCGAATCAGGGCAGAGCGACTCTTCGGATTCTCCGCCAGCGCCGGTAGCGCCCGACTCCGCTGAGCCCAACCGAAGAACCCGAGGATGATCAGTGCAACTGTTTTCGCGACGATCAATCGTCCATACGTCGTGGTGAATACGTCGTCGAGAGGCAGACGGACAATCGCGTTGATGACGCCGCTGAATCCCATGACGACGAAGCAGATGGATGCGACCGTCGAAAAGCGTCGGGCTGCTACGTCGGTGTAATCGCCGCCGCGCCGCGCGTGTGCCAGTAGCGCGAACAAGCCGCCGGCCCAGAGCGAAGCCGCCACGAGGTGCAGGATCAGGCTGTTGGTAGCGATGTCATGCGACCCGCCCGAAGACGAGTGACCGGTGAGAGCGAGCGGCATCAGTCCGAGAAGACCGACCAGCAGCAGTAGCGGGGTCCACCACCAGCGCAGTGTCAGTCGGGCCAGGATCGCCAGAACAACCGCGATGATCGCCGTCCAACGCCAAGCGCCGGCGATCTCGACCTGATCGAGTCCCGACCACAGGTTCGCCGGTTTGATCGCTTCGGCAAACGGCTGACCCGACGTGTCAGAGAGCGTCAGAGGCACCATCATGAACGAACAGATCGCCCACACGATCGCGGCGTGCGATGCAGTTCGGACTGCCCGATAGCCGTCGACGTCGAGGACGCCCGACTTCTGCGGCGGCACGAAGAACGCGGCCAGCAGCAGTGACCCGATCGCGATGACCGCGGCGATCTCCCCCAGTGCCCGCATCGCGGGCAGGCCGTACGTGGTGATCGGGCCTGGATCCGGAATACCCAGAAGAGTCAGTGCCTGCGACGCGGAGAATCCCACCACGATGGCTGCAGTGAGCCCTGCGATGAGTCCGCTGACCACGAATATCGCGGTCGAAGAAGCGGGTGCACCGCTGTGCTGTGTGGACTCCGGTGGGGAATCTGTCGGCGCGAGGTCGGGTGTAGCCATACGTCAAGGGTAGGACCTTCGCGAACCGACTACGACAACGCGTCGGAGTTGGGCGGCGCGCGTCACATCCCGAACCCTCGAGTATGATGTTCCACGCGCCTCCGTAGCTCAGGGGATAGAGCAAGAGCCTTCTAATCTCTTGGTCGCAGGTTCGAATCCTGCCGGGGGCACTTTTGTATCGTTTTCCCAGGAACGAATACCCTCTACACCTGCACGTACGAAGCCATGACCGACGCGGCATTCCTGCGTTATCCCACTCAATCCCGACCAAAGTGTTGAGTAAGTGTTGTTGTGCGGTTCTCAGGTGAGTCCAGTGGACACACCATAAGTTGGGCGCCGAATCCCGGCTTGTCATCGACAATCTTGCTGTCCAGCGGCGGAGCGAATTGGTACGGAAGACGAGTTCTGGAAAGCCCTGCAATGCTTCTGTCACACCCGGAACTCCAAAGGGAACCAGGCTATTTGGGCCCACATCAGTAATGGGCCTCTCAGATTCAAGCTCGGGCGCCAGCACGTCTGGCGCAAGAGTGTCGTACTCGCGTGGGCGCCGAACAGGAACCCCCGTGGTGTCAAGCGCGGCACCCGACCCTCCCCTGAAGTTTGGGCGCAGCGTTCGTTCGAATGGTGGAACTCTGTACGATCCGCACGCTAATCGGTAGATCGCGAATTACTTTCGTTGAGTCGGACGCTGCGGTGGCCGATCAAACGCACGTCGCGATTCGTCATTTCGCCCTGCATTGATCCACCGGCCTCGACCTGGCCGGTCGCCCAGTGGGTCATCCTGGGTGCACGTGTTCCCGACAGCTCAGGTGCGCCGACCTGCCGGAGTGCACGCGGGGGCCACCCCGGCAGGCGACCCCACTACAAGGGGCAGCCACAAGGCAGCTCGTTCTCACTCGCTGAGAAATCACAAGTGCCGATTCACACAAACCTTGATCGTAATTCGCGCGGGAAACCGAAATACGTTACTTGCCAGCCTTTTTCCTTGGACAACCTTGGGCAATCGTTCCCCATCCTCAACATTCACAAACCGGACAGTCTGTGCTAATTTTTACAGACCTTCACCCCCGTTTTACCCTCCGAGAGGTTCATCACGCATGTCTAAAGCCACCCGCCGCGCCGGAATCGTTGCCGCACTTGTCGGCTCCGCTGCATTGATTGCACCGGCTTTCGCGGGCGCAGCACCCACTGGTTCACTCGGTTCCGCAGAGCCGGAAGCGGGCTTCACCTGCTCCACAACGTCTACCGAAACCACCGCGAACGGCTGGGGAATCCCGTTCACCGACGAGAAGGACCAGATCGCCTCCTACGCGGCCGATAATGTCTTCGACAAGGACGGCTCACTCAAACTCGAAGTCACCGACGTCAACGACCGCTCGGTGTCGTACCACGCGGCTGGAAGCATCAAGCTCGCCGACGCGGCTGCCAAGGAAATCGGGTTCTCCGAGCGCGCCGTAACCACCAGCGCCGCGTTCCAGCTGCGTTTGACCGGTACCACGAATCCGAAAGACAACGGTTTCACCACTCTGGTGTGGGTGCCGAGCCAGAACGACGCGCCTGTCACGGACGTTGCGGTCAAGCACGAGAACATCCAGGACGGACTCTGGTGGAGCACCCATACCATCGGCGGTGCAGTAAAGGGCGAGCCCACCTCACTCGATGCCATCGTGGCAGCCAACCCCGGCGCGAAGGTCGAGCACTACGGTGTGAGCGTCGGCACCGGCTCGGCGGCCTCGAGCGTCTTCGTCGACGCGGTGAAGTTCAACGGCTGCACCACCAACTTCGCCAAGAAGGATCCGAAGCCCGAGACAGGCACCGGTTCGCTCGGTTCACTCGGCGACATCTTCGGCAGCTAGCAGCAACAGTTCTACTGCGGATGACGAAAGCCCCCCACCCTCATTGCGAGGTTGGGGGGCTTCCCTATCGAGACATCGCAAGGAAAGACAGGACTTTCGTCGCACAATCCGCGCACCAAAATCCATAGGCCAACACACCGGTTTACCGGACAATGAAACGATGGCTCACCTTGCGCAGGACCGTGTCGATGCTTCAACCTGAAACAGTAGACACCGCGATCCTCGCCATCTTCATCGGAACGGCCATTTCGGCAGTCACTGCGAGCGTCATGCCATGGGCATTCGGAAGGGTGCCACGAACCAAGTCGACGACATATGACAATTACCGACGAGTTTTCGGATTGCTTGCCGCCGTGCCTATGCCGTGGTTTCGCTCCGCGTTCTGCGCAGCATCAGTACCTGGAATATTTCTGATTCCGATAAAGCCCCTGAATGGATGGCCCCGATGGAGTAAGGCGCTCATTGGGGCGGCCATCGGGGCTGCATCTATGATCGCCGTCAGCGCTTTCCTTCAAGGAGTGCCGCTTCCCGTGACAGCGGTCGTATCGCTTCTCGCTGCGGCACTGTTCGCATCATCGGCGGTTAAGTTGACGGCCGGCGAACGAGATGCAGGGCAATTGATCGCTTGGACCGCTGCTGGCCATGCCTTGTTTTTCATCTTGATCGGCACTAGCAATACATCAGACTCATTTGAACACTTGTGGAAGTACGGGATCGCCACACCCGTGACGATAATTCTGATTTACATGGCCGTGTCGACTGGTAAAACATGGGTGTCAGTTGTACTGCTCGCAACCCTGGGCGTCACCAGCATGTCTCTAGGGTTCCGGTCCCACGCACTCGTCTGCCTGATTTCTGTGGTCATGCTGATAGCGAAGGGTCCATCAAGCCGTCCCAGATGGGCTAAGATTGGGGTCGCACTAGTCGGCATCTATGCTTTGGCGGTGCTCCTGCCGAATGCTATTTCGTCTGGCACTTTCGGAGCTGACGTACAGGCTCGGACCATTGCTCAGGAACAAGTTTCCGACGCGCCATCCTTTCTCGCAGGCCGGGTCGAGCCCCCATTCTCAATCGCGGCCATCTCAGAGAAGCCGCTAATAGGGTGGGGCAATCTGAACAAGATTGACCGCGCCACCGAAGCGTCGGGCGTCCAAATCGCCAAAGACCTCGGAATGGCAAACCCCGACTCGTACCGAAAGATCTGGATTCGAGACGGGGGGCAAGTCTCCCTGCATTCGGTATTCTTCGAATCGTGGGCCGCTGGTGGAATCTTGGCCGCCGGATTCCCTGCCTTGCTAATCTTCCTATTTTCCGCTGCAGCCATCCGAGCGCGAGGGCAATACGCCGCGTTGGTGATCCTCGTGTCGATACAAGGCCTTTGGGATGTAGTATTTTCACCCTGGGGCTACAACCGCCCAATCCTTTTCGCGACCTCGGCAGTGCTCGCGTGTTGGTCCATCGCGGAGCACCGCCGAGTGAAGAGTAAGCCTCAGCCATATCCTTCGTCGGACGCGGGCCCTAGCCATTTGGTTGGGGATTTCGCACAGAATCCCACGTAGGAGAATCTTGCGTCACCGCGACTCTCCGACATGTCGCCAGTCATGGCACACTGCACGGTCGAAATCGGTCTAGATTGCGGCGCCCGCTGCACCACAGCCCGCCAGTTCGCGAGAGGTGTCTTGTCGGTGCTGTGGTGCACTTAGTTGTGTGGCCGCAGGTTCGAATCCTGCCGGGGGCACCACAAGATTTGCATCACGAATAGTCACGCTGCGTGGATAAAGCGATCTCTCTCCAGACCGATCCGATCCGGACCGAAACCTAGCCCACAAATTGCGTACCGTCCGCAGTAATCTGCCTCGTATGAAGAAGGCGCTTCCAAAGACCCTGAAGTCACTCGCCCGGACCGTTGGAATCCTGGCACTCGCGATCGTCGTGGTATCCGTCGTCGAGCGGTTCACCGGCGCACACCAACCGACGACCGGTCCCGCGTCGTTGACCGGGCCCGACCAATCGTTGTAGCCCTTCCGTTGCGGCAAAGGTCGTCTGACGAAGTTCCGCGACGACGAGTCGGTGGGCAAGAGTCCACCAATGGCGGCTGAGTCGCGTGCAACACACTGCGCGGAGCGGCCCGCGAGTGTCACAGAATCTCTGGGCTCCGGATCCCAGGGCGTAACAGCAACCGGGGCAGTCAAACCTTGCGGGCAGCCGTGGGTGTAGCGCCATTGACACAATCTGCGTCAGAATGGTTGCGCGAGAACTTGATTCGAAGGTCCGATTTCGCGAAGTGTCCAGAGAGCTGCGAAAAGTACCGTCTGTGGGACCTCGCGGCCACTCGGTACGGTTGCTCGGATGTGGCGACTGCGCACCGATCGAACCGGCCGCATCCGCCGTCAGCGACTACGCAACGACCGTCACCATTTGACTCCGGGCATCGAAAGTGCTTGAAAAGTAAGCCATTTCATCGTGCCGAGATGCGCGAGAACGACCTGAACTTGCGAGGTCTCGAGATCTTCGAAGAAGCCTCCGACGTGGCATTTTCCGAGATCCACTCACATCCCAGGCTGTGCCTCATCCGTGCGCACAAGAGCGTCGCCCACAGTCGCTGCGACGCGTGATCAGCTGGACTGACGTAACCGTACCGAAGGCTTTCTACGAAAAGCTGGGCGATTCTTTGTCTCGAAATGCCATGTCGGCCCCCGAAGCATTATCGACAGTTAACTCAGGCCGGAATCCAATCTGCTAAGAAAAACGAATCTAATGTGACCCCTATCTCTGGATCATTTCAGAACAGTGGTTTCGATGACCCGCGACTGAATTCACCCCCTAATTCACCCTCCTCCTATACACAGAAAAATGATTTGCATTTGTGTCGAGCGTGTGTGCACAGATAATTCGCTCCACACCTTGTCGTTCCGACAGCAAATAAGGGGCAGTGAACTGCATAAAGGCTCATTCGGTACAGCAGCGCCGACTCGGCTCGGCCGCTCACCGATTGTCGACAAGGGCCAAGGCAGGCATGCAAACGATGGTCGAGATCGAATTGTGATGAACCAGCCAGTTAACTTGAAAGAAATCAACGGAAGATTGATATACCCAGGTAAGCGCAGTTTTTCTTGCATGGACGCACGTCCATGGTGTGTCCAGCTATGCGATTTGCTCGTGTTAGATTCCTGATTGCGCATCGCCCGGTTTGCGACTTCTGCGTTGTTTGCGCGGAATTTGCATCTTCTCGCGAGCGGCCCCGTGCACATTTCTTTACGTTGTGCCAGAGAAAGGAATTTCATGAAAACCGTCACGGCAGCGAAGCACGCAGCACGAAGACTCCCCCTCGGAGCCATCGCACTGTTGCTATTGCTATCCGGGATGGTGCTCATGCCCGAACTGCAATGAATCGCGCAGGAAAGATCCTCAGCCGCAGCCTTTAGTACCTCGTAGGTCGTCGCGTTAGGTAATACCGGCGGTCGAGTTTTCTTGGAATTTCCTGGCCTACCCAGAGCCGGCCGTCGGTCTGCGCTGGCGCCAGCCAGGTCCGATTACCAACTATTCGGCTCCGCAATAGGTCGCCTGAGAATCACCAACGCTCGCATCCAGGCTCCAGAGCTGCTCAAAGGTCCCGTTTCGCTATTCGACGGCCCCGGAAACGGGGCCTAAATCATGTGTTCTGAACGAAAGGTGTTCGTCATGCGTAACCGTGTCTTCCCACGCCGTGCCGGGGAGGGGGTGGTGTCTCGGTGGGCAGTTTTGGGGATGATCGTTGCGGTCCTGGCGCTGGTCGTATCGTCGTTCTCTTTCGTCCAGGTTGCCTCGGCCGATGACGTCGGGACCTCGACCACCATAGTTCCGACCACAATAGTTCCGACCACACCGAAGCCGCCCGCGACTACGACGGAGGCGCCACTGAAGACGACGGCATCGCCTACTTCCACGTCGGAGTCACCCACTTCTGCGAAACCGCCGATCACGACGGCGTCCTCGTCGACGACTCCTGTGGCGGCGCAGCGACTGGCCGCACGCGGAGTCAATCCCGGCATCGATGTGAAAATCACCGACGTCCAGGTCGAAGGAAAGAACGACCAGCAGATAACGGTCGGGGACTCCGTCACGGTGAAGGGCACTTGGGACGCGTCAAGCGCGAGTCCGCAGCCGGGCGACCAGTTCACCATTGAATTCCCTGGCGAGCTGAAGCTTCAGTCCAACCCGACGATCGCGCTGGAGGGCGACGATGGGACGGTTTGGGGCACATGCGATCTGGCTGCTTCCACCAATCTCATGACCTGCGTGCTCTCCGACGCTGCGGCGGATCGGCCGGACGAGGTGAAGGGCGATTTCTTCGTCTACACGAAGGCAGTCGAGTACACCACGTCAGAGACTGTGGATTTCACGATCAACAACAAGGTCACGCAGGTCGACCTGCCCGGCACGGGCGGCATCACCGACGGCCGCGTAATCGGCGAGTCGACGAAGTCCGGCAAACTCCAGGACAACAAGCAGTCAGTGCGGTGGACCATCGGCATCCCCGGCGCCGATCTGGCCAAGTTGGACACAGGCAACACCGGTTCGGTGACCCTGAGCGACGAGCTCTCCGACAACATGAAGGTGTGTGCGGGCAGCCTGCTCAACGCGAAGCTGTGGTCCGGTCGCCCGGGCGATCTCAAAGAGACCCCTGGCGGCGTCACCGTCACCCAACCCGACGCGGGTGATCAGGTCACCATCAACATCAACAACGGCGGGCCCTTCGAGGGCAGCAAGCTCTACCGCATCGAGTACACCTCATGCACGACCAGCGGCGTGGTGGATCTCAAGGGGACTCAGTACACCAACTCCGTGACGATCGGTGACAACACGGTGGCTTCGGACGGCGTGGGACAGGACTACGCGCCGCAGACCGAGCCCTGGAAGGGCGGCTACCTCGACGGCGGTAAGCGCAATATGGAAGCCGTCTGGACGATTGTGGTTCCGGGCACCGACATTGCCGCCAACAACCACAAGATCGACATCACCGACACCTTCGGCGGCCCCCATGCGGTCTGTGCCTCGGGCGTGCAGGTAGTCATCGAGAAGTCTGACTACCTCCCAGGGCGGGAGAACGAACCCAACTACCGCACTCCTGCCGCAGGATTCACCATTGCTCCCATCGGCGCAGTAGCCGGCGCGAGTACCTTCACCGCGGCGATCACTGTGGATAACCCGGACACATTCAACGAAGAACAGTATTACTACTTCACGTACCGGACCTGCCTGACCACCACCGAGGTGCCGGACTCCGAGGACCATCTCACCAACTCGGCGGTCGTCAACAAGACGTCGATCACGGGAAAGACTGAGGGACCTGGGTTCACGAGCGGCAAGAACGGCGCGATCAACACCACGTCGCAGACGATCGGCGGTGTGGAGCAGCCGGCAGGCACCACCCTCAATTGGACCGTGGAAATCTCCGGACACGATCTCGAGGGCCTTACGGAACCGGCGGTCATCAACGACAGGTTCTCACCGAACATGACGGTGTGTGAAATCGGCGGCGATCTCAAGAGCAACCTCAATCTCAAGGTCGTCGCGCAAGACTTCTTCGACGGCAACAAGAAACGCGATATAACCGACGCCACCTCGGTGGCGCGCGCCGACGGCGGTTTCGATCTCACCCTCCCTCGGGACGCGGACGGTTACAGCCGTCAGACGAAGTACCTCGTCAGCTACACCCTGTGCACCAGCAGCGGCGGACTGGACCAGCGCGACACGGAATACTCCAACACCCTCACCTATGCCGGCAAGCAGACGCTGTCGAAGAGCGTCAAGCAGGAATGGGGCGGCGGCGGCACCGGCCAAGGTGTGTCGCGGGGCTCGTTCTCGCTTCTGAAGGAGATCGCTCCCTTCTCCGAGAAATTCCCGGAAGACACCGAGTTCACTGTGAAAGTCGAGGAGTTCGCCCCCGGGCAAGATCCAGCGACCGACGCCCCGGTGAGCTCCTACGAGATCAAGGTGAAGGCTGACGGGACACCCGTCAGTGGGATCAACCCCCGCGGAACCGGCTGGCAGATCCGCCTGTCCGAGATCAACCTCCCGACCGTTGACGGTGTGTACTTCGAGAGAGGGACGTTCCGCCCGTCGGAGGGTGTGACGCTCAACGGGGACCGCACCGAGGCGCTGGTGACCATCACGCCGAAGAGCAATGTCGGTGTCACACTGCTCAACAAAGCGAGCCTGGGATCGGCGAGGATCACCAAATCCGTCATCGGTGACGGAGCGCGCACGGGGCTCGAGGCTTTCGTCGTCAACGCAGAGATCGCCTTCGGTGACGACGCCGCCGGCAACGAGCTGCGTCAATTCACCCTGAAGGACGGTCAGCACTACGACCTGGGCAAATTGCCCATCGGAGCGAAAGTCACCTTCACCGAGGTTCAACCGACGAACACCGACCTCGTGACGTGGTCGCTGCCGGTGATCAGCCCGAAGACGCTCACCATCGGCACCGACGCGTCGGCGAACACGGTCTCCGTCACCAACGAGGCCACGATCACGCAAGGCACCTTCGAAGTGAGCAAAAAGCTCACGGGCCCGAAGGCTTCCGACAAGGCCGTACCGGCCAGCTTCGACGTGATTGCCACCTGGCTCGATACGGACGACAACCCGCAGAGCAAGACGCTGTCTCTTCCGTCCGACGGCACCCCGGTTCCGTTCGGCGAGAACCTGCCGGGCGGCACCGAAGTCACACTGACAGAGCTGGTTCCGGCAAACGGTGACGGTCTCGCCTATGGCGTGCCCGCATACTCCGGGAATGTCAGGATCAGTCCGGACAACGAGGCCGTGGTGACCATCGGCAAGGATCTGCGCAAGATCGAGGTGTCGAACTTCGTCGACGTCAACGACGGCACTCTGCGCATTGCAAAGCAGGTCGGCGGTGAGGCCGCCGAGGCCGTCGGCGACGACGTGGAGTTTACGGTCGAGGCGCGTTGGCGCGACGGTGTGGAGTACCGCACCCAGGTGCTGAGCGTCAAGCAGGGACAGACCACACCGCTCGGCGTCGACCTCCCTGTCGGCACCGAGGTGACCTTCACCGAGACCGGCCGTCCCGATGTCGACGGAGTCGAGTGGGGCACGATCTCCTGGGGCACCAGCCCGGAAGGCGAATCGTGGCTGCACTCGAACCTCGACGGCACCGCGACGGGCATAGTCTCCGACGACCCGACCGACGGTCGGCTGATCACGCTGTCGAACGAGGCGCTGTGGAAATTCGGATCGGTCGAATTCACGAAGTTCATCCTCGACGCTGACGGCAAGCCCGTCCGCGCACCCGAGGCCGACCTGCCTGACAGCGCGACGTTCGAGGTCCGTATCGACGGGATCGATCCGGCACTCCCCGCTGGAACTGATTTCCCGGCAGTGGGCCAGACCATCACCCTCGATGCCGCAAACGACTGGAGCTGGACGTCCGACGAGGTTGTGCCGCGGAACACCGTGATCACCTTCTCCGAGGTCGACCCCAAGCCACTGGCCGGTATCGACTGGGCGCGGCCGTACTACTACGTCTCCGCGGATGCCGGTGACGCCGATTACCGCGACACCGTCAAGGCGGTGGCCGGTGAGAAGGCTGTGGTGGAGATCCACAACCGCCCGATCCCGACCACCGAGGTGGATATCGACAAGATCGTGACCGGCCCCAAGGGCAGCCAGGTGGCCAAGGACGGATCCACGATCTTCCAGGTCACGGCTACGTGGACGGACATCGACAATGAGGCGCGGTCTTGTGTTCTCGATGTCAAGCCGGGCGCTTCGGTCACTCCGACCGCCCAGTGCGACGCAGCCGTCATCGACGGCCGGGTCCAGTTCCCGCTGAACACCGACATCACTTTCACAGAAACCGGTGCTCACACCGACGTCACCAACGTCAAGTGGGGTGAAGTGATCTGGGGCGTCAAGGAAGGCAAGGCGGATGTCTCGAAGATCGACGGCGAACCGACCGCAACTTCCGTCGAGCTCACCGGCGAAGCAAACAAGTCGGTGGTCCTGGGACTCGAGAACAACACCAGCAGCAATGGGCTGATCATCATCCCGATCCCGATCCCGCTGCCGCCGTGGGAAATCCCGACATGGCCGGGCTCTGAAGTACCCGGAGGACCAGGCACTGACGTGTCGACTCCCGGCAACAACGCTCCCGGCAACAACGGTGGTGGACACAACGGTGCTCCGGGCACACCTGCTCCGGGAAATCCTGCTCAGGCCAAACCGGACCAGTCATCGTCCCTGCCGGTAACCGGCGCGAACGTCATCTGGCTCGCCGGTCTGGCGCTGGCACTGATCGGCGGTGGAGCATGGCTCACCCTGCGTAACCGCAAGCGTGCACCCGGCCAGGAGTAACTCCCAACCAGGAATACCGAAACAGGGCGGGTGCGACATACGCCTGGTCGCACCCGCCCTGTTTCACCGTCACGACGTATTTATCTCGCGGCCGCCCCCGTGGCCCACCCCTCGAAGGAGAAACACCATGTCATTCCTCCCGTTCCCGACCGTCATCGAAGGCATCGAGACCACTGGTTCTGCCGCGATCGACGGCCTCGGTCGCCTGTCCGTCCTCCTTTACGATCTCCTCGGCGGTACCGGAAGCGCCACGATCAACGCGGGCAGCTAGTTCGATACGGCACCAATTCGACCCATCAGCTAGCTCGGTAGATCTGTGAAGAGGAGACCCCGGTCCGTGAGCGATACCGAAGTTCCAGGGCGTCGTCGGCCGGGCGCAGGCCAGGTAATCGGCGAACTGCTCCTCACGGCCGGGGTCGTCATCCTGCTGTTCGTCATCTATGAGGCGTTCTGGACCAATATCGTCTCAGGGCGGCTGCAGGACGAGCTCAACAACAGTCTGGAGGAATCCTGGGCCGAAGTCCCCGAAGCCTCAGGAGCGATCGATGGTCAGCCGGTGTCCCCGCTGATCCCTGTGCTCGGCGAGGGATTCGCGCGCGTGCATTTCCCCACACTCGGCGCCGCGTACGCAATCGTCGAGGGCACACGCAACGAGGACCTGCGGGCCGGCCCCGGCCACTACCCGGACTCGCAGATGCCCGGCGAAGCCGGAAACTTCGCGCTCGCCGGGCACCGCAATGGTTCCGGCGCAGTCTTCCAACACCTGGATCGACTCGATGCATGCGATGCCGTCGTCGTGGAGACCGAGTTCCAATGGATGACGTACCGGTTGCTCCCACTCGACCAGGCCTCGCCCGAACGTCGCGCTGCGGCGAAAGCCTGCTTGAATCCCGAGCAAGCCGATCGTGTTTCCGAAGGCGACTACGTCCATCTCCTCGGGCGGCGCATCACCGTGCCCGGGGATGTTGCGGTCGTCAACCCGCTGCCCGGAAGCCCTTGGGCCGAGCCCGACGCCACGCTGGAAAGTATGTTGACACTGACCACGTGCCATCCGCTCTACTCGAACAGCGAACGCTTGATCGTCCACGCGGTTCTCGTCGAAACAATCTCGAAGACTTCGGGCACCATTCCCGCGGCATTCCAGGAGCAATGAATGTACGGATACCTCTGGGGAGCGCTCCCCGGCCCCCGACCAGTGAAGGCCCTGCTGGCGATCGTTCTCGTGGTCGCGGTGGTGCTGCTACTCATGGAATTCGTATTTCCTTGGGTGTCAGAGCATATGCCCTACTCCGACGTCACCGTATAGAGCGCCCGTGCAGGTCGGCCGACACCTGCACAAAGCCCGGCTGGAGCCCGAAGGTGCTGTCCTACATCGGACTCGACGGATCTACGATGATTCTGGCGTGTCGATGCAAACCAGTTTCCGCGTGTGTCGGAACGGGTCGCCTAGTTGACGCTCGGGGCTCTCCGGAATGGTTGTTCGACGCCTGAGCGAGCACTGAAACCTGACTCCGCCGCTACAGAACCTTCATGAAGATCTGCGCCGGCGCTGCCGTCTCGAGCTTGGCCAGCGCCTCAACCAACCTGACGAAGTGCTCGGTATGGGTATGAGCGTCGAGGTGCTCCTGCGATTCCCATTCTTCCGCCAACACGAGCTCGCAGGGATTGTCGGTGCGCTGCAGTAACTCGTAGTTGATGCAGCCGACCTCTTTTCGGGTCTCGGTGACAAGTTCGTCGTACAACCGAAGCACTTCCGCGAGATCGCCCTGCTCCACCGTGGTTGGCACCAAAACCCTGATCACAAAGACTCTCCGATTCGTCTGACCCGCGTTGACCCCTCCGCTCGAATTCTGCCGTAGACCTCCGACAGATCGACATTTCCGTTGTGACTCGAAGTTTGCGGACAGGCGCAATATCTACGAAACACCCCCGATACCGGAGGTTCGTAGGGTTTGCCGAAGTCGGGCTCGCAATCAGCAGCGCAGCCCTGGGCCCGGGCGAGGGGTAAGCACATGAGTGGAAATGCAGTTCGCTTGCAAGCGATCAAGGACGTCGAGGCCTATACACCTCCGGTGGTCAGCTTCACGACCGACGAGACACCCGGAGAGGTGTTCGGAGCCAACGTCTTCAACAAGGTGGTCATGCAGAAGCGACTGCCCAAGCTTGTCTACAAATCGGTGATGGCGACGATCGAGCAAGGCAAACCGCTCGATCCCATGGTCGCCGACGCGGTCGCATCCGCGATGAAGGACTGGGCGTTGGAGAAAGGCGCAACCCACTACGCTCACGTCTTCTATCCACTGACCGGGTTGACCGCCGAGAAGCACGACAGCTTCCTCGAGCCGGTCGGCGACGGCAGTGCACTGGCGGAGTTCGCCGGCAAAACCTTGATCCAAGGTGAACCCGACGCTTCGAGTTTCCCGAACGGCGGGCTGCGCAACACGTTCGAGGCTCGCGGATACACCGGCTGGGATGTCACGAGCCCGGCCTACGTTCTCGAAAACCCCAACGGCAACACACTGTGTATCCCGACCGTGTTCGTTTCGATGACCGGCGAAGCGCTCGACCACAAGACTCCCCTGCTGCGTTCACAACAGGCAATGGGTTTCCACGCCGAACGAATCCTTAAGTTGTTCGGCCATACCGATCCCGAGCACATCGTGTCGTTCTGCGGACCCGAGCAGGAGTACTTCCTGATCGATCGACACTTCTTCCTCGCCCGCCCCGACCTCCTCAACGCCGGCCGAACACTCTTCGGCGCAAAGCCGCCCAAGGGCCAGGAGTTCGACGACCACTACTTCGGGGCGATCCCGGAACGTGTGCTCGGATTCATGATGGACACCGAGCGGGAACTTTTCAAACTCGGTATCCCCGCCAAGACGCGGCACAACGAGGTTGCGCCCGGCCAGTTCGAAATCGCCCCGATGTTCGAGCGAGGCAACATCGCCGCGGACCACCAGCAGTTGCTGATGACCACTTTCAAGACAATCGCCAAGAAACACGGCATGGAATGTCTGTTCCACGAGAAGCCGTTCGACGGTGTCAACGGCTCCGGCAAGCACGTCAACTTCTCGCTGGGCAACTCCGAACTCGGCAGTTTGCTTGTCCCCGGCGACAATCCGCATGACAACGCCCAGTTCCTCGTATTCTGCGCCGCAGTCATCCGGGCCGTCCACAAATACGCCGGCCTCCTGCGCGCGTCGGTCGCATCGGCAACCAACGATCACCGTCTCGGTGCCAACGAGGCTCCCCCGGCCATCATCTCGATCTTCCTCGGCGATCAGCTGGCCGACGTCTTCGAGCAGATCGCCAAGGGCGCAGCGACATCGTCGAAGGACAAGGGCACCATGATGATCGGAGCCGACACCCTTCCCGTCCTACCGACCGACCCGGGCGACCGCAACCGCACGAGCCCATTTGCCTTCACCGGCAACCGTTTCGAGTTCCGCGCGCCAGGATCGCTGCAAACAGTCAACGGCCCGATGGTCACCATCAACACGATCATGGCCGAGGCCTTGGACTACATGGCCACCGAACTGGAGGCCGCGGTCGCCGACGGCGCCGATTTCGACACCGCCGTCCAGAATCTGCTCACCGAGATCATCACCAACCACGGTGCGGTTGTCTTCAACGGCGACGGGTACTCGGAGAACTGGCAGATCGAGGCCGAGTCTCGCGGCCTGCCGAACCTTCGCACGACGCTGGACGCCCTTCCTGAACTGATCACCGAGTCCTCGATGGAACTCTTCGAGAAGTACAAGGTCTTCAACCACCGGGAGATGCACAGTCGCTACGAGGTCGGACTCGAACAGTACGCACTGAGCATCGGCGTCGAGGCACGCCTGGCCGCCGAAATCGGTACGACGCTGATCCTTCCGGCCGCAGTGCGCCACCAGACGGAAGTTGCGCAGAACTTCGTCGCACTGAAGTCCGCCGGCCTCGAACCGGATTCAGCACCGCTCGAAGAAGTGTCGGCGCCCGTTGCGGCTCTGCGCACAGCGCTCGCGGCCCTGCGCGCAGCAATCGACACCGACGCCGGCGAGTCGCCATTCGATCAGGCCAAGCACGCACAGGACGCACTCCTGCCCGCCATGGCAGAGGTACGTGCAGCGGCCGACTTCCTCGAAACCATCGTCGCCGACGATCACTGGCCACTCCCGACGTATCAGGAAATGCTCTTCATTCTCTGAGCATCACCCGAATATCACTACCCACAGAACTATGGCCTGCAACTCGATCGAGTTGCAGGCCATAGTTGTCGAATCTTGCTCGGCTAGCGGTCTTCCGGCATCGTGACTTCGAGGACGCGAGCCTCACCGGTGGTCGCGGGGTCAGGACGATCGCGCGAATCCGACGACGCCATCTGGAGTCCGTTCAAATCGGTCCGCATGTAGATGACGTTGTAACGGTCCCACGTGGTGGCGACGAATTCGAGGAACTGTCCGCTCGCCCACGGGTGCATGAATCCGCCGTACAACGCGGGCAACGTGATTCCACTCAACAGGGTCTGCGTACCACTCCACGGGCCTTGCGGTTGGTCGGCCTGACGGATCACCAGGTTGCCCTCGGCACTGGTGTACATGGCAACGTACTTGTTCAGGTAGTCGTTCCACTGCACTGCGAGTTCACTGACCGGTGCCTTGATGACCTGAACGGCATCGGTATCTCGCGGACTCCAACCGGAGCCGTCCCAGTATTCGTAGGCGCCGAGGTTTCTGATGTCGGCGCCGGCCACTCGCGCCAGGATCGCCTTACCGAAACGACCTGAGGGAGTTCCGTATTCGTAAATGTAGCCGTCCCGACCGTCGAGGAAGGCGCTCTGCTGGAAGTTGGAATTGATCGGCGATACTGCCGGAATCCCCGGAATGCCAAGTCCTTCGGTATTGGCGCGAACTGTCGCCGGATCGAGTTCCCAGTTCTCACCGTTGTCCGTGGAGAAAGCCAGAGCCGAGTAGTTGGTGGTCCAGGCTCCGGGTTCGTCCCACGACCGAACGGACATGAATCTGATGTACTGCACACCACCGTAAGAGATTCCAGCGGTCGGGATGGTGGTGAACTCACCCGGAATGCCGAATCCCGGAATGATCTCCTTGGAATGATTGGGGCCGTCCAAAGGAGAACTGTCGATCTTCATCCCGTCGGCAATGGCGGTGTCGTTGCTGCGGAACAATACGTTGCTGCGCCAGTCGTCACCCGGGGTGTCGCAGTCGCCCACCGTGTCGCCGAATGCCATCAGCACGTCGTGATCCGGCCCCGAAAGACCGTTGTCCCACATGATTCCGAGGTCGGTACCCGACACGTTGAACCGCTCGATGGTGTTGTTGGGACTGCCTGGGCCAGTGACCATTTCGATCGCCTTGGTCCGGCCGGTCAGCACCGGCAGAGCACCGTTGGGGGCGCCGGTGATCCAAGGCAGCGCGTTGGCGAGGGAGCCGGTACCGGCGGAACCACTGCCGAGCGATCCGGTCAGCGAGCCGAGCGAACCCGTCATCGATCCGGCGGAACCACTTCCTCCCGAACCGCACGGTCCACCGATCGCCGACGCAGACGGTGCTGCGGCAATCGTCGCGGCAATCGTGACGACGCCTATCGACAACATCGCCGACATGGAGTGTTTATTACGCACGTGCAGCCCCTCTGATCATTTCGACTCGTTCGGACCACAGGCACAGTGATCCCCGACCGCAGAAGCAAACCATTTGGACTGTGTTAAGAGAGTGAAAGCTGAGCAAATTGTTATAAATCGCCCGTTCAACTGACACAAGTGACAGCTGTGTCCGATTTCACCTTCACAGGACAGTTGTCCGATACAGCAATAAAGGCGCCTAGTATGTAACGGAAATGTAAAAGAGTTCTCACAACGAGGTAGGTGAGCGGTGTCCGTACGTGACCGCGTAGCGCAGATTTACGATCAGGTTTTGGTTCGCAATGCAGGAGAGCCCGAGTTCCATCAGGCCGCCGCAGAGGTCTTCGAGTCTCTTCACGTAGTGCTCGAACGCCACCCCCGCTACGCCGACGCCGGACTCATCGAGCGGCTCTGCGAGCCGGAACGCCAGATCATCTTCCGCGTGCCGTGGACCGACGACCAGGGCAACGTTCACGTCAACCGTGGCTTCCGCGTTCAGTACAACAGTGCACTCGGCCCCTACAAGGGCGGCCTGCGCTTCCACCCCAGCGTCAACCTGGGCATCGTGAAGTTCCTCGGCTTCGAGCAGATCTTCAAGAACTCACTGACCGGCCTGCCCATCGGCGGCGGCAAGGGTGGCTCGGACTTCGATCCCAAGGGCCGCTCCGACGCAGAGGTCATGCGCTTCTGTCAGTCCTTCATGACCGAACTGCAGCGTCACATCGGTGAATACACCGACGTTCCGGCCGGCGACATCGGCGTCGGCGGTCGCGAGATCGGCTACCTGTTCGGTCAGTACAAGCGGCTGACCAACACGTACGAGTCGGGCGTCCTCACCGGCAAGGGCATCACCTGGGGCGGATCACAGGTTCGCACCGAGGCCACCGGCTACGGCGTCGCGTACTTCGTCGCCGAAATGCTCAAGGCAAAGGGTGAAGGCCTCGAAGGCAAGAACGTCGTGATCTCCGGATCCGGCAATGTCGCCATCTACGCAATCCAGAAGATCCACCAGCTCGGCGGCGTCGCGATCGCCTGCTCGGATTCCTCGGGATACATCGTGGACAAGAAGGGCATCGATCTCGACCTCCTCAAGGAGATCAAGGAAGTTCGCCGCGGCCGCATCAGCGAGTACGCCGACGCAGTTCCGCATGCCGAGTTCATCGCCGACGGTTCCATCTGGGACGTGCCGTGCGACGTCGCACTCCCCTGCGCGACTCAGAACGAGCTCGACGAAGATGCCGCAAAGACCTTGATCGCCAACGGCGTTCAGGCCGTTGCCGAAGGCGCGAACATGCCCACCACCCCCGGTGGCATCCAGCTCTTCCGTGACGCGAACGTAGCCTTCGCACCCGGCAAGGCGGCCAACGCCGGTGGCGTTGCAACCTCCGCTCTCGAAATGCAGCAGAATGCTTCGCGTGATTCCTGGAGCTTCGAGTACACCGACGAGCGTCTCGCCGGAATCATGCGCGGCATCCACAAGCGCACCATCAACACCGCTGCCGAGTACGGAAAGCCCGGCGACTACGTGCACGGCGCGAACATTGCCGGCTTCGTGAAGGTGGCCGACGCCATGATTTCACTGGGCGTCATCTAGAGATTTCCGCACCACAGACAGCAGTACAAAAAGGGTGATTTCACCCTGAACCGGTTCCCGTACATCGGACTGGTCGAATCAATACCTAGGCCTCGAGGGCCCTGGGTCCGCGAGGACCCAGGGCCCTCGAGCTTGCTCCGAGCAAATCGCCCGCGACGAGCACCGTAGGCGCGGCAATGATCCCAGACGGAACTCGTGGTGTCCTCCGAAACCGTTTTCCGCTCTGACGTCGAAAAACACCGTAAGTGGACGATTGTTTAGGTCCGCAGCGCGTGGGGCATATGGACTTATCTTCACATTTGTCCATTTCACAGTTGGACGATCGTTCATGTGGTAGAAATCACAACGCCTGGCGCAATTCGATCCGCAAATTTCAGCGGCGAGTATGCCCCCGAACAAGGCCTCAGCGTGTACCCCGCTTCGTAACGCGCCGAGCCTCCGGGTGCCTGTGCCAGGCGACGCACCTGTCTAGAGGAGGCCACCCATGTCCCCAGCGCTGCTGAACAACCCGGGACCGCTCATGTTGGGAGGCAAGCCCGCCTCCACAGCGGTCAACGACGTCATCCCACTGGCAAGCGATCTCGTAGATCACCTGTCCCGTGCCAACCCGACGTTGACTTCCCTCCAAACGGAGGCAGTACGTCGGGAACTGATTGCGGTGATCGTGCAGGGGCTCCAAGTGGGGATCCAGCTATTGGATCACCGCAAACTTCCCACCGACCAAGAGTTGGACGGCATTCACACGATGACCGTCCAACAAGCATTGAAAGGCGTGCCACTCAGCGCGATCCTCAACTTGACCAACGAGGGCATCAGCACTTTTCGCACCCTCATCCTCAGCCGGGCCGACGCCGAGGACTCCGCCAATCTCGGGGATCTCAACGAGTTCTTGTTCGCACTTGCGCAGCGGCTTCACTCGTTCATCTCGATCAGCTATCTTTCGGCTCTTCCTGCCGGTTCCCAACTCGGGGAATACTCCGCCGGCGCTCTCGTGAAAGCCATGCTGGACGGCGACGATCCCACCCAGCTTGCGTTGCAGATGGGCGTTGAACTCGCACCCCGCTATCTCGTCCTGCGGCTCCTGGTGAACCTGCCGCCCATCCGCCCGGGAGCACGCAACGGCAACCACCAGCGCATACAGGCCTACCGTGACCTCTCCGTCGCTCAATCGAAAATCGCGGCCCACTTCGGGTCGGCGCTGCTCGAAGCTCCTGCACCGCAACGTGGTCTGGTCCTGATCGAGGGCACACCCGACTGGGGAACAGTGTGCGAGGTCATCCAACGCGCACGCGCAACGGTCGGGGTGGAGATCACAGCAATCGCCGAGAACGCCGCGGTACGAGATATCGCCGCCGCCCAAGCAACCACTCACGAATTGGCGCAACTCGTGCGGCGCCTGAGACTGCCGGCGCGGTCCTACCGAATGGAAGACCTCGCGCTCGAGTATCAACTCACTCGGGGTGGCGCAGGCCGCGACAGCTTGATCAATCTTCTCAAGCCACTCGACGGCAATCCGGAACTGCTGCAGACATTGTCCATACATCTCGCCAACGGCCAGCATCGTCAGCGCACCGCGTCGGCGCTCGGCCTGCACACCAACACCGTCGACAATCGAATCAAGCGCATCGCAACCCTGACCGGATTGGATCCGGCCCTGCCCTCTGAACTGCTCAAACTGCGCGCTGCCATGATCTCGCTGACCTTCGCAAGCACTGATGTGGACAATCGTCCAGCGAAAATGTGAACACTCACATCCTCGCTATTAGCTGTCCACGTGTGGCGCCTGGACCCCACTTTTCCGCTCCGAACCGGGCTATAAAAGTGTGGTGCGAATCACCGCGCAAACCAGTAACAATTAAGGGGAAACACATGATCAACGGCCAGGATAACGCTCTCCTCGGTGCCTTCTTCGACACCATCCTGCAGCTCTTCAACGCGGGCAGCACCGGCACGGGCTCGACGGATGGCGGCGGCGTCTCCTAGGACGAATCTCGGGCCCTGTGCGAGAGAATCTCTCGCACAGGGCCCGCTCCAAGCCGCCTGACACTGTGATGGCGGTGACCACGGTGACCACCACGTCGCCACCGCTGAAACCAGGAGCAAGCACATGATCGCCGCACCAACCACAGGCGCTTTGGCCGTCGTTTTGAACACCGTCCTACAGATGTTCAACGCCGGCAGCAGTTTCCTCTACACCGACAACTCTCCGATTGGCGGCGGCGGCGAAACTCCCACGACGCCTGCTCCCTGATCGACTTACCCGCTCGCATCACACAGTCGCGGCACAGACAGGAACCACCGTGATAAACCAGCACACCCTGGGCAGCCTGGTCATCGACTTCGGCTCACTCTCCCGAGCACTCGGCTTCGGCAACGGCTCCATCGTGTCGCTCGGCAGCACCGGAAGTGGCTGAAACAGCCCGCCTGACCACGTCGACGATCCCGTCGCCGCTCACCTTCTCACCACATCTCGAAACAGAAAGCAGGTCCCCCTGTGCCTACAATTCCGCTCACCGGCGACCCCATCGTCATCAACATCATCGTCCAGCTACTGAGCGCGGGCAGCAGCAATGCACTCGCACTGGGCGGAGTCGGTAGCAGCGGTCTCGGTAGCACCGGGCTCGGCAGCTTCGACTCGGCGAGCCTCGGCAGCGCTGCTTAGGACCTCACTTGTGATCGGCGTTCGATCCGCGTCTTCGGCCGCCGAGGCAGTCCACGAAACCCGCGTTGCCCTCCGTCATCTGTGACGGAGGGCAACGCGGTCGTTCAGGCGAGACGGCTCGCGGTTACGCGATCAGGCCGTCCGCCGCGGTGAATCAACGCCAGTCTTCAGGTGGATCGCTGTCGTCGTGCTCGATGGTCACGGACTCCGAACGATCGTCAGCTGCAGCCTTTTTCGCTGCTTCACGCATCTCGATTCCGTCGGACACCCAGTCGCCGATCTCGCGCGTCACGTCTCGAACGGCCCCGGCGATGATCATCGCGATCGAGCCCACGTGGTTGGCTGCACTTTCGGTCAGTTCCTGGACCGTGTCCTTGCGGCGTTCGAATTTCCCGACCATCAGTGTGTGCCTCTCAGGCTGCAGTTCGCTGGCGCTCGACGATAACACCGGGAGGGGTCGTCGACTTGACCAAACCGGGCGGAAGAGCGAGCTTGAAGATCTTGCCCCATACCGAACCGATCTGCTTGAAGAACCCACCGGTGTTGTACGGCAAACCGTACTTCCCGCACAATTCTTTCACCTGGGGAGCGAGTTCCGGATAACGATGCGCAGGCAGGTCCGGGAACAGGTGGTGCTCGATCTGGTGCGAGAGGTTGCCGGACATGATGTGGAAGAGCGGGCTTCCCTCGATGTTGGCGCTGCCGAGCATCTGACGCACGTACCACTGCCCGCGAGTCTCGTCGGCCGTCTCGTCCTCGGTGAAACTCTGGACACCGGTGGGGAAATGGCCACAGAAGATGATCGAGTACGTCCACACGTTCCGGACCAGGTTGGCGGTGACATTCCCCGCGAGAGTGGTCACGAACAGCG
The DNA here is from genome assembly GCF_058793255.1 of Rhodococcus sp. MPR-R1B. Classification (NCBI taxonomy): domain Bacteria; kingdom Bacillati; phylum Actinomycetota; class Actinomycetes; order Mycobacteriales; family Nocardiaceae; genus Rhodococcus; species Rhodococcus sp. MPR-R1B. The sequence continues at coordinate 300,811 of NZ_JBXAFO010000004.1, forward strand.
GCCCCGTGAGAACCGGGAAGATGACGTAGTCCTTGAGGACTTGCTTGCCCGCCTTGTTCCACCAGCCCTTCAGGAGCGGCTTGACGTCGTGCCACTTGCGTTTGCCCTGGATGACGTTCTCGATCTCGAGATCGTGCATCATCACGCCCCACTCGAAGAGCACCATCAAGGCGAAGGCCCAGACCGGATTACCGAGGTAATAGGGGTTCCACTTCTGCGCGTCGTCGATACGCAGGATGCCGTATCCGATGTCACGGTCTTTGCCGAGAATATTGGTGTACGTGTGATGCATGTAGTTGTGCGAGTGACGCCACTGGTCGGCCGGGCACACCGTATCCCATTCGAAGACTTCGGAATTGAGCCCTGGTTCACGCATCCAGTCGTACTGACCGTGCATGACGTTGTGGCCGATCTCCATGTTGTCGAGGATCTTGGACACGCTCAATGCACCGACTGCCGCGAGCCACACCGGAGGCAGGAAGCCGAGGTACATCAAGCCGCGACCTGCGACCTCGAACCCGCGCTGAGCCTTGATGATCTTGTAGATGTACTCCCGATCCTCCGCTCCGAGCGAGGCGACGGTGCGATCGCGCAATGCGTCCAACTCGCGGCCGATCTCCTCGACCTGCTCGTACGTCAGGACGACGGGAGCGTCGTCCTTCGCATCGGAACCGTTGCCGAGGAACGGGAGGGTGGGAAGTGAAAGTCCAAACATGTCGGTCTCCAGACAGTCGTGTGGAAAATGGGACTTCAGATGTCGACGGTGACGTCGCCGACGGGAGCACTGACGCACAGCTGGATCTTCTTGTCCGGCTCGTCGTCTGTCTCACCGGTGCGCACGTTTCGGGTACGGCCCGCCTTCTTGACGGAGGTGCAGGAGAAGCAGATTCCCATCCGGCATCCGTACTCGGGATTGAGGCCCGCAGCTTCTGCTTGTTCGAGAAGTGTTTCGCCGGAGTTCTCGGCCGCCACCCCACTTTTGGTGAATGACACCTCGCCGCCGGCCTCCCCCGGCTCGGCCACCGCCGGCGCGAACTCCTCGGTGTTGAGCAAGTGCTCGACGTCGACCTCACGGAACACCTCACGCACTCCCCGCATCAGTCCGGGAGGTCCGCAGAGATAAGCCTGGGCGTCGATCGTGTCCGGATCGGCGATCCAAGGAGCCACCGCGTCGAGGTGCCCGCGATCGAAGAAACCTTCGAGGTCACCTCCACCGCTTTCGGTGTACACGAGTACCAGTTTCACGTTCGGGTTCTGCTCGGCGATGGTCTTCAGCGCGCGCGTGTACGCCACGTCGGCATCGGTGTTCGCGTAATGCACGAACACGATCTCGCCCGAGTGCTGCTCCTCCACCAGCGTCCGAAGCATCGACATGACCGGGGTGATTCCACTGCCGCCACTGATCAACAACACCCGACGCGGGCGGTCGACGGGAAGGGAGAACACACCGTCTGCCTGCGAGAGGCTGACAACGAGTCCGGGTGCCGCGTTGGCGTACAGATACTGCGACACCAGGCCACCCGGATGCGCTTTCACGGTGAGCTCGATCAGCCCACTGCGCGTAGACGCACCCCCGGCCGGCGAGTAGCAGCGAGTGTGACGAACACCGTCGATCACCACGCCCAACTGCACGAACTGGCCCGCCTGAAAACCGCGCCACTGGCGAGTCGGGCGCAGCGTGAGAGTGACGGAGTCAGCCGTCGGATGGTCGACGGCGACAACCTGCGCGCGGATGTCACGAACCGTCGCCATCGGGTTGACCAGCTCGAGGTACCGATCGATCTGATGTGGAGCAGCCATGGCTTCGATCAGTCCCACCAAGGACAGTCCGCGCCGAGGTGCGGACTTCGGTGTCGTGTTCTCAGGAGCAGATGCGATTGTCATGACCCTCCTCGTACTTCGATTGCCGGGTGTATCGATTGCTGGGCTAGCTTCCCCCGACTGCGTGAATTCAGTGTACAAATGTTCACCGAAGATAGTGTGACAGGTGCACACAAGTACATGTCAACAAGAATGTGATCCGAGTTACACGAGTTGCCGAAAGGAGCCGGAATGCCTGTACCTACACTCGACGTCGTGACGAAGGCCGGACCGGTGAACCCCGAGCGCAGGGAGCCCGACAACAGGGAACCGGAAAGTCGTGCCGCCAAGAAGGAACGCACACGCCAAGCGCTCCTGGACACTGCCATGGACCTCTCGGCCGATCGCGGCTTCGCCGGAATCAGCCTGCGAGAGGTAGCCAGGGAAGCCGGGATCGTTCCGACGGCGTTCTACCGCCACTTCGCTTCACTGGAGGACGTCGGTGTCGTCCTCGTCGAAGAGAGCATGCGCATGTTGCGCCAGATGCTGCGCGACGCAAGGCGTAATCCCAGCACCAAGGACGCCGCTACGTCACTGGGCATCCTTGTGCGACAAGTGCATACACACGAGCGACAGTTTCGCTTCCTCTGCCGCGAACGCTACAGCGGCGTCAGTGAGGTACGACGTGCGATAGCCACTGAAATGCGGTTGTTCGTCAGCGAACTGACCATCGACCTCTCCAGAATTGCCGGACTGGAAAGCTGGTCGTCGGACGATCTGGAAATGGCTGCCGACCTGATCGTCTCGACGATGTTCAGCGCTGTCGTCGAACTGCTGGACGCCGGGACGGCCGGGTATCGCGACGAAGCCGCCGTCATCACACGAGCCGAGAAGCAACTGCGAGTCATCATGCTCGGAATGGCCACCTGGAATCCACCTCGAAACTGACCTCGGGTTCACCTTTTCGACGTACGGTGAGAGTCATGTCTTCCACGAGTACATACGAAATCCCCGTTGGCGACCTCACCTTCGACGTACTGATCTCGGGCCCGGACGACGGCATTCCGCTGGTAGCGCTGCACGGCTTCCCGGAGAGCGCCGCATCCTGGGGCAAGGTCACACCACTGCTCACCGCAGCGGGCTACCGCGTTATCGCACCGAATCAGCGCGGTTACTCCGCCGGCGCACGCCCCGAAGGGGTGGATGCCTACAAGATCGAGCACCTGGTAGCCGACGTCGTCGGATTGCTCGACGCACTCGGCCTGTCCGACGCGCATCTGGTCGGCCACGACTGGGGTTCGGCGGTCGCCTGGCAGGTCGCCGGTCGCCATCCGAACCGGATCCGCAGTCTGACCGCGATCTCGGTCCCCCACCCCACCGCCTTCGGCTGGGCACTCCGCGAGGACGAGGACCAAAAACAACGCTCGTCGTACATCGGACTTCTCCGACAGGAGGGCAAAGCCGAGGAAGTGTTGTCGGAGGACAACTTTCGCCGGCTGCGCGCTATGTTCGACGGCCAGATCGATCCTGAATTCGCCGACGAGCACATTCGTGTCCTGAGCGGGGAGGGCGCGCTGACCGGCGCCTTGAACTGGTACCGCGCGATGACCCGCGACTTCGGCGACATCGATCGCACCACCGTGCCGACCACGTATGTCTGGAGCACCGGCGACACAGCGCTCGGCCGCGCAGGCGCAGAACGCTGTGGTGAATTCGTGGACGCCCCCTACGAGTTCGTCGTGCTCGACGGCGGAAGTCACTGGATTCCGGAAGAGCGAGCCGAAGAGTTGGCCGAGGCGATCCTCGCACGTGCAGGATCCTGATCGCCGCGACGAATTCGGCTCTATGTATGTTGTCATACATAGAGCCGAATTGATTCCATCACCAGGAGTTCTGCGATGACCGAGACCGTTGCACCACCCCATCCTTTCGACGCTGCTGTCGGATTGACGCCACTCACCGCCGGCTTGTCGACCGGCGAGACCAATCCGGCGTACAACAACATGGTCGGGCCGTTCGGCGGCGTCACCGCTGCCACGTTGCTCGAATCTGTACTGAAGCACCCCGAACGCCTCGGCGATCCGCTGTCGTTGACCGTCAACTTTGCCGGTCCGATCACCGAGGGCGCCTTCGAGATCTCCGCCCGGCCGGTGCGCACCAACCGCTCGACGCAGCACTGGTCCATCGAACTGTCTCAGGACGGAACCGTCGCCACTACCGCGACGGCAGTGTTCGGTACCAGGCGTGAAACCTGGTCGTCTACCGAGATCACGATGCCGGAAGTTCCGTCGGCCGAAGACGTTACGCTGCTGCCGTTCCCCGAGTTCATCGCCTGGGCACAGAACTACGAGATGCGCTTTGTCGAGGGTGCGATCCCCGACCTGGAGTCGGGCGAGCATCCCGACTCGACCACGACACTCTGGGTGCGCGATCAACCGGCACGCGCTCTCGACTTCACGTCGCTGACCGCACTGTGCGATGTCTTCTTCCCACGAGTCTTCTTGCGCCGAGGCAAGATGGCTCCGGCTGGAACGGTCTCGATGACCATCTACTTCCACGCCGACGCTCAGACGCTGACCGAACAGGCAGACAATTCCGTGCTGGGAACCGCGCGGACCCAACGGTTCGGCAACGGGTACTTCGATCAGTCGGCCGAAATTTGGGGCAGTGACGGCGCATTGCTCGCTACGACACACCAGTTGGTCTACTTCAAGGATTGACGGGCAGCGCACTGTCCCCTTCCGGCGCCTTCACCATCGACAATGCGGCAAGGCCGACGCCGAGAACCACCAGCAGTCCGATGATGCCGGCACGGTCTGCACCGAAGAGCCATGCGAACAGGCCGAACAGTGTCGGCGCCAAAAACGACACTGCTCGGCCTGTTGTCGCATACAGGCCGAACATCTGACCTTCACGCCCAGGCGGGGTGATGCGCGCCAAGAAGGTTCGTGCCGACGACTGAGCGGGCCCGACGAAGAGGCAGAGCGCGAGACCGAAGATCCAGAACATCACCGGCCCTGACACCGCGATCAGGATCGCGCCGACCACGATCATCGACGCCAGCGAGACGGTGATGACCTGTTTCGGTCCGATCCGATCGTCGAAGCGTCCGGCCACCAATGCACCGATTGCGGAAATCACGTTGGCCGCGACACCGAACAGTAGGACGTCGGCAGCGCTGATTCCGTAGACGTTGACAGCCAGCACGGCCCCGAAGGTGAACACGCCCGCCAGACCGTCACGAAAGAGTGCGCTCGCGATCAGGTACCAGATCGTGCGCCTGTCGACGTTCCAGAGTTCGCGCAGATCGCGCCACAACACCCGATAGGAGTCGAGGAACCCGGCCTTGGACGCTCCCGGATCGACCGCGGGGCTGGGCAACTCGGGAACCTTGAAGAACACCGGAATCGCGAAGACCGCGAACCACACTGCAGCCAGCAGTGCCACCATCCGGATGTTCATGCCGCCGTCAGTGGTCAATCCGAGGAATCCCCGAGTGTCGCCGTCGCCGACGATGAACCCGAAGTAGCACAGCAACAGCAGCACGATTCCGCCGAAATATCCCATGGCCCAGCCGAAGCCGGAGACTCTACCCAGATTCTCCGGTGTCGACACCTGCCGCATCATGGCGTTGTAGGGAACGCCGGCCAGTTCGAAGATCACCGAACCGATTGCGAGCAGAACCAATCCGAGCCACAGATAGCGGTAGTTGTCTTCGACGAAGTAGAGGCCCGCCATCGAGAGCACGGTGATGCCGGTCAGTATCGCGAGCGAGAGTTTACGTTTACCCGACGCATCGAAACGTTGTCCGGTGATCGGAGCGAGAATCGCGATGAAGAAGCCGGCGATTCCGAGTGCCCAGCTGAGCCACGTAGTTGCCGAAATCGTGCCGGGAAGGTCGTCACCGACCGCGTCGGTGAGATAAACCGAGAAGACGAACGTGAGGATCACTGCGTTGAATGCGGCCGATCCCCAATCCCACAGCCCCCATGCGAACACTTGACTCTTCGTGGCCGCACCGCCGATGCCTGCGGGTGGCTCTGCCTGCGTGCTCGTGGACTCGGCGCTCATACGGCGAAGCCTAACTGCGCGCGGGCGACTCGGCGCCTCTCTCCGAAGTCGACATACAAGACGCTCTATGCACCCGAGTTAGTACGCACTTAGTTGCATACGCACCTGAGTGCATAGATACTTTTTCCATGGCACTCGAACATGCGTTGCTCGTCTCCCTGTCCGAACAGGATGCGTCGGGATACGACCTCACACGCCGGTTCGACAAGTCGATCGGCTTCTTCCACAGCGCGACGCACCAGCAGATCTACCGAGTCCTCAAGCGAATGGACGAGGCAGGCTGGGTGGAGGTGGAAGCCATCGCGCAGGACGGCCGACCGGACAAGAAGATGTACCGCGTCAGCGATGCCGGCCGCGCCGAACTGACCCGATGGATCGCAGAGCCGTCCGAACCGAACCACCTGCGCAACGAGTTGGCCATCAAGATCAGGGCCGCTGCGCACGCCGATCTCCCCGCTCTACGACGCGAAGTCGCTCGCCACCGCGACGGCCACGCCGCCCGCCTCGACGTCTACCGACTCATCGAAAAGCGTGACTTCCCCAATCCAGCAGCGCTTTCCGGCTCTTCACTGCACCAGTACCTCGTACTTCGCGGCGGCATCCGCGTCGAGGAAGGATTCACCGACTGGTGCCAGGAAGTTCTGGACGCATTGCCCACTGGCGAGTACGCCACCGAAGACACTGGCGAGTACGCCACGGAAGGACATCTTCAGTCATGACGGATACACAGTTTCCCCGCCTGCTCGAACCGCTCGACCTCGGATTCACGACGCTGAAGAACCGCGTCGTCATGGGATCGATCCACACCGGCCTCGAAGATCGCGCGAAGGACACCGACCGCTTGGCCGAGTACTTCGCCGAACGTGCCCGTGGCGGAGCCGGCTTGATCATCACCGGCGGCTACGCGCCCAACCGCACCGGTTGGCTCTTGCCCTTCGGTGCCAAGCTGACCAACCGCATCGAAGCGCGCCGTCACCGCCGGATCACCAAGGCGGTTCACGACGCGGGTGGAAAGATCGCCATGCAGATCCTGCACGCCGGCCGCTACAGCTACCAGCCGTTCAGTGTCTCCGCGTCGTCGATCAAGGCGCCCATCAATCCGTTCCGTCCGCGCAAGCTGACCGGCCGTGGGGTGCGTTGGCAGATCCGGAACTATGTTCGCTGCGCGCGTCTGGCCAAGTCCGCGGGTTACGACGGCGTCGAAATCATGGGCGGTGAGGGCTACTTCATCAACCAGTTCCTCTGCGAGCGCACGAACAAGCGCACCGACCAGTGGGGCGGCAGTTCCGAGAACCGTCGACGCATGGCAGTCGAAATCGTGCGACGCACACGCAAGGCCGTCGGCCCGAACTTCATCATCGTGTTCCGGTTGTCGATGGCAGACCTGGTCGAGGGCGGTCAGACCTGGGATGAAATCGTCTCATTGGCAAAGGAAGTCGAAGCTGCCGGCGCCACGATCATCAACACCGACATCGGATGGCACGAGTCACGGGTGCCCACCATCGTCACCTCGGTTCCCCGAGCAGCCTTCGTGGACATCACGAGCAAGCTCGAGAAGCACGTCGGCATTCCGGTAGCCGCCTCGAATCGGATCAACATGCCCGAGACTGCCGAAGAGATCCTCAACCGCGGTGACGCGCAGTTGATTTCGATGGCCAGGCCGATGCTCGCCGATCCCGACTGGGTGAACAAGGCAGAACGCGGAGCGTCCGACGAGATCAACACGTGCATTGCCTGCAACCAAGCCTGCCTCGACCACGCCTTCGTTCACAAGCAGGTCTCCTGCCTGCTCAATCCGCGCGCGGGCCGTGAGACCACGCTGATCCTCTCCCCCACTCGGCGGACCAAGAATCTCGCCGTCGTCGGCGCCGGTCCTGCCGGACTTTCCGCAGCACTCAATCTTGCTCAGCGTGGTCATTCGGTCACGTTGTTCGAGGCCTCGGACAAGATCGGCGGACAGTTCGGGATCGCACAGCTCATTCCGGGTAAGGAAGAGTTCGCCGAAACCATTCGCTACTACACCCGCATGCTGGACGTGGCCGGAGTGACAGTCAAGCTCGAAACCCGCGTCGCACCGGCAGATCTCATCGGATCCTTCGACGAAGTGGTGGTTGCCACCGGCGTGACGCCGCGGGTTCCCAAGATCCCCGGCATCGAGAACCCGAAGGTGCTGACCTACGCCGAGGTCGTCCGAGAGGGCAAGCCCGTCGGCAAGTCCGTCGCCGTCATCGGTGCCGGCGGCATCGGCGTCGACGTGAGCGAATTCCTCACGCACCCCACTTCCCCCACTCTTCATCTCAAGGAGTGGAAGCAGGAATGGGGCGTCACCGAACCCGAAATGGCCCCGGGCGCTCTCACCACTCCGGTACCAGAGCTCTCCGAGCGGGAGGTCTACCTCCTCCAACGCAAGCCAGGACGCATCGGCGCCGGCCTCGCGAAGACCACCGGCTGGGTCCACCGGGCGGCCCTCAAGAACAAGGGCGTCCACGAGCTCTCGGGCGTCAACTACGAGCGCATCGACGACGCCGGACTGCACATCACCTTCGGTGAGAAGCACGAGAAGCCCCGACTTCTCGAGGTCGACACCATCGTCATCTGCGCCGGGCAGGAGTCGGTTCGCGATCTAGTGGACGAACTGACCGTCGCGGGCGTGGTGACCCACATTATCGGCGGCGCGGATGTCGCTGGAGAACTCGACGCCAAGCGTGCCATCGAACAGGGCACACGACTGGCCGCGAAGATCTGACCGGCTACGCTGACTGATCGTGAGCCTGCCGACACCCACAACCACAGCCCGCGCCGTAGTGACCGGCGCCTCCTCCGGCATCGGAGAGGCACTGGCCGCTGATCTGGCATCACGCGGACACTCCCTGATCCTCGTTGCCCGTCGTGGCGAGGTCATGGAGGTCCTCGCCGAGAAGCTTCGCGCCGCGCACGGCGTCGAGGTGGAGGTCCGTGCATCGGACCTCTCCGACAGCGCGGCGCGTGCCGTTCTGGTCGAGGAACTCGGTGGCCGCGACATCAGCATCCTGTGCAACAACGCCGGTATCGCCACCTTCGGGCCGATCGCCGAGCTGGACCCGGCCTACGAGCGCGACCAGGTCGAGCTCAACGCCGTTGCAGTGCACGATCTCACGCTGGCCGTGCTGCCCGGCATGCTCGCGCGCAAGTCCGGAGCCATCCTGATGGTCGGGTCCGCGGCCGGCAACATGCCGATCCCCAACAACGCGACGTACGCAGCCACCAAGGCGTTCGTGAACACCTTCGCGGAATCGTTGCGAGGTGAACTCAAGGGCACCGGAGTGAACGTCACCCTGCTCGCGCCAGGCCCCGTTCGCACCGAAACCCCGGACCCGGCCGAAGCATCGATCGTCGACAAGCTCGTCCCGGACTTCTTCTGGATCTCGAGCGAGTACACCGCCAAGGTCTCGCTCGACGGCCTGGCCGAGAACAAGATGCGCGTCGTACCGGGCATCTTGAGCAAGGCGATGTCCGTCGCGGGCGGTTACAGCCCGCGTGCCGTCGTTGCGCCGATCGTGGGCACGTTCTACAAGAAGCTCGGCGGCTGATTCACTCAAACTTCTCAGAGCAGGCCATAGCAGACCGTATAGTCGGTTAATGGCGATGCGAAGAACACTGGCAGTCGGGGCAATCCTTCTTTTGACCGGAGGGTTGCCCTTACTGCTGCCCACGGCAGCGAATGCATGTTCGTGCGCATCATCGGCTACCCCGGAAGAAGCCGTGAGCGTCTCCAGCACCGTTTTCCTCGGGACTCCGACGGAGAAAACTTCGGACGGGTTCGAGGACACCTACCTGTTCGACGTCAGCCGGGTCTACAAAGGCGATCTGGCATCGGTGACGTCGGTGGGGACACTCGCGAACGGGAACGGTTGTGGCACAAGCTACGTGCTCGGCACCGAGCAGCTGATGTTCGTTTCTGCGCCGTACGACGTCGACGCCGAGCACGAGGGGCACAGCTGCGGGCCGGCTACCGAAACCGGGTTCGACATCCAAGCGGCGGTCGAGTCCGTGTACGGCGCCGGTTACGCCCCGAGCCCCGGCGGAACTCCGTCCGTTGGTGTGTCCGCCGACCGATCGACGGTCATCGGCGGAGGCGCCGCGGTGGCATTGCTCGCGGTGCTCGGTTGGTTCGGATGGAGGCGGCGACGGGCACAGTGAGTCCACGGGCACAGTGCCGAGGCCGTCAGAGCCGCGTCAACCTCGTTCGGCGGCGCGTCAAGTAGGCGTCAAGATCCGCCCCACCGGTGATCTTCGGGAGTAGATCTGAAGGTAGCCCGCAACACGGCGGGTCACCTTCAGGAGATCGACGTGACGCTACTCGAAATCTTCCCCTCCCTACGCGGCGCAATGACACCGCGTATGGATCCTGCGTTGTGGCCCATCAGTACTCGCCACGACCACAGCGGGCGTGTCTGCATCGGCGACGTCTCCCTCGAAGAGATCGCGGACCAGTACGGCACACCGACGTACGTCGTCGACGAGGCGGACGTGCGGCACCGCTGCCGCACGTATCGAGAGATCTTCCCCGACTCGGAGATCGTGTACGCCGGCAAGGCACTGATGATTCGAGCGATGGCTACCTGGGTCTCCGACGAGGGACTCGGGGTGGATGTCTGTTCCGCCGGTGAACTCGCCGTCGCGCTTGCCGCGGGCGTGGACCCCCACCGAATCATCCTGCACGGCAATGCCAAATCGGTTTCCGAACTGAGGGCGGCGGTCAACGCGGGTGTCGGCCGGATCGTCCTCGACTCCCCCAGCGAAGCGGTACGGCTCGCGTCGGTGTGCACCCACCGACAGAAGGTGTTGGTCAGAGTCACACCCGGCATCGACATACACGGACACAGGGCAGTGTCCACGGGCATCGTGGACCAAAAGTTCGGCCTACCAGCGTTTTCCGAAGAACTGGAACATACGGTATCCGTCGTCGCCAACGCGACGCACCTGCAGCTCATCGGCCTGCATTGCCATCTCGGCTCCCAGATCACCGATCCCGAACTCTTCCGCCCCGCGATCGAGACGATGATCGCACAGATGGACGACATACGACGCACGCATCGAATCATCCTCACCGAACTCGATCTCGGCGGTGGCCATGGGATCGCCTACGTGCCGGGAGATGCCCAATTGGATCTGACCCGCCTCGCTCACGTCATCGACGAAACTCTCGACGACGCGTGCACCCGAAACCGCTTCCCTCGCCCCGAAATCGTGCTCGAGCCTGGCCGAGCGATCGCTGCGCGGGCCGGAGTCACGCTCTATCGCGTACAGAACATCAAGTCGATCAGCGGGGGACGAACCTTCGTCTCCGTCGACGGCGGGATGAGCGACAACCCTCGGGTGTCGTTGTACGACAGCCACTACGACGTCGAACTGGTGAACCGACATTCGCGCGCACCGCTCCAGGAAGTCACCGTCGCCGGGCGCCACTGCGAATCGGGCGACGAAATTGCCGTCGGAGCAAGGCTTCCCGCCGACCTACATGAAGGTGACCTGTTGGCAGTGCCGTGTACGGGCGCATACCACCACAGCATGGCCTCCACCTACAACAGCGTCGGCCGGCCGCCGGTCGTCGCCGTGCTGGGCGGGATTGCGCGGCCGTTGATCAGGCGCGAATCGATCAACGACCTGCTGGCCCCCGAGGTCGGCATCTGACCTCGCGGGCGCCTGAGCCTCAGCGCCTGCGGCGACTACCGGTGCCGAAGATGTTTCGCGAAATCTCGCGTCCCGCAGCCGAAGCCGCCGAGCGCAGGAAACTCTTGACAGCCGAGTTGCCCAAGATCTGCTCGGCGATGTTGGGGCCCTCCGGCTCGGCCGGCGGCGGTGGCGGCAGATCGGGCAGCGACGGAAGATCCAGAGACTGATCCGCCGTCGGAGCACCGGCCACCTTGGCCGTCAGCTTCTCGTACGCCGACTCGCGGTCGATGGTCTGGCCGTACTTCTGATTCAGCGGACTCGACGACGCGGCCGCCTTGATCGCGTCGTTGCCGATGGTGTCCATCAGCGACCTCGGAGGACGAATCTTGGTCCAGGCCACCGGCGTCGGCGCACCCTTTTCCGAGAGTACGGTCACGATGGCTTCACCGATGCCGAGTGAAGTCAGTGCCTTTTCCAGGTCGTAGTGCTCGGTTTTCGGGTACGTGCGGACGGTCTTGTTGAGGGCTTTCTGATCGTCGGGCGTGAAGGCACGCAGGGCGTGCTGAACCCGCGCACCCAACTGTGACAGCACCGAATTCGGAATGTCGGTCGGAAGTTGCGTGCAGAAGAACACACCGACGCCCTTGGAACGAATGAGCTTGACCGTCTGTTCCACCTGCTGAAGGAAGGCCTTCGACGCGTCCGCGAACAGAAGGTGCGCCTCGTCGAAGATGAACACGAGCTTCGGCTTGTCCAGATCTCCCTCTTCGGGCAGCGTCTGGAACAGGTCCGCGAGCACCCACATCAGGAAGGTGGAGAACATTGCCGGGCGCGCCGCCTGGGCACCGAGTTCGAACAGCGTGATCACACCGGCACCGCCGACGACACGCAGCAGATCCTCGGTTTCGAGTTCCGGTTCACCGAAGAAGGTGTCACCACCATCTGCTTCGAGGTTGACCAACGCGCGCAGAATCACTCCCGCCGTCGCCGAGGAAACTCCGCCGATACCCTTCAGATCGGCCTTGCCCTCAGCGCTCGTCAGGTGCGCGATGACCGAACGCAGATCCTTGAGGTCCAGCAGGGCCAGGCCCTGAGTGTCGGCCCAGTGGAAGATCAGCCCTAGAGTCGACTCCTGGGTCTCGTTGAGGCCCAACACTTTACTGAGCAGGATCGGCCCGAAACTGGTGATGGTCGCGCGCACCGGGATACCGATTCCGTCCGTTCCCAACGACAAGAACTCGACTGGCATCCCAGCGGGAGTCCACGAATCGTCGCCCGTCTCGACTGCGCGAGCCTTCATCTTCTCGCTCGGATCCCCCGCCTTCGACAGACCCGAGAGATCGCCCTTGACGTCGGCCATCACAACCGGCACACCCGCGGCGGACAGCTGCTCGGCGATGCCCTGCAACGTCTTGGTCTTGCCGGTACCCGTCGCACCGGCGATCAGACCGTGACGGTTGATCGTCGCCAACGGAATCCGCACCCGTGCGGTGGGATCTGCCACACCGTCGATCACCACCGAGCCGAGCTCGAGTGCCCGCCCCTCGGATGAATAGCCCGCCGCGATTTCAGCGGCAGCACCCGAGGGCACCTGAGCAGCGGGGGTGGCTCCGGCCGATGCTTCGGCCTCGGCGGCAGCCGCTTCCTTCTCTGCTTCCTCAGCTGCTGCAGCGGCTTCAGCTGCAATCCGAGCGGCTTCGGCAGCGGCAGCCTTGGCAGCTTTCGCCTTCTCCGCCGGCGTCGGCGGCGCGGCTCCGTCCTTCGGATCCACGGTCATCGAAAAGCCCTCCTCGTTGCAATGCGGCGAAGTTCTTGTCATCACCCGAACGCCGTCTTACACACGTCGAGTTTCCACCGCAGACCTTATCCCGCTCCCGCGCGCACTACTGTGTTCCTGGTGCAGGACAAATTGGTATGGATCGATTGTGAAATGACCGGGCTGCGACTCGAGTCGGACAAACTCATCGAGATTGCGGCTCTGGTGACCGACAGCGACTTGAACATCTTGGGCGAAGGTGTGGACATCGTCATCCACGCCGACGACGACGCGTTGGCTGCAATGCCCGACGTCGTGAAGAAGATGCACGCAAAGTCGGGACTGACCGAAGAGGTTCGTAAGTCGACGGTCACCCTCGCCGAGGCGGAGAAAGAGGTGCTCGCGTACATCCGCAAGCACGTTCCCGTCGCCGGTACGGCTCCCTTGGCGGGTAATTCAATCGCCACCGACCGCGGATTCATCTCGCGGGACATGACGGCGCTGGACACATACCTGCACTACCGGATGATCGACGTCAGCTCCATCAAAGAACTCTCCCGCCGCTGGTACCCGCGAATCTACTTCGGCCAGCCCGAAAAAGGTCTCGCCCACCGGGCACTCGCCGACATCAAGGAATCCATCCGCGAACTCAAGTACTACCGCGGCACTGCATTCGTCGCGGCGCCCGGACCGTCGAGCGCGGAGATTGCAGCCGTCGTAGAGGGCTTGGGTCCCGCCTGACCTGCCGATTGGCTTCCTGACCGACTTTCGCGCTAGTATCTCTTTCGTCAAAGCAGCCGGGTCAAACCGGTGGCCGAGGCAATGGTGGGCGTAGTTCAGTTGGTAGAGCACCAGGTTGTGATCCTGGCTGTCGCGGGTTCGAGTCCCGTCGCTCACCCAAGCGGAACCCCCGAAGGTGTCGAAAGACATTTTCGGGGGTTCTTTTGGTTTGTGCGCCAGCCCCAATCTCCCCTTCCACAGCCGGGTGGGGTGGCGACCGCGACAAATCGCGCGCTCCCGAGCAACCCGTGCCCGAGCCGAGCGAACGTACCTCTGGTCGCCTCAGAAAGACCGAAAGCCACTTTCGCTCACATCGGGGTAGCTGGAATTCGCCGCAAATAGCCCCAGCCGTCGATCACTCGGGCGACGGTTCCGGCTCCCAGACACCTACGACGGTCCCCTCGCGAACATGTCGCTCGTACGCCGAAACCTTGTCGTGGATGACGTTCAGGTTTTCCTGCATCGCAGCGATCCTGGATCGAATCAACTCCTCATGCGACTGTAAAAGTGAAAGCCGCTCCTTCTCGTTTCCCGGCCCTGACCTGACGAGAGCGGCGAATTCGCGGATCGTGGCGATCGGCATACCCGAGTCTCGGAAGCGATTGCACAGCTTCAACCAAGAGACATCGCTTTCGGAGTAGACCCGACGCCCACCTGCCGAGCGCGCCACCTCGTGAACGAGCAATTCCTCACGTTCGAAGTATCGAAGGGAATCGATACTGATTCCGGTCTGGACAGCGACGTCACCGATTGACAGTTCGCGCATTGCCTGGCGACCTTTCCTTGACCTGGAGTGCACTCCAGATTTTACGGTCGCAGTCATGAATTCCATCCAGCGCAAAATCAACACCGGATTCTCCCGAGTCTCCACTGCCGACGACGTACTTGCCGGACAAGATTTAACGGGCACTACGGTTTTGGTCACTGGCGGGTACTCCGGACTCGGATATGAGGTTTCGCAGTCACTTTCTTCGGTCGGGGCGCGAGTTGTAGTTCTTGCCCGCCGACCAGAACAGGCACGGAGCGCGGTGGCCGACCTTCCGGGTATCGAAGTGCGAGCGTGCGACCTGTCGGACCCGAGCAGTGTCAGATCGTGTGCGCGAGAAATTCTCGAATCCCGGATCACTCCGGACATCATCATCTGCAATGCGGGGGTCATGGCCTGCCCGGAACTCCGTGTCGGCTCCGGCTGGGAATCACAATTCGCGATCAATCACCTCGGGCACTTTGTACTGGTGAACCTGCTTGTGCCAGCCATGCCCGCAAACGGCTCTCGCGTCGTAGCGGTCTCGTCGGCGGGACATTTTCTGTCGGGAGTGCGTTGGAATGACATACATTTCCGCAACGGTTACGACCGCTGGCTTGCGTACGGTCAAGCCAAGACTGCCAATGCTCTATTCGCTGTACAGCTGGCGAGCTCCGGTGCTTCACGCGGTATCAGTGCGTTCTCCGTCCATCCCGGGAGCATCCTCACTCCCCTTCAACGTCACTTCTCTGCATCGGAGAAACACGATCTCGGATGGACGACGTCGAATGGCGACGCCGTGCCGGGGTTCAAGACTCCCTCCCAGGGCGCCGCTACAACGGTGTGGGCAGCGACGGCACCGATACTCGCCGATCACTCCGGCGCGTACCTCCAGGACTGCAACATCGCGGACGTCGCGCAGACTGATGACATGAGCGTCGGCGGAGTGAAACCTTGGGCTACCGATCCCGCCGACGCACGCAGATTGTGGGCACTGTCCGCTGAGATGACCGGAGTGGACGCGTTCGGTCGACGCTGACACCGAGCGAACGTACCTCCCGTCGCCTCAGATAGACCGAGAGGCACTTTCGCTCACAAAAGGTGTACAGATGCAGAATGCCCCCAACCGGACGGTCGGGGGCATTCTGCCGTTCAAGGCTTCAGGGACGCACTCAGACGTCCGCGTTGCCGGTCTTCCAGACGCTCCAGGGAATGTTCCAGTCACCGAGGCCGTCGGTGCCGGAGAGAGTGCCGCCGACGGTGTTCTTGACGACGACGATGTCCCCACGCTTGGTGTTGTCGTAGACCCACTTGGCGTTGGACGGGCTCAGGTTGAGGCAGCCGTGACTGGTGTTGGAGTAGCCCTGCTGCCCGACCGACCACGGCGCCGAGTGGAAGAAGATGCCGCTGTAGGACATTCGGGTCGCCCAGTCGACGGGGGTCTTGTAACCCTGCGCCGAGGTGACCGGGACGCCGTACGTGGACGAGTCCATGATCATGTTCGCGAAGCGGTCACCGATGATGTAGACGCCGTTGTCGGTGGGAGTGCTGTCCTTGCCCATGGAGGTGGGCATGGTCATGACGGTCTCACCGTTGACCTGGAAAGTGACCTGCTTGGTGTTGTCGTCCGCCGTGGCGATGACGGCATCACCGATGGTGAAGGAACTCTTCGCGTCTTCCTGCCCGAAGACTCCCTTGCCGAGATTGCGCCCGTACACGTTGACGCTCACGTCGACCTTGGTGCCCGGTGCCCAGTAGTTCTCCGGACGCCAACGGACCTCACGATTGTTGACCCAGTAGAACGCACCTTCGACGGCCGGAGTCGTGGTGACGGTGATCGCGGCTTCGGCAGCCTTGCGATCGGGGATGTTCTCGTCGAACTGCACCGCGATGGGCTGACCGATGCCGACCACGTCGCCCTCGTTGGGCAAGACGTACGGCTTGGTGACGTTGCCGGGTGCGCTGGTGGTGAAGGACGTGACCGTCGTACTGGCGCCACCCAATCCGAATGCGCGGGCCTCGATTTTGTACTTGCGGTTGTAGCCGAGTGGCTCGGTGGTGGTCCACGACGCACCGTCGGCAGCAATCGCGCCGGCAACTGCCTTGCCGTCCTGATTGACCATCGTCACGTCGGACAGAGCGCCGTCAGCGACGTTGATCTTGACCGGGTCGCCCGGCGAGAAGCCGACAGCGCCGTCGGCAGCGGTCGAGGTGAGCTTCGGCTTGATGAGTTCGGTGAGCGGATTGGAATCGATCGGCGCCGACCCTTCGGTACTGACGTCCTTGCCGCCCGACGTGCACGCGGTCATCAGAACGAGAGCACCGAGAGACGCCGCGATCATCGCCGCGCCCTTCGACGCTCGACCGTTCCCCCCGCGCACGGACAGACCCCACCTTTGACGACTCATCGTTCGACTCCGCTTCACAATTTCTCCGACTAACTTCCGCGTCACATGCGAATCCCACTTACCGGAAGGCAAGTGGGACTTGCGGTATGACTGCGCTGCACCAATGATGCCAGGCGCGCTCGTTACCAACGGTCATGAAAGGCCACGCCGTCAGTAACGTTCAAGTATCAATCGCTCCGAACCGTCCGTTTTGTTACCGCTTTCAGCGGATTTCCTCCGATCGGACTACAGCGGTGCCGCCTCCACCTGGCGATTTGCTCCCGAACCGGCGATTCGGCTAATGTTCTGTCTCGCAAGAGCGAGCGCCTATAGCTCAGTTGGTAGAGCAAGTGACTCTTAATCACTGGGTCCGGGGTTCGAGTCCCTGTGGGCGCACTTGCAAAGGTCCCCACCTTCTTCGGAAGGTGGGGATTTTTCTTTGTGTCGTGGTGGACAGGTTGTGGTGAATAGACTTCACAGTTATCGGAACCACGGCCTGGAGGATTGATGACCGAGCGCGAAACCACACCGGGCAGCGAGCTGGCATTTGCCGGGGTTGCGGGTCAGGCCGCTCTGATCCGGTCCGGAGAATTATCGGCCCGCGAGCTCACCGAGAACACACTTCGCCGTATCGAACGCCTCGATTCGACGCTCAATGCTTTTGTGCGGGTTCTCGCAGACGAAGCGCTCGACGAAGCGACACGTCTCGATCAGCGCCAGGCCGACGGCCACAGCCTGGGCCCACTGCACGGAGTCCCGATCGCGATCAAAGACGAGAACGACGTCGCCGGAACGCCGACGACGTACGGCGGTGCGGCAGCAACTCGCATCGCATCGGCCGATTCAGAGGTCGTCCGGCGGTTGCGCGAGGCCGGCGCGGTGATCGTCGGCAAGACGACGATGCCCGAGTTCGGCATCTGGCCCTTCACGGAGACTGCCGCAAACGGATACACGAGAAACCCTTGGGACACCGGCGTATCCACGGGCGGATCGAGCGGAGGATCTGCGTCGGCCGTCGCGTCGGGCATGGTCGCAGCGGCAATCGGCGGCGACGGCGGCGGTTCCATCCGACTGCCTTCGGCGTTCTGCGGGTTGTTCGGACTCAAACCGCAGCGCGGTCGGGTGAGCACCGCGCCGAACCGCAACCTCTGGCGCGGACTCGGCACGCTAGGCCCTCTCACTCGTTCCGTCGAGGACAGCGCGCTCGTGTACGACGCGATCACCGGTACCACCGGGACCGACGACTACACAGCCGAAACGCTCCGCACCAGCTTTGCCGAGTCAGCCGCGTCGGCGCCCGGGCCGCTTCGCATTGCAGTGTCCACCCGGAGTCCGGTCCGGGGCGTCCGCCCGTCCCCGGAGGTCGTTGCCGCGGTGCATTCGATCGCAGAGATGTTGAGCGCGTTGGGACATCACGTCGAAGAACACGACCCCGAGTACCCGGACGCAACTGCAGCATTTCTCCCGCAGGTACTCGGCGGCGTCCGCGACGAAGCACTGCGCGTCGATCATCCGGCGCTCCTCGAAAAGCGCACGCGCGCACTCGCGTCCATCGGCCGGATAGCCGCTCCCGCGCGCGTCGGGAAATTCGCTTACCGCAAAGGTGAGCGAATCGCAGCGACGGTCAACCAGGTCTTCGACACCTTCGACCTGGTCCTGATGCCGACCACGCCCGCGCTGCCACGCCCGATCGGACAACTCGAAGGAACCGGCCTTCTGTCAGCAGTCCGCAAGGCGTTGCCGATCGCCGCCTACTGTTCGATCTGGAATGTCTGCGGCAACCCGGCGGCCGCTGTGCCCGCCGGGTTCTCCGAACGCGGACTCCCCCTGAGCGTCCAACTGGTCGGGCGCAGCGGTGGTGAACCGACGATTCTCGCCGTCGCACAGCAGTTGGAAAGCACCGTCCGCTGGCCGGATTCGCACCCTCCACACTCGTGAATTCCGGAAGCGATGTAACCATCGTCACCACGATGAACACGCGTTTTGCAAACTCCTGAGCCTGTCGGCTAATGTTCTGTCTCGCAAGAGCGAGCGCCTATAGCTCAGTTGGTAGAGCAAGTGACTCTTAATCACTGGGTCCGGGGTTCGAGTCCCTGTGGGCGCACTTGCAAGAAGGCCCCCACCTCACCAGGTGGGGGCCTTCTTCATGTTCTGTCTTCGACAACTCGGGTCAGCGAATGATCTTCCGGACCACGAGTAGTCCCACCACTGAACCGACTGCGATCAGCGCGTACTTCACTGCCGGCTCGTTGAGCTTGGCGAGCACCGTCTTCTTGGTGTTCTCGACCAGCCGCTTCGGGTTGGTGCGGACCGTCAGTTCGTCGAGTGTGCTCGCGAGCTGGTTACGCGCCTTCTCGATCTCGCGTTCGATGCTCTCGGTGTCCCTGGGCACGTGTCCTCCAACTTGTCTGTGTTCTGCTGCTCTGTGTGCGGGTCTGCTGTGCGGACGCAGCGCGCCGACACTTCGCTCTACCGTAGAGGAGCAGAATGCCCTCGCGCCCACCTGCCGCGCAATTTCTCGACTAACCTCGATTCCCGTGACCGAGAACAGTAGATTGTCCGCCGGCGACGTCGCGCCGGATTTCACGCTCCCAGACGCCGATGGCAACGAGGTTTCCCTTCACGATTACCGCGGCCGCAAGGTCATCGTGTACTTCTACCCGGCGGCCAGCACCCCGGGGTGCACCAAGCAGGCCTGCGACTTCCGTGACAGCCTCGCCGAGCTGAACGGCGCCGGCCTCGAAGTCATCGGAATCTCGCCGGACAAGCCCGCAAAACTCGCGAAGTTCCGCGATACCGAAGAGTTGACCTTCCCGCTGCTCTCCGATCCCGAGAAGGCGACGCTCGAAGCCTGGGGCGCGTTCGGTGAGAAGAAGATGTACGGCAAGACCGTCCAGGGCGTCATCCGCTCGACGTTCCTCGTCGACGAGGAAGGCAAGATCGAGGTGGCCCAGTACAACGTCCGGGCCACCGGCCACGTCGCCAAGCTACGACGCGATCTGTCGGTCTAACTCCCGTACCGGCTCAAGAACAGAGCCTCCGCGAAAGCAAGATTCTCGATCTCCGACGGGTCGACGCTTTCGTCGGGCGCATGAATGCGGCATTGCGGTTCCTCGACGCCGATCAACGCGATCTCCGCGTCGGGGAACTGCTCGGCCAGTGCACTGCACAGCGGTATCGATCCCCCTTGGCCGGCAAATCCGACTTCGCGGCCGTAGGCATCGGTGAGCGCGGACTTCAGCTGCGCGAAACCTGCACCCTCCGTCGAGGACGAGAACGGCGATCCCGTCGATTCCGGAACGACCTCGATGTGGACGCCCCACGGCGCCGCCGCGCGGAGGTGGTCCGTCAACAACTTCTGTGCCTGCGCCGGATCCGTGCCAGGCGGGACACGAAGATTCAGGCGCGCCGACGCGCGGGGCGTGATCGCCGCCGCCGAACCCACGACCGGCGGGCAGTCGATACCCAGGATGGTCAGCGCCGGACGAGCCCACACCTGCTCGGCGACCGAACCGGAACCAGTCAGCTGCACCCCTTCGAGCACCCCGGCGTCGGAGCGGAACTGATCGCCGTCATAACTGACACCCGCCCATTCCTGGTCGTTGGTCAAGCCTTCGACAGTGGTGTTTCCGGCGCTGTCGTGCAGCGTCGAGAGTATGTGCACCAGCGCGGTGATCGCATCGGGCGCCGGTCCACCGAAGACACCGGAGTGAATCTCACCCTCGAGCGTCGACACGTGGACCACAACATTCGCGATCCCGCGCAATGACGTCGTGATCGTCGGCTCCCCGACTTCGGTGTTGCCGGTATCGGCGATCAGGATCATGTCGGCTGCAAAAAGTTCGGGCCGCTCTCGCACCAGATCCTCGAGACCGCCAGTGCCCATCTCCTCGGATCCTTCGGCGACGAGCGTCAGGTGGACGCTCGGGTCCACACCGGCTGCGGCGAGCGCTCGCAGAGCTGTCAGATGCATGACGACGTTGCCCTTGCAGTCGGAAGCGCCCCGTCCGTACCACCGTCCGTCGCGCTCGGTGAGCGTGAAAGGCGGGGAGCCCCAGAGCTCTTCATTTCCGGGCGGCTGAACGTCGTAGTGGCAGTACAGCAGAACGGTCGGAGCACCGCCCGGGCCTGGTCGACGCCCGACAACCGCGGCCGAACCGTCGGAGGTCTCGATCGCCTCGATATCGGCGAAACCCTGAGCCCGGAATGCCTCCAGGACCCAATGCGCAGCGGCCGCGCATTCTTCCGGCGGGTACTGCCGTGCATCGGCAACGGACTTCATCGCCACAAGTGCACTCAGATCCTCACGGGCACGCGGCATGAGTTCACCTACCGCGGTTCGCAGTTCTTCCGTCATCGTCTCCCTCTCCTCGGCATCGAATCTCGGTGTGCCCGAAGAATCTCAGTCTGCCCGAATCGGACGTAGGCAGGCGCCAGGATCGCCGTTGCGCCACACCGCGCAGCAACCTCTTCGGCTACTGGACAGTTGGTCACCTAGTATCGAGGTGTGGCAACAGCATCGGGACTCGTGTGCGCGCACCTGCGCGGTGCGTTTCGACCGATCACGACCGCCGAAGTAGGTGGCCGATGACACCGGATAATGCACAAGTCCCAAATTCGACAGAAAACACCGATAGCCTGGAAGACGTGCAGCCCACGACTCGTCACCGCGCGCGGCGACGAGTCGACCCAGCACTGGAGAATCCCCAGAGCCTCGAAGAACCGCAGGAACTGCTGCCGCGCAAGCGTCCGACGCAAGAGCGCAGCCAGCGTAAATTCGACGCACTCCTGGCTGCGTCACGGGAACTCCTCACCGATGTCGGTTTCGAATCGTTCACCTGTGAAGAAGTCGCGGCACGTGCTGACGTCCCGATTGGGACGCTTTACCAGTTCTTCGCGAACAAGTACGTCATCGTGTGCGAATTGAACCGCCAGGACCTCGTCGGGGTCCAGCACGAGCTTGCTCAGTTCGGCGGCGAAGTACCCTCGCTCGACTGGTTGCGGTTCCTGAACAGTTTCGTCGATCACATGGCCGGGCTGTGGACGTCTGATCCGTCGCGCCGCGAGGTCTGGCTGGCGATGCAGTCGACGCCGTCCACGCGGGCAACCGGAGTCATTCACGAAAAGCAGTTCGCCGAGACCGTAGCGAAAATGCTCGGCCCGTTGACGCCTCGTACGCGGCGAGATCGTCGCCTGATGATGGCGGAAGTTCTTGTCCACGTGGTGTATTCGATGCTCAATTTCTCGGTTCAGGACGGTCAGTCGCATGCCGACGCCGTCGCCGAACTGAAAAGGTTGATGATCGCGTATCTCCTCGTCGCCGAGAAGGAATCCCGCACGAAGGACTAGTCGAACGACAAAGAGCCGGTCTCCCCTTGGGAGACCGGCTCTTTCGTGTCCGGCAGTGCTACTCCGGGTCGGATTCGATGACCGCGAAAGCGCCCGCCATGTCCCCGTCGTGCGTGAGCGAAATATGAATCTTCACTCCGGTCAGGTGTTTGGCCACGTCACCGCGAAGCCGGATGCCGGGGCGCCCCCAGGCGTCCGAGACGACCTCGATCTGATTGTGGATCATTTCCCCCAGCACCGGTGGGCCGGCGAAGAGAGCAGTGGACCATGCCTTGATCACTGCTTCCTTCGCAGCCCACCGGGCGGCGAAATGTCGTGCCGGTTCGGAGCTCCGGGTAGCGGCGTCTCGACGCTCGCCCGGTGTGAAGTTGTCGAGCATTGCCGTTCCCGGCCTGTTCAATTGCTCGGCGAACTCCGACACCGTCACGAGGTCGAAACCGATACCCAGAACTCCCATACCGTGACTACTACTTGCAGCCGGGCAGATTCGAGCGGTACACCTGGTCTGCGCCGAGTCGTGCGTCCTCGCTCAGCAGCATGTCCGCTTCGAGCTGACGCGACGCCTTGGCCGGCGTTCCGTCGGCACCGAGGCGACGATCCGCCGGGCGCTCGTAGAGGCTGTCGCCACCGCACATCGCCTTCGCGAGGCGACGCTGACCGTCGATCGTCCGCTGCTGGGCCGCAGCAACATAGGCGTCACGCTTGTCGGCCGGAACCGACTCGACGAATGCCTGCGGGTGCACGACTGCGATCAGTCCGGAGACGTGACCGAAGCCGAGGCTGGTCAGCAGGCCGGCACGCAGCGGAAGATGCTCACCGAACTTGAGCGGCTGACGTGCCCACACGAGGTGCTCGAACTCGGCCATCTTGTCGTCGACGCAGTCGAGGCTGCGGTTCGGCGGGACGATGCCCTGGCTCAGTACCTGGCAGAGCCCGATCAGCTGGAAGGCTGCGGCACCACCCTTGGCGTGACCGGTCAGGCTCTTCTGCGAGACCACGAACATCGGCGCGCCTTCACTGCGTCCCAATGCCCCGGCGAGGCGCTCGTGCAGCTCCGCCTCGTTGGGATCGTTGGCGGCAGTGGAGGTGTCGTGCTTGGAGATCACGGCGATGTCGTCGGCGCTCACGCCGAGAGCGTTGAGCGAGAGTGCAAGCTGCGAATCCGCTCCCCCACGTCCGGCGCCCAGTGCTCCGAGTCCCGGTGCCGGGATCGAGGTGTGGACACCGTCGGCGAACGATCCGGCCCAGGCGACCACACCGAGGACGGGAAGACCCATCTCGAGTGCCAGGTCACCGCGAGCGAGGAGAATCGTTCCGCCACCGGCCGACTCGACGAATCCGCCGCGGCGACGATCGTTGGCCCGCGAGAAGCGGCGATCCTCGATGCCCTTGGCATGCATGTCCTCGGTCTTGGCAGTGGCCGACATGTCGCCGAAGCCGATGATGCCTTCCGTGCTCAGATCGTCGAACCCGCCGGCAACAACCAACTGCGCCTTGCCGAGTCGGATCTTGTCGACGCCTTCTTCGACGGATACCGCTGCCGTGGCGCAGGCGGCGACGGGGTGAACCATCGCGCCGTAACCGCCGACGTACGACTGAACGACGTGCGCTGCAATGACGTTCGGCAGCGCTTCCTGCAGGATGTCGTTCGGACGGTTCTCGCCGAGCAGCGTGTCGATGTACAGGCTCCTCATGGAGGTCATGCCGCCCATGCCGGTGCCCTGCGTGTTGGCGACCAGGCTCGGGTGTACCCAGCGGAGCAGTTCGCTCGGAGTGAAGCCGCCGGTGAGGAAGGCGTCCACCGTTGCGACGATGTTCCAGAGGCCGACGCGGTCGACCGAATCTGCCATGTCGGCGGGGATGCCCCACTTGGTGACGTCGAAGTTGGTCGGAATCTGACCGCCCACACTACGAGTCAGCTTCATCTTGCGCGGGACGCGGATCTCGGTGCCTGCGCGGCGGGTGACCGTCCAGTCTCCGGACTCGGCGGAAACCGTCGCCGTCGTGTTCTCCGGATCGGATTCGACGAAGGCCTGAGCCTCTGCCTCACTGCCGACCACGAAGCTCAGATCCTTGTCCAGGAACACGGAGGTGAGCAGCGGAGCGGTGTTGTCGATCATCGCGCCCTCGTCGACGTAGCGACGGATGCCGCAACGCTCGACGACTGCGTCGTGGTACTTGTCGGCGATTTCCGCCTCGGGTACCAGGTCACCGGATTCGACGTCGTACCAGCCCGGCTTGGGGTCGTTCTCCCAGACGATGAGTCCGGTGTTCCACGCCAATTCGAGAACGCCTGCGGCAGAGAGCTGCTCGTCGACCTCCATCTCGAAGCGGGTACGCGAGGAACCGTAGGGTCCGAGCTCTCCGGCACCCACGATGACCACGAGGTCCGCGGGGGTGACGTCCAGTTCGGGCCAGCTCGGAGCCTTGACCGAGTCGTCGATGCGAGCCGGCGCGGGCAGCGCCAGGATGCTGGACTCGTCCACTGCTTCGTCGACAGCTTCGGCGATCTCGGCAACCTCGGCAGCTTCCTTGGCCAAAGCACCCAGATCCAGGTTGGCCTCGGACAGTCCGCCGGTCAGGTCGACCTCGAGCGGGGCCTCGGCTGCAGCGCGCCGCGACTCGCGGGTTGCCGTCTTCAGCAGTTGGGTCGCCATCTCCTGGGTGGACCAGGTGCGGACGCCCGCAGCTTCGACCGCGTCGACGATCGGATCGTTGTGACCCATGAGTCCGGTTCCGCGAACCCAACCGATGACCGCGTGTGCCAACGTGACCCGCTCGGCCCAGTTGCGCTCGGCCTTCCAGCGGTTGACCACGGCGATCAGCGAAGCCTTGGCCTCACCGTATGCACCGTCGCCGCCGAACGTTCCGCGGTTCGGCGAACCGGGCAGCACCACGTGCAGGTGCGTGTCGACATCGCTGTCGTAACCGATCTTCGACAGACCGCCGATGAGGCGCTCCACCGACCAGAGCAGCACGCGCATTTCCATTTCGGCGCGAGCGCCGGCGTCGGAGAGTTCGCCGCCGACACGGGGAGCTGCGAACGGGAAGAGCATCGTCGGCGTCATGGCCGGCTTGATGAGCTTCTTTGCGCCGCCTGCGTTCTCGGTGGCCTCGTTGCCGATCCAGTCGATCAGCGCGTCGACGTCGGTGTACGACGCCATGTTCGCGGGAACCACCCAGAGGGCTGCACCGGCGCGAGCGTTCTCGCGGTACAGGTCGCGGTAGAAGCCCAGACGCTGACCGTCGAGTCGCGAGGTGGTCACGAATACCGTTGCGCCACCGGCAAGGAGCTTGCCCGTGACCGCTGCCGCGATGGAACCCTTGCTGGCGCCCGTCACTACTGCGACCTCGCCTGCCCACTCGGGTGCGTCGGATTCTGCCGCAGCAGCCGCATCAGCGATGCGGGTGTAGACCTCGGCGAGTGCGGTGCGGCCTTCGTCGGTTGCACGGGTGGCCCACCACTTCGCCTGTGCGGCGACGGTGGAGCCGGCACCGATGAAGTTCTCGACCGACAACGCGGTGTCACCGAGCCAAATGCGAGCGAGATCCTCACGCGCACTTGCCCAGCGGTCGTCGAGCAGAACGGCCTTCTGCGCGTCGAATGCCGGAGCAACCAGACGCGGCCAGTCGGAGCCGAGTTCAGCCGAGACCAGGTCGACCAGTTCGGTGTCCTCGACCGTCGCGACTGCCGTTTCTTCGTTCAGTCCGAGCTGCTCGAGTACCAGGCGTGCGGCCGAGGCCAGAACGCCGTTGCGACCGGTGATGTTCTCGGTGAACTCACCCAGAGCAGCTGCGTCGACAGTTCCGCCGCTTCCGCCGCCGGTAGCGGGCAACGAGACGCTGACTCCACGAGCAGACCCGACCGAGGCAACTGCGCTGTCGATGACTGCGTCCACTGCTGCCGCGTCGGCCAGTGCGCCGGAGCTCAGGCCACCGAGGTCGCCGCCGCGGATGCTGGCGCCGTCACGAGTACCGAGAGCCACTGCTGCGGTGACGTGGTGTGCCCAGCCGTCGCCCAGTTCCCAGACCTTCTTGACGCGGTCGGCGATGTAGCCGGGACGCTTGCCCGAGGGGCCGAAGACCTTACGCAGGTGATCGTTGATCGAATCGGAGAGCACCGGTCCGAACGGCTTGTACGTACGGGCGAGCTTGTCGACGGTTGCCCCCAGGGAGCCCATGTCGGCGTCTGCGGCCCCGTCGATGGCACCGAGGGAGAGCTCGGAGCCGAGGTCGACCAGAAGCTGGTTGCGACGCGAGGAAACGCCGTCGCACAGTGCCTCGATCGTGTCCGCGGGGCCGACCTGATCGGGACGGAGCTTGGTCCACAGGCTGATCAGGACCTTCGTGGCGTCGGGCGCCTTGAAGGTGAGGTCGTCCGGACGCGGTCCACCCGAAGGTGCAGCCGGCGCGGCAGCGGCAACCGGAGCAGCGGCCGCGGCGGCCGGAGCAGCCTGCGCGGCAGGCGCTTCGATCTCGTCGTCGTCATCGACAGCGGGGTCGACGTCGGTGCCGTAGACGATCGCAGCTTCGCGCTCGACGTTGAGAACCTCGACCGGGTAGCCGAAGCGGCCCGGCAGCTTGAGGGTCTGCGACGCGAGGTTCGCGACGGTCGGGGCAGCGCCGAGACCGATCTCGACGAAGCGTTCGACCCCGAGCCCTCCTTCGGACTCGTCACCGAAGAGCAGGTCCTGCGTCTCGATCCAACGGACCGGGCTGGCGAACTGCCAAGCCAGCAGCTCGATCAGGATGATGCGGGACAACTCGTGAGTGCGCGTTGCGTAGCTGTCGAAGTCTGCGAGGACTTCCTGCAGCGGCTCGGACGGCACCAAGTCGGCGATTTCCTGAACGAAGTCACGACGCAGCGAGAACGGCTTCGGAACCAGGTTCGGGATGTAGCGGCCGATCAGGATGTCCGGGTCGATGTCGTGCGGGAGCAAGTCCTGCAGGCACACGCGGAAGTCCGCCACGCCACCGCGAAGGACGGTGGAGTGGAACGGCACGTCGATGCCGGGAACCTGGATGTATGCCCGCTTGCCACCGAATTCTGCTCGGCGACGATCGATTTCGACCTCGAGTGCGTCGAGACCGGCTACCGAACCGGCAATGGCGTACTGGCTGCCGCGCAGGTTCAGGTTGACGATTTCGAGGAACTCACCGGAGGTCTCGGCGACACCGGCGACGAAGCCCTGCACGTCGTCGTCGGAAACACCGATCTGCGACGGGCGGATAGCGGCCATGCGGTAGTCGGAGCGTCCGGCTTCGTCGCGGGGAACGAGCTGATGCATGGCCGAGCCACGCTGGAAGACGACCTCGAGAAGCGCTTCGAGCGGGAAGACCTCGGCGACAGCGGCGAGTGCGTTGTACTCACCGACAGAGTGACCGGCCAGAAGCGAATCCTCGATGAAGGTTCCGGACTCGCGCAGCTCGGCAACCTGGGCAACACCGAGAACGGCCATGGCCACCTGGGTGAACTGAGTCAGGTGCAGGACACCGTCGGGATGCCTGTGCTCGACACCACGGGCCTTGACGGTCACCGGGTTGTCTCGCACGACAGCGAGAATCGAGAATCCGAGCGCCTTACGAGTGTGCTTGTCCGCGCGCTCCCAGACGTCGCGGGCGGCCTTGGAGCGTGCGCGAGCGTCGAGGCCCATGCCCGGGCGCTGAATGCCCTGGCCGGGGAAGGCGTAGACGGTCTTCGGTGCGGCAGTGCGGCCGGTGGCGACCATGACCAGTTCACCGTCGATGCGGCAGCCGACCTCGACGATTTCCGCGCCCTGGTCGATACCGACACGATCGACACGGACGTCGATCTCGGCGCCGGGTCGAACCATCCCGAGGAAGCGAGCTGTCCAGGCGGTCAGGCGGCGCGGCGGGACGCGGGTCTCGGCCGGGTCGACTGCGGTGACTACCTGCTGCGCTGCGGCGGAGAGCCACATGCCGTGCACGATCGGGGTTCCGAGGCCGGCCAGCAGAGCGGCGTTGTCGGAGGTGTGAATCGGGTTGTGGTCACCGGAAACCTGAGCGAAGGCGCCCATGCTGACCGGAGCGAGGATCTTCGCGTCACGGCGACGACGACGCGAGGTGTCGACAGCCGCATCGCTGATCGATCCACCGGCGCGAGCCGGGTCGGCGAGTTCGCCTGCACCGGTGCGTCCGCGGATCGCGAAACGCTCGGTCATGGTGACGACTGCGGGGGCGTCGAGGCCCTCGCCGAGCATGGCACCGACCTCGACCTTGACCTCGACGACACGACCGAGGTCGGTGTCGAGAACCGAGGCGACCTCGGCATTGACCACGAGAATGCTTGTCTCGGAGGGAAGCTCACCGACGAAGTCGACGGTGTGGTCGAGGTGGACCAGGTCGAGCATGCCTTCGATAACGGAAAGACTATCGAGCTTGGCTGCGCCGAGGACTGCGAACACTGCAGGCCAGCATGCTCCGACGACGACGTCCGGAACAGCCTTGCCGCTGACACTGAGCGTGGCGGGCAGACCCGAACCGGTGACACCGGCGTGATCGGCGATGCGATCGGGAACCCACGCGACGTTGAGGCGAGCCTTGCCGTTCTTGACTGTCGGAAGTTCCTGTCCGGCAGCAACTGCCAGGAGCGCGGACATCGCACCTTCGGCATCGGCTTCGGTGACAACCGGAGCGCCGCCGTCGACGACGGACTCGGGGATCGTGATCGTGATGTCGACCGACTTGCCTGCCACCAACGGAACCGAAAGCAGCACGTGCGAGGAATCGACGACGGTCAGACTGGAACCGGTGGTGCCGTGAACTGCCTTGTCGGCAGACTCTGCACTCCACTCGTCGAGGTCGCCGAGACGACGGACGGGGTTCTGGGTCAGGCGGCCGGCCCACTGGAGGTCAGGAGCCGAGAGAACGGCGTCGAGAAGTCCGGGTGCGGAATCCTGGTGGCGACGGCTCGCGAGTGCAACCGGAGTGGTTCCGGCAGCAACCAATTCGTCGTAGGTCGCCTTCTCGAAGCGATCGAGCAGGTCACCGACCGGCTCGTCGACACGGGTGATGCCAGCGACGGCAACGGTGCCGGGGATGACGCAAACCTGATCGGCGGTGTAGCGGGGGTCGTGTGCCTGCCACAGGGAGTCGCTGCGCCACCAACGACGCACGTCACCGTCGACGACGGGAACGAAGTTGACCGGCTTGCCCGGCGTCTTGCACAACGAGATGAAGAACGAGACGTCTGCGGGATGCAGAACGGTGGTCGAGTAGTCCGGGTACGACGCCTGCAGTGCGCAGATTGCAGCCTCGGGGCGCTCGAGGGTCTCGGCGTCAGCGAACAGCGTGGGGATCGGGCCGCGGTCGACCGGGTGCAGACGCGCCTCGGTGCGCTGGAGCATCTCGCCGAAGCGAGCACGCCAGGTGATGTCGAGCCACGGGCTCGACGTCGCCTCGACGATGGCGTCCTGAAGATCGGCGCCGCAGTCGAATTCCTTCGCCGCGTCGATGCCGACGGTCAGCTCGAGGTAGCGGCGCAGCCACTGTGCGTACGTCATGGTCTCGACGTCGCCGAAGTACGGCTTGGCGGTGACGTCGAGGGCGGCGATGATCTCGTCGCGGCGCTCGGCCACTGCCTCGGAATCGCCGGCAACCTCGTCGAGGAGGCGACCGGTACGCGAAGCCGCGTTGTCGATCTCGTGGATGTCGGCACCGAGCTGGCTACGGCCGGAGGCCATTCCGCCTTCAGCGGTACCTGCACCGACCCAGTCCGGCGTACCGGGAGTGTCGACGAGGAGCTGCTTGACCTCGGGAGAGGTGGTGGCCTCGAGAGTCGCCATGGCTGCGGTGCCGACCAGGATGCCGTCGACGGGCATGGCCGGGAAACCGGCTGCGGCAGACCAGCGACCGGTCAGGTAATCGGCTGCGCGCTCGGGTGTTCCGATGCCGCCACCGACGCAGATGACCAGGTTCGGGCGTGTACGCAGCTCGGCGTACGTGTCGAGGAGCAGGTCGTCGAGGTCTTCCCACGAGTGGTGTCCGCCGGCGCGGCCGCCTTCGATGTGGACGATGACCGGGAAGTTCGGAACCTCGTTGGCGATGCGGATCACGGAGCGGATCTGCGCCACGGTGCCGGGCTTGAATGCAATGTTGGTGATGCCGATCTCGGACAACTCGTCGATGAGAGCAACAGCCTCTTCGAGTTCCGGGATACCGGCGGTGACGATGACGCCGTCGATGGGAGCACCGGCGGTACGGGCACGCTGCACGAGGCGCTTGCCACCGAGTTGCAGCTTCCACAAGTACGGGTCGAGGAACAGGGAGTTGAACTGGACCGCGCGGCCCGGCTCGAGCAGCATCTTCAGCTCTGCGACACGGTCTTCGAAGATTTCTTCGGTGACCTGCCCGCCACCGGCAAGCTCGGCCCAGTGACCGGCATTGGCTGCCGCGGCAACGATCTTGGCGTCGACCGTCGTCGGCGTCATACCTGCGAGCAGGATGGGTGAACGACCGGTCAGCTTCGTGAACGCGGTCTCGACGCCGATACGGCCGCCGGGAAGCGCAACGGGCTTCGGCGCGAACTCGGACCACGAACGTGAGACCTCAGGTGCTGCACCGGGTGTGAGCAGATTGCGGTGTCCGCCGCGGGTGGCTGCGGCAATGATGCCGATGCCCTGTCCACGCAGCGAAGAGGACGTCATACGGGTCAGCTGATCGCTGGGTCCGAGATCGAGAATCCACTTGGCGCCGGCGGAGATTGCGCCGTCGACAGCCTCGACCCAGTCGACCGGATCGACGAGGACACCCTGCGCAAGTTCGCGCGCACGGTCCGCGTCGAGACCGCAACGGGTCGCCCAGCTGCCGACGAGTTCGACGGCCTCGGTCAATGCGGGGTGATGGAAGCCGATTTCGGTGTCGAGCGGATCGAAGGACGGCGCAAAGACGGAACCGCCACGCTTCTTACCCTCACGCTCGCGGGCTTCCTCGGCTTCGATCTGCTCGCAACGCTCTTGCACGCGTGCCAGCTGAGCGGGCGGCCCGGCGAGAACGACGCGGCGACGGCCGTTGCGGATGGCGAGGACAGCCGCGCGCTCAGGCGCCACACCCTCGGCAAGCTCGGCGACGACGGCGGCGAGACGCTCGGGATCGACGCCCGAGACCGCAACCATCGGCTTCGCGGAGGCGCCGGCGATGACGCCGCGGCGACGGCCGACCAAGCTGGCAGCAGCACCGACGAGCTGTGCGACGGCGAGGAGTTCACCGTCGTCGTTGCCCTGCGCGGCTACGGCAGCCGTGGCCAGAAGGCCCTGCGAGTGGCCGATGACGGCAGCCGGCGGGTTACCGGCTACATCCAGACCCTGAGCGGAGAGTGCACGCAACGCCGCAAGCTGCGTGAGGAAGACGCCGGGGAGTGACACCGGAGCTGCGGTGAGCGCGGCAGCGGAAGGCCCGGCCGACTTCTCACCTTCTTCTTCGTCGACGATCTCGGCTTCGAGCATCCACGCGATCGGATCGAATCCGACCGGGCGAACCACGAGGAGATCCTGTGCGACGGGCGCGAGGCGTGCGGCTGCGTCATTGACCAGATCGGTCAGAACGGGCTCCAGGCCGTTGTCACGGCTGAGCTCCTCGAGCGAGGTGAGCCAGGGAGCGCCCTGTCCACCGAAAGCGATTGCGTAGGAAACGCCGTTGTTCAGCGAATCGACGAGGGCACCTTTGCTGGTCGTGCGGGACTGTCCCCCATCGACGCCGAAACGGCGTCCACCCTTCGAGTCGCGTCCGTTTCCTGTAGGTGTCGTGTCATCGATCGTCACGCGTACGTCCTCTCCTGGTCACCTCTGCGGCGAGGTGGGATTTGCGGTGTGCTGCCCGGCTGAAGTGCTCGCGAATTCGTCGAGAGAATCGACGGAGTCAGGGCGTTCGTGCAAGACAAGGTTTACACAGAATCATGAGGATTTCCTCACGTTTGTCGGCACCCTGGAAATCTGGACTTTCGGGGCCGTGATCTTCCTCACGAGACTTCGAGAAAGTGACTCGCGAGTAGGTCGCGAACGCCCTGCCTGGGACTGTTACCGGGATTTTCAGAAACCTGAGGAACCCCTCATATTTATTGTTACCAATTCGTGACCTCCTTGACGGACGGTCGATCCCGTGCGTTCCGGGCCACAATCTGTCGGACTCCCTCGCTACGTTCAGCGCGTCCACACCGGACAACTTCTCGGGGGGAGAAATCATGAAAGACACAGACGTAGTCAGAGCGGCCGAATTCATCGGCGCCGAGCTTCCGCGCGAGGCGTGGCCGCATTGGAATCAGGGATGGCCGCGCGAGTCCGAAGCCGCCCTTCTCGATGCGATCTTCTCGTCGCGCGCCGCCTATGGAACACCGAAGACCGGAGTCCGCGCCGTCGTCGACCGTTGGCGCACACACCGCTCGGTAGCCGCCGACGATCGCCTCGACAGCTTGCCCGCTCTCGCCGCCTTCACCGACCGTGGCGACGAGCTCGCAACGATTCTCGGCAATCGCCAGCGCGTGCCGGGCAACTACTTCACCAAAGCCGAGGGTGCGGCTCGCGCGGCCAAGGCGCTCGTCGAATCCGGTTGCAGGTCCAGTGCCGACGTCGAGGACACCGAAAGCCTCCGTTCGGCAGTTGTCTCCGTTCCGGGGCTCGGCCCCAGGACCTTCGAGACGCTGGTGTTCCTGTCCGGGAAGTTGACGGTAACTTCGATAGATCTACTTGCACGGTTCGCCACCGAAGCAAGCAGTGGTGAGGAATTGTTGTCGAGCACCGACGCAGCCGAGTTGCTCGTTGCGGTTGCCGAACATCTCGATGTCGATGTTCAAACGCTCACCCACGCTGCGTGGCGGTATCAACGCACGGCCGAGCAACCTCGCCGGTCGAAGAAATCCACCATGCCGCCCGCAGCGGATCCACTCGCCGAAACGGCCTGAGAGCGGGCGGGCGCATCCCGACCAGGGTGGTGTGCCCGCGAGCGATTCCACTCGCGTATCCTTTGAATTCCGCGCGCGAGTGGCGGAATTGGCAGACGCGCTGGATTTAGGTTCCAGTGTCTCAGGACGTGGGGGTTCAAGTCCCCCCTCGCGCACAACGAAGAGCCCCGCCGGATCTGATCCGGCGGGGCTTTTTCGGTTCTCGTGAGCAAGGTCAGCGCTTTCGATCCTTGACCGGTGGAGTCATGTACGTCGTCCGACTCGGTGTCAGCCCCAGACGGACCGAGCTCTCCAACCAGGTGATCGCCGAGGCCGTCGGATCCACAACCGGAACGTGAATCCCTCTGCCATGCAGCCTGTCTCGGACCGCACTGGTCACACCGAGCATCCCGGTGCAACCGAGAACGACGGTGTCGGCCTCGCCGTTCTCCACTGCCGCAGACGCCTGAGCGGCCAGTCGATCGATCAGTTCCTCCCGATCGGTGAGGCCCAGCACCGGCATGTCCACGACTCGAATACTGCCCAGCCGATTGTCCAGCCCATACCGCCGAGTGAGCGATCGGAGCATCGGCACGACATTCGGCAGGATGGTCACGACACCGACGCGATCGCCCAGACTCATCGCTGTCAGAAATGACGGCTCGAAGCCGCCGACCACCGGAGCGTCGATGACCTCTCGGGCGGCATGCACTCCGGGATCGGCGAAACACGTGATGAACACACCGTCGACGCCGTCGGCTGCCGCCTCCTCGACCCGCTGCACGATCCCGGGGCCGGCAAGTGCCTCGTCGTACTCGGACTCGATGCTCGCCGTGCCAGAGAGCAGTGACACGACGTCGACCGTCGTACCGGGCGCCGCCCAGTGCTCCACCTCGGCTGTCACCGCCGGAGTCAGTGTGGTGTCGATGACCGGGCGAATCACTCTGATGTGCATGAAACACTCCCCTGCTTTCGGATACGCGCCGAGGTTATCGATGCAGCACAGCCGGGAGAATGTGTTCAGTGCCCTGGCGTTGCGGGTGAGGATGGGCATAGCGCACAGGTGCTGCGGGACGGCCTCTACGACACGCCGTGGCACGGCTTCTACGACACGCCGTGGCACGGCTTCTACGACACCGTGTCGGAGATCGCAGGGCGAGGCACTATAGCTCTCAGGTACCGTCTTAGTGTGTCCAAGAACGCTACTAAACGCCGACCTGCGCTGATTCTGCTGGTCATCGTGTCAGCTGCCGGCTGCCTCGCGCTCGGCTGGTGGCAGTGGGAGCGCTTCGAAGCCGTCGGAGGCTCGGGACAGAATCTCGGGTACGCGTTCCAGTGGCCGCTGTTCGCGGCGTTTGTCGTGTACGCGTATCGCAAGTTCGTTCAGCTCGAAGACGTGGACCCCGAAGAGGCCGAAGCCGAGGAAGCCGCCGCTGAGCCGCGTGAGATTCCCGCCGACCTCTTGCCGCAACGCCCGCGGGCCGAGTTCGACGATGTGAACCTCGACGTCGACGACCCTGAAGCCCGCCAAATGCTGGAATACAACGACTACCTTGCGCAGCTCGCCGCTCGCGAGTCCGATAGGAGCACGACGTGAGTACCGGTTCGGAAGCGAGCATCGCTACCCCCGCAGTCAACGCAGAAAAGCAGAAGAAGGTTGCGTCGGCGCTGGTCCGATACCGCGTTCTCGCCTGGATCACCGGCCTCTGGCTGCTGTTCCTGACCGGTGAGATGGTCTACAAGTACCTGATTCTCGACAATTCGGCGGACGCACCGTCGTGGTTGTTCTACATCGGCCAGATCCACGGCCTGTTCTACATGCTCTATCTCGTATTCACGATCGACTTGGCGATCAAGGCCCGGTGGAAGCCCGGTACGACGGTTGCCACCGCGCTCGCCGGCACGATCCCGTTCCTGTCGTTCGTGTTCGAGCACAAGCGAACCGCCCAGGTGAAGCAGGCTTACCAGCTCTGAGTGTTCCGAAAAGTAGAGCCCTGAACGCAGACGCGTTCAGGGCTCTACTTTTCGGATTCGGTTCAGCCGGCCAGTGTCGCCAGAGCCGGAACGAGCTGTACGAGCGCGCGCCCTCGATGTGACGCCGCATCCTTCTCGGCCGGGGTGAGTTCTGCGGCCGAGCGGGTGTCGCCGTCCGGACGGAAGATGGGGTCGTATCCAAAGCCGCCGTCGCCGGCTGGTTCGCGGCCGATCACCCCGCGCCATTCGCCGCGCACGACGGTCTCGTCGCCGCCGGGGATCACCAGTGCACAGGCGGAGACGAACGCCGCGCCTCGACGCTCGTCCGGCACGTCTCCCAGCTGAGCCAGGACCAGAGCCGTGTTGGCGCCGTCGTTTCCGTGAGTACCCGACCACCGCGCGGACAGCACACCCGGCATACCGTTGAGTGCGTCGATCTCGACACCGGAATCGTCTGCGATGCAGGGCATTCCGGTTGCAGCTGCTCCGTCACGCGCTTTGGCGAGCGCATTCTCCTCGAACGTCGCTCCGGTCTCGGGGGCTTCGGGGAACGGCGGGACCTCGTCGAGCCCGACCAGTTCGATTCCGTTCACTCCAGCGGCGTCGAGCACCCGGTGAAGTTCCTTCAGCTTCTTGGCATTTCGGCTGGCAACCAATACTCGTACGCTCACAGCTCAGGCACCGAACTTCTTCTTGGGTTCCGGATTCTTCGGTTCGGGTAGCACCCCGGGATAAGGCTCGGCCAACGCTTGACGCTGGATCTCGAAAAGTTGCTCACAACCAGCCAGAGCGGAGTCGAGCAGCTTGTCCAGCGTCGAGCGTGGGAAGGTGGCGCCCTCACCGGTTCCCTGAATTTCCACCAGCGTGCCGGTATCGGTGGCCACGACATTCATGTCGACCTCGGCACGCGAATCCTCTTCGTACGGAAGGTCGAGACGCACTCGTCCGTCCACGACGCCGACGCTGACGGCCGCTATGCCACACGAGATGGGCTGTGGGTCGGAGAGCAGGTCGGCTGCGCGCAGGTACGTCACGGCGTCGACCAGGGCCACGTATGCCCCCGTCACTGCCGCGGTGCGAGTGCCACCGTCGGCTTGGAGGACATCACAGTCGAGGGCGATGGTGTTCTCACCGATCGCCGCGAGATCGATGCACGCTCGAAGTGATCGGCCGATGAGTCGACTGATCTCCTGCGTGCGGCCGCCGACCTTGCCCTTGACCGATTCGCGGCCACTGCGTGTGTGCGTGGCGGCGGGAAGCATCGCGTATTCGGCTGTCAGCCAACCCAAGCCGGAGCCCTTGCGCCAGCGGGGTACACCCTCTTCGACGCTGGCCGTGCACATGACGCGAGTGTTCCCGAACTCGACCAGAACGGATCCGGCCGGATGACTGGTGAACCCGCGGGTGATCTTGACCGTGCGGAGCTCGTCGTCCGCCCTACCGTCTTCTCGTGTAGTCACCTTCGTGAGCCTAGCGGTCGCCCGGTGAGCGCTGCACCGAATGTGAGGGGAATCAGATGTCGTAGACACTTCCGGCGGAGACGGCATGGACCGGTCCGGAGAATTCGGATTTCGCTTCGGCGATCACGTCTTCACGCGATGTCCACGGCGGGATGTGCGTGAGGAGAAGTTCCTTGACGCCGGCGAGGGCAGCCACACGGCCGGCTTCCTTACCGGAGAGGTGAACTCCCTCGGGGCGATCCGGACTGTCGGTCCACGACGCTTCGGAGAGCAACACGTCTGCACCACGCGCGAGTTCGACGACGTTGTCGCACATACCGGTGTCGCCTGTATAGACGAGGACGCGGCCGTCGGCGCCGGTGATCCGGAAACCGTAAGCCTCGGGTGGATGATTCATCCGGCGGGCGACGACGCTCAGTTCACCGAACGTCACCGGCTCGTTCTCGGCCCAGAGCCGGACGTCGATGGTGTCGGAGATGTCGTCCATCTCGCCGGCGCACTCGGCGGAGGACACTCCGATGCGGCACGCGGTGTCGGTGGGGCCGTAAACCAGAGCCCGGCCGACCGGCGGGTTGGGGTGATAGCGACGCCAGACGAGCAGGCCGGGCATGTCGAGACAGTGGTCCGCATGAAGGTGCGAAAGCAGGATCGTCACCTCGCCCGGATCGGCGTATCGCTGCAACGCCCCAAGAACTCCCGGGCCGAAGTCGATCACGAGCGGCGGAGTTCCCGGTGCCGTGAGCAGGTATCCCGAAGCCGGTGAATCCGGACCCGTGACGCTGCCGGAACACCCCAGGACGGTCATGCGCATACCGGTCATGCTGCCACGTCTACCCGTCTGGGAAAAAGCTCTTGGTGGTTTTGGCGCGTCGAAGTCACACCGCAGTGAGGGTGTGACCCACGTCCGTTCAGAAACTCGGTGGTCGAACGGCCGGCGCCGACCCGGCGCGCTTGGCCCTCTCCCCCGACGTGAGCGCCCAGGCGGCCACCACGCCGCCGATCGCTCCGAACAGATGTCCTTGCCAGGAAACCCGTGGATCGCTCGGCAGAACGCCCCACAGCACTCCGCCGTACACGACGAAGACGGCAACGCCGATCAGGATCTGTGTGAAGCTCCGCGTGAAGAACCCGCGCACCAGCAGGTAGGTGACCCAGCCGAAGATCAGCAGGGACGCACCGACGTGATTCGAGTTCGAGCCGGCGAACAACCAGGTCCCGACGCCGCCGATCACCCAGATGATGCCGGTCGCCGCGAGTCCCCGCGCAATTCCCGACACCAGCACGAGGTATCCGAGGATCAGCACCGGAATGGTGTTGGCGATCAGATGACCCCAGTCGTCGTGCAGCACCGGGGCGAACAGGATTCCCCACAGGCCGTCGAGCGTGCGCGGGGTGACGCCGGCGTTCTGGACATTCTGACCGGAGATGACATCCACGATCTCGATCACGTAGAGCAGGATCGCGAAGCCGCCCACCAACACGGCCGACTGCTTCCACACCGAGGGCGGACCGGATTTCGGTGCCGGCGTCCGGGTGCCGAAGTCCGGACTGTTGAAATCCATCGTCATCGTGTGCGTCCTCCACCGTCGATCCGGTTTTCTGATCCGGTCACTCGCGACCAGGCTCAATTCGAGATTACCGCCGATTCCAGGAGTGCTGCCTAGAGAAATGCGGACGGGAAGAGTTCGCGGTAACTCGGGATTCCGGCTACCGACGTGGCGTCGAGAATCGCTGTGACGATCGCACGTTCGACCACCTGGGCCGAAGCCGCGCACACCGCGTCGAGTATCGGCAGATCGTTCGGGAAAGCGTCCGGAACCGTGATCTCCGAATTCGGAGTGTGATCACCGGTGGCGAGCGCAAAGATCGTGTCGCCGTCGAGCGGCGAATGTGCGGGCCGAATTGCTCGGGCCAGGCCGTCATGACCTGCGACGGCGACGCGTCGGCACCCGGCTTTCGTCAAGGCGGCGTCAGTGGCGACCACACCGATCGTGGTGTTGAGGACGGTTCCCTTGGCTGCAACGGCGTTGGCCGACGCGAGTTCGGACGCGTCGGGGAGCCTGAGGCCGAACGACTCCGCGCCGTCCGAGCCGACGCCCCACGGCAGGCCTGTTCTGGGGTCGAAGACCGAACCCACCGGATTCGCCACGATCAAGGCGGAGACCGTCGTCCCCTCGGCGGGGCCGTCGGCGATCACGACGCTGGCCGTTCCCACCCCACCCTTGAGCGCTCCGGCTCTGGCACCTACCCCCGCGCCGACCGTGCCCGTGGCGAATTCGCGCGAAGCAGTGTCGGCAGCGAGGAATCCGAAATCGCCGGTCGGACGAACGGTCCAGTCCCCCACCGGCAGATCGAAGATCACGGCGCCGGGCACGATCGGTACCACCTGGCCGGGAGCGCCCATCGCGATCCCGTGATCGTGTTCCTCGAGCCAGCGCATCACTCCGTCGGCCGCGGCAAGTCCGTAGGCACTACCGCCGGTCAACAGCACGGCATTGACCTGCTGGACCGAATGGCTCGGGTCGAGCAGATCGGTCTCGCGGGTACCCGGACCGCCGCCCCGGACGTCGACTCCGGCGACCACACCGGCCGACGCGAGCACGACCGTGCAGCCGGTGGCTGCGCCGCTTCCGAGAGTGGCTCCCTCGTCGAGCTTGTGGTGATGACCGACGGCGAGGCCGGCGACATCTGTCAGTGAATCAGTGGGCCCGGTCCGCGTTGTGGTCATGGCATGAGCGCCTGGACGAGGGAGTCCTGCATCCACGTCAACCAGTGATAGACGTCGAGATGCGGGGCTCGCGGGTCGTCGGGTTCGAGGCTCTCCGGGGTGTCGGCGTCGATGCCGAGATTGGTTCCGAGCGCGAGACGGACGTCGTTGAGCGAGGACAGCCAGGCGTCGGCCTGTTCCTGCGTGAGAACGACCTTGCCGCCGGCCTCCGGAAGCGAAGCCAACAACATGCGAGCGGACTCACGCTTGGCGTCGATGATCTCGGGTTCGTGCAAACTGCGCAGCGCGCCGTTGACATTGGCGCCGGCGTCGTCGAGATCGTCACTGTCCGGAGCGACCTTGTCCGGATCGGTGCGCTGGAAGTCGGGAAGCAAACGCGCCAACACCGGATTGTCGGGCGTCTCCGAATTTCCGGTACGAAGACCCGTCAGCGCGGCGAGCTCGTCTTGCGGCGCCGAAGACGCGCGCTCGTCGAGAAGCCCGGTCACCGACTCCACGAGCGAGCGCAGAACCGCCGCCTCGTGGCCGTCCATCTCGGACTTGAACTTCACTCCGCCGAGTGAACTCTTCCTACTCCACGTCCGCACGCGTCGGACTCCCGTCTACGAGTTAGGCGAACAAATCGGTCGAAAAAGTGCTTTTCTCAGGTGTCTTCGCGTTGCATCGTGGCCCAGAGACCGGCAGCGTGGAGGCGACGAACATCGGCCTCCATCTTGTCGCGCGAACCGCTCGAGACCACGGCCTTGCCCTCCGAATGGACCTGCATCATCAGGTCGGTGGCCTTGGCTTTGCTGTAGCCGAACAACTTCTGGAACACGTAAGTCACGTAATGCATGAGATTGACCGGGTCGTCCCAGACGATGGTCACCCAGGGCCGATCTGCGGCTTCGATGGTCGAAACAGCCTCCGACTGCTCGGGCGTGGCTTGAGGAGAGGAAGCCGTAGCGCCTCTCATCGTTACGTTCGCCGAGTAAGTGCCGGACACGGTCGCGCCGCCGAAAACCATGTATCCAGGGTACGGCGCGACGAGAGGCGACAACACCCACCCACGTCGTCTCGCGCATAGAGTTGTGTGCGTGCCTACGCAAATTTCCGACATCCGCGACGCCGGTGCCAGCACCGCACTGCTCACCGATCAGTACGAACTGACCATGCTCTCGGCGGCTCTCGCCGACGGATCTGCCTTCCGCAACTGCAGTTTCGAGGTATTTGCACGGCGGCTGCCAGACGGCCGTCGCTACGGCGTCGTCGCCGGTACCGAGCGCCTTCTCGACGCACTCGAGCAGTTCCGGTTCGGTGAACCTGAACTGGCGATCGTTGCAAAATTTCTCGACGACACGACCGTCGAGTGGCTGCGCAACTATCGATTCTCCGGTGACATCGACGGCTACCGCGAGGGAGATTTCTACTTCCCCGGATCACCGATCCTCTCGGTCCGCGGAACGTTCGCCGAGTGCGTCATCCTCGAAACCTTGATTCTCTCGATCCTCAACCACGACAGCGCGATCGCTTCGGCCGCAGCCCGCATGGTGAGCGCAGCGGGCGGTCGACGGATGATCGAGATGGGCTCGCGTCGTACACACGAACAGGCCGCCGTCGCCGCTTCACGTGCCGCGTATCTCGCCGGCTTCGACGCCACCTCCAACCTCGAAGCTGCGCGGCGTCACGACGTACCCAGTGCAGGTACCAGCGCGCACGCCTTCACGCTCCTGCACACCACCGAAGACGGTCCGGACGAGGCAGCGGCATTCCGCGGTCAGGTCGCGGCACTCGGCGTATCCACCACGTTGCTCGTCGATACCTATGACATCACCGAGGGTGTGAAAACGGCTGTCGCCGTTGCCGGTCCCGAGCTGGGCGGGGTTCGCATCGACTCCGGCGATCTCGGCGTTCTTGCTCGTCAGGTACGCCAACAACTCGACGATCTCGGTGCTACCAAGACACGCATCGTCGTCTCCGGCGACCTGGACGAGTACGCGATCGCGGCTCTGCGCGCCGAACCCGTCGACTCGTACGGCGTCGGCACTTCCCTGGTCACCGGATCAGGCGCCCCCACCGCCGGCATGGTCTACAAACTTGTCGAGGTCGACGGAATCGCGGTCGAGAAGAGAAGCACCAACAAGGCATCTCGCGGCGGCGCCAAGAAGGCACTGCGCGTAGTGCGTCCGACCGGCACGATCGTCGAAGAAGTCATCTACCCCGCCGGATCACCGTCACCTGTCTCCGAGGCGGACGGAGCGACCGAACTGCTGATCCCGCTGGTTCGCGAAGGCAAGGTCGTCGACAGCGCGCCGACGCTCGAAGAGAGCAGAGCGGTTCTGAAGGCAGGGCTCGTGAGCCTGCCGTGGGAAGGCCTCAAGCTCTCGCGCGGAGACTCGGCTGTGCCCGTTCGATTCACCGGAGGTGAGCACCAGTGAGCGCAAAAGCACTGATAATTGTCGACGTTCAGAACGATTTCTGCGAAGGTGGCGCTCTTGCAGTCGACGGCGGTGCTGCGGTTGCGGGAGCCGTCAACGATTTCGTCAACTCCCACGAGTACGACGCCGTAGTCGCGACTCGCGATTTCCACATCGACCCTGGGGCGCACTTCTCCGAGAATCCCGACTTCATCGACAGCTGGCCGGTTCACTGCGTCGTCGGGACAGCCGGCGCCGAGTTCCATCCGGCGTTCGACGCTTCCGTCGCCGGGTCGGCGATCTTCTCCAAGGGCGCCTACAGCGCGGCCTACTCCGGTTTCGAAGGAGCAGCCGAGGACGGAACGACGCTCGAGGACTGGCTCCGCGCCCACGAGATCACCGACGTCGACGTGATCGGAATTGCCACGGATCACTGTGTCAAGGCCACGGCCGTCGATGCCGCGCGCGCGGGGTTCGCCACGACTGTCCTTCTCCCCTTCACCGCTGGTGTGTCGACCGCCACGATCGAGTCGGCATTGGTGCAGATGCGGGAGGCGGGAGTGCAGCTGATCGGGCGAGACGAGGCCTCGTCGGAAGAAGACTCGAATGCCGGGGAACTACCCCGGGAATCATCCGTGGACGTTTCTGACGTAGGGATCCATTAACCTTCGTGGGTGGCCGATCAACTCCCGAACGTTCCCGAACTGCTCCAGACAGCGGTGCGGTCGCTCGGCGGTGCCGAACGAACCAGTCAGCTGACGATGGCGTCCGCCGTGGCGCACTCGATCGACACCGGCGAGCATCTGGCCGTCCAGGCCGGCACCGGTACCGGTAAGTCGCTCGCCTACCTCGTTCCGAGCCTGCGCCACGCGGTCGAATCGGGACGCACCGTGG
Source organism: Rhodococcus sp. MPR-R1B (assembly GCF_058793255.1). NCBI lineage: Bacteria > Bacillati > Actinomycetota > Actinomycetes > Mycobacteriales > Nocardiaceae > Rhodococcus > Rhodococcus sp. MPR-R1B. The sequence continues at coordinate 343,700 of NZ_JBXAFO010000004.1, forward strand.
TCGTGTCCACCGCCACCATCGCGCTGCAGCGTCAGCTCGTCGACCGAGATCTGCCTCGGCTCGCCGATGCCCTGAAGAAGCCACTCGGCCGACGCGCTGAGTTCGCAATCCTCAAGGGCCGCAACAACTACCTGTGCATGAACAAGATCCATACCGGCGCGTCCGAGCAGCCGCCCGAGGACGAGTTGTTCGATCCGTTCACGGTCTCGCGTCTCGGCCGGGAGGTCGTCCGCCTCACCGAATGGTCCTCCGACACCGAAACCGGTGATCGGGACGAATTGGTGCCGGGCGTATCCGATCAGGCGTGGCGGCAGGTCAGTGTCACCTCCCGCGAATGCATCGGTAAGAACCAGTGCCCGGTCGGTGAGGACTGCTTCGCCGAGCGCGCCCGAGTCGAGGCGTCGAAGGCCGACGTAGTGGTCACCAACCACGCACTGCTCGCGATCGACGCCATCACCGGCATCCAGATCCTGCCTGACCACGACGTCGTGGTGATCGACGAGGCCCACGAGTTGGTCGACCGCGTCACCGGCGTCGCCACGGCCGATCTCACTGCCGCCTCGATCAGTGCCGCGGCCCGGCGTTGCGGCAAGATCGCCGAAGAGCAGGATGCCGATCGCCTCGAAGCTGCCGGCGAGGGGTGGGCTGGGCTCCTCGAGGAATTGCGCCCAGGTCGATGGGAAGGCCTCCCGGACGGGGCGGCACCCGCACTGGCTGCGATCCGCGACGCGGCCTGGTCGCTGCGCACCGCTATCGGTCCGGCCAAACCGGGTATGGCTGCTGCAGATCCCGAAGCCGCTGCGGCCCGCAACGCCGCACTCTCGTCCGTCGACGACGTCCACGACAGTGCCGTGCGTATTCTCACCGCTTTCGACGAACCCGACCCGGCCAAGCGCAAGGACGTCGTCTGGCTGTCCTCGGACGAGTTCCGCGGATCGGTGCGGCGCTCCGTCCGGATGGCTCCGCTCTCGGTCGGCGGATTGCTGCGCTCGCGACTGTTCGCCGAATCCACCGTCGTTCTCACTTCCGCGACACTGACCGTCGGCGGATCGTTCGACGGTCTCGCCGTCAACTGGGGTCTTCCTGCGGAATCGTCCGCGCGCCCCGACTCGGGTACCGCCATCGGCACCGAAGCACCCTCTGACGCTTCGGCTTTCCGCTGGAACTCACTCGACGTCGGGTCGCCCTTCGACCATGCAAAGGCCGGCATCATCTACGTTGCCCGCCACCTGCCCACGCCCGGCCGAGACGGCCTCTCCCCGGTCTATCTCGACGAGATCGCCGAACTCGTCGAGGCCGCCGGCGGACGCACCCTCGGCTTGTTCTCCTCGATGCGCGCCGCCAAAGCCGCGTCGGAGGCGATGCGCGAACGCCTCGACACCCCGATCCTGTGCCAGGGCGACGACGCCACCGGCACCCTCGTCAAGGCCTTCGCCAAGGACGAACCCACGTCACTGTTCGGCACGTTGTCCCTGTGGCAGGGCGTCGATGTTCCGGGTCCATCGCTGAGCCTCGTCATCTTGGACCGGATTCCGTTCCCGCGCCCGGACGATCCACTGTTGATGGCTCGCCAACAAGCCATCGAATCCCATGGCGGTAACGGCTTTCTCAGCGTCTCGGCCAATCACGCGGCGCTGCTCCTGGCACAGGGCGTGGGTCGCCTGCTTCGAAGCACCGACGACAAGGGCGTGGTGGCCGTGCTCGATCCGCGTCTGGCCACGGCGAGATACGCGGGTTACCTTCGCGCATCGCTGCCTCCGTTCTGGGAGACGACCAACCCCGAAGTCGTCCGCAAGGCGCTCACCCGCATCCGCGACTCACGTCCCTGAGCCAGTTCTCACGCGGGCACAATTCTGCCCCGGTACCGACCGAACGGACCGGGGCAGAATGCAATACGTCAAACGCTCGGAGTGGTCACCAACCCGAGTTCGGACGCATCGACCAACAACCGGTGATGCGGCAGCACCCGCACGGTGTATCCCACGGAGCCGGAGACCGGAAGCGCAACCTCGGCTTCGAAGATCTCGGTTCCGTCCTCGGCGCCGAAGTGCGTCATCGGGAACGTCACCACGTCGGTGAGTTCCTCGCCTGGGCTGACGCGTCCCAGGACTGCCTGAACCTCCACATCCGAGACCGACAAGCCGCCGAGGCGGACCTTGGCCTTCAAAGAGATGGTCGCACCGATCTCCGGAGTGTCCGGCAAGCCGGAACCGTCCACCTGCTCGACGGCGACCGACGGCCACTGCGACTCGATACGGCGACGGAACTCGGCCACCTCACGCGCGCCGGCAAAATCATCCGCCGCTACGGCTCGAGCTGATTCCGCCGAAGGGGCGTAGTAGTCGACGGCGTAGTCACGAACCATGCGTGATGCCAACACCTTCGGGCCCAGATTCTCGAGGGTGTGGCGAACCCTCTCGACCCAGCGCGTCGGCAGATCGGCTGCATCACGGTCGTAGAACGTCGGCAGTACCGCGTGCTCGAGAAGTTCGTAGAGGGCGCTGGCTTCCAGATCGTCACGCCGCACGTCGTCGAGAACACCGTCGGCCGTCGGAATGGCCCACCCGTTCTCGCCGTCGTACATCTCGTCCCACCATCCGTCGCGAATGGAGAGGTTGAGGCCGCCGTTGAGCGCGGATTTCATGCCGGAAGTACCGCACGCCTCGAGTGGGCGAAGCGGGTTGTTGAGCCACACGTCGCAGCCCCAGTACAAGTAGCGGGCCATCGACATGTCGTAATCAGGCAGGAAGACGATGCGGTGACGCACATCCGCTTCGTCGGCGAACCGCACGACCTGCTGGATGAGTGCCTTACCGCCGTCGTCGGCGGGGTGCGACTTGCCGGCCACCACCAACTGCACCGGACGTTTCTCGTCGAGCAACATCGCACGCAGACGCTCGGGATCACGCAGCATCAGCGTCAACCGCTTGTACGTCGGAACGCGCCTCGCGAACCCGACTGTCAAGACGTTGGGATCGAATACTCCAGTGGTCCAGCCGAGTTCGGCCTCGGTCGCGCCGCGTTCGAGCCAGGACGCTCGGACGCGACGACGAACTTCGTCGACCAACTTGCCGCGCAACGCATTACGTGTTTCCCACAGTTCGGTTGCCGACAACTCGTGCAGGCGCTCCCACCCGCGTGCTTCTTCGAGTTGCTCCTGACCGACGATCCGCCTGGCCACGTCCATCCACTCCGGCGCCGCCCACGTCGGCGCGTGAACACCGTTGGTGACCGAACCGATCGGCACCTCGTCGGCGTCGAAGCCCGGCCAGAGACCGTTGAACATGTCGCGGCTGACGATGCCGTGCAACTTCGAGACGCCGTTGGCTCGCTGGCCCAGGCGAAGACCCATGTGCGCCATGTTGAAGATCGACGGATCGGCTTCACGCCCCATCCCGACGATGCGGTCGACGGTCAGGCCGGGAAGCAAACTCGATTCGTTCTCGCCGTTCGCTCCGCCGAAGTAGTGACGGACCAGATCCGCCGGGAAGCGGTCGATTCCGGCGGGAACCGGAGTGTGCGTCGTGAAGACCGTTCCGGCACGGACCGCGGCCAGAGCCGAATCGAAGTCCAGACCGCTGGTGGTGACAAGTTCCCGAATCCGTTCGATGCCGAGGAATCCGGCATGCCCCTCGTTCATGTGGAACACCTCGGGATCGGGCAATCCGTACGCCGCGGTGTAGGCGCGCACCGCGCGGACGCCGCCGATACCCGCGAGGATCTCCTGCTTGATGCGGTGATCCTGGTCCCCGCCGTAGAGACGGTCCGTGACGCCGCGCAGATCCGCGTCGTTCTCGGCGATGTCGGAATCGAGCAGCAACAACGGCACTCGTCCGACCTGAGCGATCCACACTCGCGCACGCAGCACCCGGCCACCGGGCATGGCGACGTGAATGACGACCGGCGATCCGTCTTCGGAAGCCGGGCCTGCGTCCGTCAGCAAACGAAGAGGCAACCCTTGAGGGTCGTGCGGCGGGTAGTGCTCGGCCTGCCAACCGTCGGCGGTCAGCGACTGGCGGAAGTAGCCGGATCGGTAGAGCAGTCCGACGCCGATGAGCGGCAGCCCGAGGTCGGACGCGGCCTTGAGGTGATCGCCCGCCAGGATGCCCAATCCACCGGAGTAGTTGGGCAGAACTTCGCTGACTCCGAACTCCATGGAGAAGTACGCAATTCCGCCGGCTGACGATGCGCCCTTGGCCTGCTGGGACTGATACCAACGCGGGGTGCTCAGATAAGCGTCGAGATCAGCTGCTGCAGTGTCGAGGTCACCGAGAAATGCCTCGTCACTGCTGAGTTCGTCGAGACGGGTGGGGTCGACTTCCCCGAGCATGCGGACCGGATCGAACTGGACTGCTTGCCAGAGTTCGGGGTCGAGTCGCGAGAACAGATCCTGTGTCTCGGGATGCCACGACCACCGAAGGTTGGTGGACAGGGGGCCGAGCGCGGCAAGGCGCTCCGGAAGGTGGGCTCGGACAGTGAACCGACGCAAGGCTTTCACCCCGCGAACCCTAGTCGAGTTCCTCGCACTCTGTCCGGTGGAACCGAACGCCGAGCCGACCTGACCACCGACAGACCCGAATTCGTCGATATCAGCACTCCGGCGCCGCACCCACTACGGTTGAACCCGGCGAAAGAACGTTTTACCGCGATCCATCATCAGAAATGGAGCTTCCCGTGTCAGGACGCCTCGGTATCGACGACGTGGTACCCGAGATCTCGGGTAACTATCCGGCAAAGGCCGTGGTCGGTGAAGTCTTCCCAGTGCACGCAACCGTGTGGCGAGAAGGCCACGACGCCATTTCCGCCACTTTGGTCGTGCGTGGTCCGCGCGGTACCAAGCCGCTGCGCATTCCGATGGACCCCGGCACCGAACCGGACACCGTCGACGCGGTGTTCACACCGTCCGCCGAAGGCATGTGGTCATTTCGGATCGAGGCGTGGAGCGATCCCATCGCCACCTGGAAGCACGCCGTGGAAGCAAAGCTCGCCGTCGGGCAGGGGGCGGCCGAGTTGGCCAACGACCTGGAAATCGGTGCGCGCCTGTTCGAACAGGCCGCGCACGAGGTACCGCGGGGCAACAGGTCCAGGCTCGAGGCCGTCACGGCGTCGCTGCGCAGCGATCAGGCGCTGACTGCTCGCGTCGCGCCGGCCTTCGCCTCCGACGTCGCCGAACTGCTCCGCGCCACTCCGCTCCGTGAACTGGTCACCAAGGGCGAGTCCCACCCCGTCGTCGTCGATCGCAACCGTGCACTGTTCGGATCGTGGTACGAGTTCTTCCCCCGCTCGACGGGCGGTTGGGACGAGAACGGGGTGCCGCAACACGGTACTTTCCGAACCTCGGCCGAAGACCTACCCCGCATCGCCGCAATGGGTTTCGACGTCGTCTACCTTCCGCCGATCCATCCCATCGGCGAGATCAACCGCAAGGGACGCAACAACACTCTCACTCCCGAACCCGGTGACGTCGGCTCGCCGTGGGCCATCGGCTCGGTCGACGGCGGGCACGACGCTGTTCACCCGCAACTCGGCACGCTCAAGGACTTCAAGGCCTTCGTCGCGGCGGCCCGCAAGCTCGATCTCGAAGTGGCACTGGATCTCGCGCTGCAGTGCGCCCCGGATCATCCATGGGCCAAGAAGCATCCGGAGTGGTTCAACGTCCTTCCCGACGGCACCATCGCCTACGCCGAGAACCCGCCCAAGAAGTATCAGGACATCTACCCGATCAACTTCGACACCGATCCTCGCGGTCTGGACAAGGAAATCCTGCGAGTCGTCCGACACTGGATCAGTGCCGGAGTCAAGATCTTCCGGGTCGACAACCCACACACCAAGCCGCCGAACTTCTGGGAGACGCTCATCTCTGAGGTCAAGAAGACCGACCCCGACGTCCTGTTCCTCGCCGAGGCATTCACTCGTCCGGCGCGCATGTACGGCCTTGCCCGGCGCGGGTTCACGCAGTCGTACACGTACTTCACCTGGCGAGTTGCGAAGTGGGAACTCACCGAATTCGGTAACGAGCTGGCGGCGAAGGCCGACGAAGCCCGACCGAACCTCTTCGTGAACACGCCGGACATCCTGCACGAGTCCCTCCAGCACGGTGGGCCCGGAATGTTCGCTCTACGAGCAGCTCTCGCCGCCACCCTGGCGCCGACGTGGGGCGTCTACTCCGGTTACGAACTCTACGAACACCAAGCCGTTCGCCCCGGCAGCGAGGAATACCTCGACTCCGAGAAGTACGAACTTCGGCCGCGCCGTTTCGCCGAAGCAGCAGCGCGAGGCGAATCTCTCGAGCCGTGGATCACCGCACTCAATCGCATCCGGCGTGCACACCCGGCCCTGCAGCAGTTGCGGAACCTGCACTTTCACCACATCGACAACGACGCGTTGATCGCCTACTCGAAGTTCGACGCCTCGACCGGTGACGCCGTCCTGACGGTGATCAACCTCAACCCGTTCGCTGCAGAAGAGGGCACCGTCTGGTTGGACATGCCGGCGCTCGGACGCGAATGGCACGACCACATGACCGTGCTCGACGAGGTAACCGGTGAGCAGTTCAATTGGGGCCAAGCCAATTTCGTCCGCCTCGAGCCCTGGCGTTCGGTGGCGCACATCCTCGCGCTCCCACCCGTTCCGTATCCGGCCCGGATCTCTCTGGCCTACCAAGCACGCAATGCGCACCGCGCAGGTGGAGGCAAGTGATGTCAACCGAGAAGTTCCCTTCGGGTATCGCACCGGACAATCACGATCTGGAGCTGTTGGCGCGCGGTGAACATCACGATCCGCACAGTGTCCTCGGCGCCCATCCCCACGCCGACGGCACCGTTCTGCGAGCGTTGCGTCCCAACGCCGAGTCCGTCAGCGCCGTCATCGGCGGCAAACACTTTCCTCTCGAACATGTTTCGAACGGAATCTTCGCGGCTCTGGTCCCCTACCCCGACCTGATCGACTATCGCTATTCCGTGACGTACCCGGGTGGACACACGGTTCTCGCAGCCGACCCTTACCGGTTCCTGCCTACTCTCGGTGAACTCGACCTACACCTGTTCGGCGAAGGTCGGCACGAACGACTGTGGGACATCCTCGGTGCACATCCGCGTTCTTACGAGACACCGGACGGACCCGTCGACGGCACCTCGTTCGCCGTCTGGGCTCCGGCCGCCCGCGGCGTGACCGTCGTCGGCGACTTCGACGGGTGGAGTGGGCAATTCGCCCCCATGCGAGTCCTCGGATCCACTGGGGTCTGGGAACTCTTCCTGCCCGACATCGCAGTCGGTTCGCTGTACAAGTTCCGGGTCCACGGCCACGACGGCTCCGTTCGCGACAAGGCCGATCCCATGGCATTCGGTACCGAGGTCCCGCCGGCGACTGCATCGCGAGTGACCACCAGTTCGCATGAGTGGAACGACGCGGCCTGGCTCGAAACCCGCGCCGGTGTCGATCCTTCGCAGTCCCCGATGAGCGTGTACGAGGTGCACCTCGGATCGTGGCGTCCCGGGCTCGACTACCGGCAGATGGCCGAGCAACTCGCCGTCTACGTCACCGAAACCGGATTCACCCACGTCGAACTGCTGCCCGTCTCCGAGCATCCGTTCGGTGGATCGTGGGGGTACCAGGTCACCTCGTACTACGCACCGACCTCCCGCTTCGGCACCCCGGACGACTTCCGCTGGTTCGTCGACCACCTGCACGCCGCAGGGATAGGTGTCATCGTCGACTGGGTGCCTGCACACTTCCCCAAAGACGAGTGGGCCCTGGCTCGTTTCGACGGAACTCCCCTGTACGAGCACGCCGATCCGCGTCGCGGCGAGCAGTTGGACTGGGGCACATACGTATTCGACTTCGGTCGCCGCGAGGTGCGGAACTTCCTCGTCGCCAATGCACTCTTCTGGCTCGAGGAGTTCCACATCGACGGACTTCGCGTCGACGCTGTCGCATCGATGCTGTACCTGGACTACTCACGCCCGGAAGGTGGATGGACTCCCAACATTCACGGCGGCCGCGAGAATCTCGAAGCCGTTGCGTTCCTGCAGGAGATGAACGCCACCGTCCACAAGAACCATCGAGGAGTCGTCACCGTCGCCGAGGAGTCGACGGCGTGGCCCGGAGTCACTCGGGCGACCAATGTCGGCGGCCTCGGATTCAACATGAAGTGGAACATGGGGTGGATGCACGACACCCTCGGGTTCCTCGGTCACGACCCGGTACACCGGACCTACCACCATCACGAGATCACGTTCTCACTGATGTACGCGTGGAGTGAGAACTACCTGCTACCGATCAGCCATGACGAAGTGGTGCACGGCAAAGGAACTCTGTGGACCCGGATGCCCGGCAACGACTTCGCCAAGGCGTCCGGCCTGCGCTCACTGCTTGCATACATGTGGGCGCATCCAGGCAAGCAACTGCTGTTCATGGGACAGGAATTCGGTCAGAGTGCGGAATGGTCCGAAGAACGCGGCCTCGACTGGTGGCAGCTCGACGATCAGTACACCGGCACTCTCCATCGCGGCGTCCAGCGACTGGTCGGCGATCTCAACTCCGCGTACCGACGTCATCCGGCCATGTGGACCCTCGACACCTCGCCCGGTGGATACTCCTGGATCGACGCCAACGACACCGAGAACAACGTCCTCAGTTTTCTGCGTTACGGTACTGACGGTTCGATTGTCGCCTGCCTGTTCAACTTCTCGGGCAGTGAGCACTCGAGCTACCGCGTCGGGCTACCAGAGCCCGGCCGATGGGTGGAAATTCTCAACACCGATGCCGAGGTGTACGGCGGCTCCGGAGTCGGGAACCTCGGAGCGGTCACAGCAACGTCGCATTCGTGGCACGGTCGGCCAGCCTCCGCACAGGTGGCGCTGCCAGCTGCTGGAGCGATTTGGATAAGTCTGGAGCGTTGATGGTCGGCCGGCGAGTAGTCATTGTCACGTCGTCACTGTTGGCAGTGGCAGCACTGCTCGCCGGTTGTGCCCAGGGAACGAGTGGCCACGCCGTCTCGATTTATCACGATCCCTTCCGCGTCGCCGGACTCGACGCAACGGCAGGACCAAGTGGGTTGCGTCCGGGAGCCCCCAACGCCGACCGAGCAATCACCGGCACCGACGGCGGGGACATCGACGCGCTGGCTGCCAACGCCATCACAGACATCGAAACCTACTGGGCCGCCGAGTACCCGGCTCTGTTCGACAAGCCCTTCGAACCGGTCGACGAGCTGATCTCGTGGGACCCCACCGAATCGAACGGCCCGGACTTCTGTGAGGAGACCACCGAAGAACTCATCAACGCCGGGTACTGCAGCATCGATCACACCATCGGTTGGGATCGTGAATTGCTGCTGCCCGAGGTGCGGGAGAAGTTCGGTGACGTGGCCGTCGCGTTCATCTTTGCGCACGAGTACGGCCATGCCGTTCAACGCAAGGCCGGGATCGTCGGCGGTAAACGAGACGCAGCCCTGGTCCGCGAACAGCAAGCCGACTGTTTCGGTGGCGCCTTCTTGCGGCACGTCGCCGAGGACAAGGCCGCGCACTTCACGATGAACACCTCCGACGGACTCAACAAGGTGTTGGCGTCGGCGGTCGCCATCCGCGACGAAGACCCTAATGATCCTGAGAGCCACCATGGTTCGGCGTTCGAGCGCGTCACCGCCACTCAGATCGGCTTCACCGACGGCGCCGGTGCGTGCGCGAAGATGGACGCCGACGAAATCGAGTCACGACGTGCAGACCTCCCGCAGCAGTTCGCCGAGGGCAACGATTCCGGAGAACTGCCCGTCACCGAGGCAACTCTCGACGAGTTCGTGAAGACCTTCCAAGCGATCTTCGATCTACCGCAGCCACCGAAGGTCGTGTTCACCGGCGCAGACACCGGGTGCAGCGATGCCGTTGCGACCGAACCCGTCTCGTACTGCCCGTCGACGAACACCATCGGAATCAGCGTCGACGACCTTGCCGAGCGCGGCACGCCGGGTCGCGTCGGGCGACGCGAGTTGATCCAGACCAACATCACCGGTGACTACAATGCCTATGTCCTGCTCGCGTCGCGGTACACCCTCGCGATGCAGAAGGAGAACGGCCAATCGCTCGACACTCCGCAGACTGCCCTGCGCGCCGCCTGCCTGTCCGGCGTCATCACCGCAGCGCTCAGTCCCACCAACGCCGCGGCGTCCGGAGCACAGGTCACACTCTCCCCCGGCGACCTCGACGAAGCCGTATCGGGGCTGCTGACCGACGGCCTGGCTGCCAGTGACGTCAACGGTGAGACGGTTCCGAGCGGGTTCGCACGTGTCGACGCGTTCCGGACCGGCGTTCTCGGTGGCCGGGAAGTGTGCGACAGCCGCTACACGGAGTAGCGACTGCCGGTCCACACGTCAGTAGAGAGCGGAAGCCAACTTACGACGGGCCGCGATGACGATCGGTTCTGCCGGGTCGAACAGCTCGAACAGTTCGAGCAAGCGCGTCCGAGCGGCAGCCTTGTCGTCGCCGGCAGTTCGCGAGACCACCGAGATCAAGCGGGCGAACGACGCCTCGGGTTGCTGGGCGAACATTTCCAGGTCGGCCGCAGCGAACTGCAGTTCGAGATCGGACGGATCAGCGTCCGCGGCCGCAATCGACTCGGGATCGACACCCTGAACCCGAGCCATGAACTTCACCTGGCGGACAGCGCTCTTGGCCTCCGCATTGTTGGGTTCGGCGTCGAGAATTTCCTGGTACGCAGCGATGGCGGCGTCGAGATCGCCCTCGTCCAGCGCGGTTTCAGCGGCCACGAATCGAGGATCCTCGACCTCCTCCACCGGTTCGTCCGCGTCGGAGACCGGCCCACTCAACTTGCCCTCGACAGCTTGGAGGACTGCGTCGAACCACTGGCTGAGCTGCGCCTCTGGCTGAGCGCCCTGAAAATCGGCCAACGGCTGACCAGCCGCGACAGCAACAACCGTCGGAACCGACTGGACACCGAATGCCTGCGCGATACGAGGGCTCACGTCGACGTCGACGTTGGCAAGAATCCACTTGCCGCCGGCTCGCGCTGCAAATGATTCGAGAACTTCGGTGAATACGACCGAGGGCTCGTATGCGCGGCCACCGATGTTGACGATCACCGGCACCTGGCTCGACTTCAGCAGGACTTCGCTTTCGAAGTTCTCCTCGGTCACCTCGATCACTGCCCCGGAGACAGCAGAAACGGCCCCGTCGCCGCTGGTGTTACGCGGCGGTGGTGGGGCCGTGGCCCGCTCTTTGAAGGCGGACAAGTCGACTGCGCCGCTCATGGCGGCAGCAACTGCGGACGAACGCGCGGGGGGCCTGGAACCTGGTCGAGTCACGGCTCCCAGTTTGTCACGAGTTGCGAGAAGCTACGTAGAGGGATGCAGCACTCAGACGAGCGCCGCGTTGCCCTTGGACGCATCGAACTCCGTGGACAGCTCACCGAGCTTGCCGTTTCGCACAGCCCAGCGTTCGAAGATGACGGTGCCGAAGGGCGGAACGCTCGAGATCAGCGCAAGGATCGTGGTCTTGACGTCCCACTTGAGCGACCACGCGGTCAGGAGTGCAACAACGATGAACACCAGGAAGCCGGCGGTTCCGTGGACCATTCCGGGGATGCGAATCGCTTCTTCGTGTCCGAGGACCCACTTGAAGAACATGGCAACCAGCAAGGCCGCCCAGGTCACAGCTTCCCACCACGCCACCAGACGGAAGCGTTTCGCGGGAGTGGATACGTCAAAGATGTTCGCCATGAGGCCATTGTGCCCGAACAACTACGACGCCCCGTAGTTGTGTGAGCAAAACCACGGGGCGTCGCAGAGCGAGAGCGCTCGTTCAGGTGTATTTAGACACTCAGGCCTTGGGGACGCGGACGATGAGTGCGTCGCCTTGTCCGCCGCCGCCGCAGAGTGCGGCTGCGCCGATGCCGCCGCCGCGGCGTTGCAGTTCGAGGGCGAGGTGCAGGGCGATGCGGGCGCCGGACATGCCGAGGGGGTGGCCGACGGCGATGGCGCCGCCGTTGACGTTGACCTTGGCGGGGTCGAGGCCGAGTTCGCGGGTGGAGGCGATCCCGAC